>NZ_VZQN01000046.1:0-59829 GCF_014397645.1 Paraburkholderia sp. 31.1
CAGGCAGTCTGCATCAGTCGGGAACCAAGCCTGAAACTCCCCAAGGGACTTAGGATAGTGGGTGCTGGCATGAGGAAGTTCCATTGCCCCAGTCTACGCTCAACTCCGGTTAAATGGATAACCCAGTCGTGAAAAATGGAATTGGAGGTGCGCGCTTCGATATCCCGGCGTACCGGCACGCACCGCCGACGCAATGGCGTCCCTCACCAAACCACAGTCCGGTGCTCCTGAAGAGGCGAGGCGCAATCCGGCCGGGATACGTGACCGATTATCGACGGATCGATCCACGCGCGCTATCGGTATCGCAAGCGCCCATGCACGCCCGCTTATTTACTCAATCACTCAACTGAGTAACAAATTCGCGCAGCACGTCGGCGATCGACTTGCCGTGCATGGCCGCGTGAACCTTCAGTTTCGTGTGCTCGGCGCGCGACAGGTCGAAATTCACGCGCACGGGCTTTTCCTGCTCGATGAAAACATTGGCCGGCGCCGCGGCGCGTGCCTTGCTCGGCCTGCCCGCTTTCAGTGCTGTTCCGTTTCTGGTGGACATGATGATTTACTCCGTTACTCAACTGAGTTTCGCGCGGATCTCGCCGGCCAGCGCGCGGATCTCGGCCGCCGCGTCGCTGGCGGGCTCGGCATCGAGCACGGTTGTGCCGCTCGCGGCCGTGCCGGGATAACTCACGCGCTGCGTGATGCGCGATTCGAGCACTGGCAGCCCGTAATCGGCCAGCGCGCCGGTGATCTCGTCGCCGATGCGTGTGCCCTTGATCGCGCGCGAAACGACGAACGCCGCCTGCAGTTTTCCGTCCGTGACCTCGATGCGCTGCTTGACGAGCTCGACAAGATCGGCCGTCGCCCAAACGTCGTAAGGCGAGGGCTGCACCGGAATCAGGATGAACGTCGCCGCCTTGATCGCGCTGATGGCGAGGTCGGCCGCCTGGGGCGCGCCATCGATCACGATGAAGTCGTGCGCCGCGACGCTTTTCAGGTCGCGCTCGATCGTCGAGCGGTCGATGCCGACCACCGGCACCGGCTGCTCCTCGCGCATGTCGGCCCAGTCGCGCGCTGCCCTGTGGACCGGAGTCGAGACGAGCAGCACGCTCGCGCCGTCGAGCTAGAGCGCCCGCGCGAGATGCGTGGCGATCGTCGTTTTTCCCGAACCGCCTTTTTGATTTGGAACCGCGATAACTTCCACGCCGCGCCTCCGGTTGTGTCTGACGCGGCCGAGTTTATACTCAGGCACTCGTTTGAGGAATTGAGTCGAAACTGCCAACGATGAAAAAAAGCAAAACGACGCTAGTTTCGCTTCTGGTATGCTTGGCCGGCCTCGCCGCATCGGGGAATGCATCGGCAATCTCAATCCGGGGCATGCGAAGCTGCGGAAAATGGACAGAGAGCCACGCCCCGGGCCAGTCTACATCCGTCGAGAGCGTAGCGCAGGAGGCTTGGCTCGCCGGATATCTCTCGGGCCTAGCCTCGGGGACAGGCATCGATCTCATCGCCGGAACGGATAGCCAATCCCTCTTTCTGTGGGTTACGAACTACTGCCGGGCCAATCCGCTGAACGATACAGCCGACGCTGCGAATGCGCTTGCGGATGAGCTGCAACGCCGACGGCGCTGAGCACGGACACTCCCGGCTGCGGATGGATCGCCCCGGAGGCTACGCGCTTTTCCTCATTTGAGTAAATGAGCGAAGAGTTTGTGGGGGAAACGCCGCGCCGGCAGGACGCGCCAGAATCGCGCGTAGCGCGGTGGCGGGTGCGCTGACATGCGCGTATATGGACCGACGCGTCAGACGGGCGCTTCTGGTGGGGGAAGGGGCCCGTTTTGTTGTGTCGGGAAACTGGAAACCCCGCAGCGGCAGCCCATCTCACGTTTCGCCCTGGCAGAGGCGGGGACAGCCATGTGAGCCCGCCGGAGTCCACGATAACCGGGATTGCGTGGCGCACCTCGCCACGGCGCCACCAGAACGCGCGCCGCGCTTGTGCTATCCCTTGCTCGACCTCGGCGCGCAATACCGCCTGCCCGGCATTCCTTCGCGCGTGACGCTCGCCCTGGGTTCCTGCCGCTCAATAGTTTCGCCCCCCGTGTAAAGCAACAGTGCCTTCGAGAGCAGGCGCGCCCCGAGGCGCTCGGTGGGTGCATCGGCGCGTCCGGCAATTTCCGTGAGCCTTTCGCGGTCGACATCGCTGAGCCAGACGACGATGAGCAAGCCAAATACGGGCATGATGGGACCTCCGCGCGAGGTAGTCGACCTCGTGATTGTCATGCCATGGCCAGACACCGGAACCGGCTGCGCGTTGACGCGAAATGCCTACACAGACCCAGAAAGCAAAAAGCCCAGCCGGTGAGGGCTGGGCTAAGTGCTTGAATTCTCTGGGGTGGCTGATGGGACTCGAACCCACGACGACAGGAATCACAATCCTGGACTCTACCAACTGAGCTACAGCCACCACTAACATCCGCTTGACTTGCTCTAAAAACCTGTCTCGCCGACGAAGAAACGAGATTATAGGGACTAGGTGGTGGTTTGCCTAGTCCTTTATTCAAAAATTTCGATGGGCTCGCGCAGATGCTGTCTTGCTTCGTCGAAGATGGTCAGATCACGGGCCGCAAGTCGCTTGCTGTCGGACAAAACTCGACGCCAACCACGCGCACCCGCTTCGCCGCGATACAGCCCAAGCGCATGGCGCATGATCGCGCCGAGATAGGTGCCGCGCGCCATTTCGGTCGCGCAATACCCGATCAGTTTCGCTTCGACCTGCTCGCGCGTCAGCGGCGCCTGCGCGGAGTCGTAGAAGCGCGCGTCGACATCGGCGAGCAGGTAGGGGTTGTGATACGCCTCGCGCCCGAGCATCACGCCGTCGACGTGCTGAAGATGCGCGTCGACTTCGTCGAGCGTCTTGATACCGCCATTGATGACGATTTCCAGCTGCGGAAAATCGCGCTTCAACTGATACGCGTAGTCGTACTTGAGCGGCGGAATCTCGCGGTTTTCCTTCGGGCTCAGGCCCTTCAGGATCGCGTTGCGCGCATGAACGATAAAGACTTCACAGCCGGCTTGCGCGATCGTGCCGACAAAATCGCGGACGAAGCCGTATTCCTCGACCGTATCGACGCCGATGCGGTGCTTGACCGTGACTGGCACCGATACGACGTCGCGCATCGCCTTCACGCAATCGGCGACGAGTTGCGGCTCGTTCATCAGGCATGCGCCGAACGCGCCGCGTTGCACGCGCTCGGATGGGCAGCCGCAATTCAGGTTGATTTCGTCATAGCCCCATTGCTCGCCGAGCTTGGCCGAACGCGCGAGATCGTCGGGCTCGCTGCCGCCGAGTTGCAGCGCGACTGGCGCTTCGTCGGGCGTGAATGCGAGATGACGCGGCACATCGCCGTGCAGCAGCGCGCCGGTCGTCACCATCTCCGTGTAAAGCCAGGTATGGCGCGAAATCATTCGATGCAGCGAGCGGCAATGGCGATCCGTCCAGTCCATCATCGGGGCAACGGACACGCGGCGGGGGCTGGGAGTGCGAGGTAAAGACATGGAGCGGCCAGGCGGCTTGAATCAAAACAATAATTTTACCGCAAGGCCAGAAACCGCCGGGCGCTGGAGCCATATCACTGTCGCGACAGAGGCGGGCACCGGTTCGTCAATGCGTCAATGCGTCAATGCCTTAATGCCTTAATGTCCATGTCCCCCCATCCCGCCGCCACTGCTCCACGAGCTGCCGCCGCCGTGCATGCCGCCGTATCCGCCACCGTGCCATCCGCCGTCCCCGCCATGCCATCCGCCGTGCCCGCCGTGCCCGCCACCGCCATGCCATCCGCCGCGCCCGTGCCAATACCCATGTCCGTAATAGCAGCACGACCCTCCGAAACCGCCATAGATACCAACCGAGCCGTACGCCGGTCCGTAGTAAGGCGGTCCATACGCGTAGGGATAGTAGGGTTGCGCATAGCCGTAGCCCGCTGGCGGCGCGACGACGCATCCAGTGATGCTCGCTGCCGCGGCCGCTAGCAGCGTCATCGATGCAATGAGCCTGGTCACGATTTTCTCCTTCCCTTCACGTAAACCTCAGAAAAACCGCGCGCAACGGAGTTCAGCCGCGTTTGTGTCCGAGCGTTACCGGCGCCGGCGCGGCGGTGCGCGCTCGGGGCTTCGACCACGCGAGCCGTTGCCGCGACGTTCGACCGTTTCGCCAATCTTCTCGCGCATTACCGAGCGGCGTTGCGGTAACACTTCGTTAACGATCTGATACGTTACTGAAGGCAGTGGCTGCTAACTTCCATCGGACGATTCGTCGTTTAAGTCGGAAGCGATTCGCGTGCCCGCCCCGTTCGATCATCTGCTCAAAGGCAACGTGCTGTATCGCCAGGGCATGCGCGACAACGAGGCGGAATCGCTTGGCGCGCTCGCGCGCTTTGCCGACAAATACCCGTTCAACTTCATCAACGTCGGCCTCATTCATCTCGCGCTGCCGAACGCGCGCATCAATCATGGCCGCCGCTCGCCATTACATTCTGTCTATCGATTTTCTCGCGCATTTTTACGACGTGGCGTTCGGCTGCCACCTCGGCGAGCTGGGCCGCTGTCAGCGCGCGTACGATGCGTTGATAACGCACTGGCGGCGCGTTCTACACGCGGGCGTGATGATCGAGATCGAGACGAGGAGCTGGTCGACGCTTGCGAAGCGAACGTGCGTCGCATGCTCGCGCATTGCGGGCTCGAGTGAGACGAACGTTGCCTCGCATTTCGCGAGACGATGCGGCGTGTCAGTACCGCGAGTTCCGCACAGATGCGCCGACCGTTGTATCGAACGTCGATGCGGCGCTGGCAGCCGCGAGGCGAATTGCGTGAACCGCTATGGGAAGGTCTCGGACCCCACCTGTTGGCGGCCGACACTCAACGCGCGATCACCGATACGTGATGCAGCCACGGGTACACGCCGGCAATGAACGCCGCGTAGATCGCGGCCATCGTCACGCCGGCGGCCGTGCCCCAGATGTCGCGCGAGGCGGCGCCCTGGCGAAAATGCACAGGCAGTCCGACCACGACGTAGCCGATCACGAAGAACAGGATGACCGCGCGCACCGGCGACAGATCGTGGCCGATGAATTCGAGCAACGCCGACAGGCTGAATTGCGACATGGACATGCAGGGAATCACGAAGGCGGGGGGATCGCACGGCGCCGGAACACATCGAAATTGTTCAGCGAATGACGACTGATCCGCTTCACTCTCGACGTTTCACAGCGCGACGACCTATGCCGATTAAAGGCCACGCAAACGCGATCCGCAAGAAAAAACCTGTATGAATTTGTACTGTCCTACATTGCTTGCAGTTTGCCTGCGCCGCGACTTTCAGCCGGCCTGGCAACGCTTTCACGGCCACGGTCTCAACGCTCCAGGGGCTTCGGTTTGCGCAAGGGGGCGAGCAGCGGTTTCAAGCCGTTGTGATCGATCTCGTGCATCAACGCGAGCAGACGGCCAATCTCGCCGGGCGGAAAGCCTTGGCTCGCGAACCAGTTCAGATAGTGGCCGGGCAGGTCGGCGATCACGCGGCCTTTATATTTCCCGTAGGGCATCACGCGCGTGACCAGCAATTCGAGGTGTTCGTGATTCATGGCAACGAAGTCATGATGAAACGCGCATCGAGAGCGCAAAGCGCGCAACGCGCAAGCACCAGGCGGCGCGCTGCAACGCATGGCCCCGCATTCTAGCCTTGCTGCAGGTAATGCGCCGGCGTGATAACGTCTGCGCTTTCCGTTCACCTCTTCAACAGGACAAGTTAGATGGAATACCGCAGACTCGGCGACTCCGACGTGCAGGTTAGCCTGATTGGTCTCGGCACGATGACGTGGGGCGAGCAGAACACCGAGCAGGAAGCGCATGCGCAGATCGACTACGCGCTCGATCACGGCGTGAACCTGATCGATACCGCGGAAATGTATCCGGTGCCGCCGCGCGCCGAAACGCAAGGCTCGACGGAGCGCTACATCGGCACGTGGCTCGCGCAGCACAGGAGCGCGCGCGAGAAGATCGTGCTCGCCACCAAGATCGCGGGCCCCGCGCGTCAGCCGCACAATCCGCGTCATATTCGCGGCGAGGGCAACCAGTTCGATCGCAAGAACCTGACCGAGGCGCTCAACGACAGCCTCGAACGTCTGCAAACGGACTACGTCGATCTGTATCAGCTGCACTGGCCCGATCGCAGCACGATGACGTTCGGCCGTCCGTCGTATCCCTGGGTCGACGACGCGTACACGGTGCCGATCGAGGAAACGCTGACGGTACTCGCCGAATTCGTGAAGGCTGGCAAGGTGCGCCATATCGGCGTGTCGAACGAAACGCCGTGGGGCGTCGCGCAGTTTCTGCGCGCGGCCGAAAGACTCGGCTTGCCGCGCATCGTCAGCATCCAGAATCCGTACAGCCTGTTGAACCGCACGTACGAAGTGGGTCTGTCGGAGTACGCGCATCGCGACAACATCGGTCTGCTCGCGTATTCACCGCTCGCGTTCGGCTGGCTGTCGGGCAAGTACGAAGGCGGCGCGCGTCCTGCCGGCGCGCGCATCACGCTGTTCGAGCGCTTCCAGCGCTATAGCAAGCCGCAAGCCGTGCAGGCGACCACGCGTTACGTCGAGCTCGCGAAGCGCCACGGCATGACCCCCGCGCAATTCGCGCTCGCGTTCGTCAATAGCCGGCCGTTCGTGACCAGCAATCTGATCGGCGCGACCTCGCTCGAACAATTGAAGGAAAACATCGCCAGCGCGGACGTGAAGCTGTCGCCGGAAGTGCTGGCGGAAATCGACAGGCTGCACGAGCTGCAGCCGAATCCGGCGCCTTGATGTCGAGGTAAGCGCGACGCGCTTGCCGCGGTGGCCCCGGTCGATTGCCGGGGCGGCCGCGCAAGGCGCGGCGAATCACTCGGCGTCGGCCGAACTCAACCCGCGGCCTTTGCCGTATCCACCGTCTCGCGCTTCGCCGCAAGCGGCGAATTCTCGCCGAGATCCCAGAACAGTCCCGCCATCATCTGCAGGCCCTCGCGCACCACCGGAGCCAGAAGGTGCTCGTTCGGCGCATGCTGCGAGCAGGCCGGATAAGAATGCGGCACCCAGATCGTCGGCAGACCGAGCGTGTCGGCGAATGCCTCGTTCGGCAGCGTGCCGCCGAGATTCGGCAGCAGCGCGGTCTTCTTGCCGGTGGTCGCTTCGAGCGACGCGATCGCCCACGTGACCCACGGATCGTCGGGATCCAGCCGCGTGGCAGGCGCGCCGCGTTCGACGTCGATTTCGACCAGCTGAAAACCGTGCGCATCGAGATGCGCGCGCAGGTGCTCGCCGAGGTTTTCCCAATCGGTGCCGACCACGAAACGCAACTGGCAGACCGCGAACGCCGACGGCGGAATCGCGTTGACCGGGTTCTCCGGATTGCCCGCCTTGAAGGCCAGCACTTCGAAGCTGTTCCAGCCGAACACGCGCTCGGGCGCGGAAAGACCCGGCTCGCCCCAGTTATCATCGACGGTGGGGTCGCCCGGACCGTTGCCCACCGTGATGTCGGCAAGTGCGCGGCGCACGGCCTCGGGGATCGGCGGCGGACGCAGGCCGTCGACTGCGATCACGCCGCGCGCATCGACGAGACTCGCGAGCGCGTTGGCGAGCACCGTCGCCGGATTGCGCAGCAAGCCGCCCCAGTTGCCCGAGTGATGCGCGCCGTCGCGCAGGTTCAGCGACAGCCTGAAATTGACCGCGCCGCGCGAGCCGAGAAACACGGTCGGACAACGCGCTGCGAGACGCGGACCGTCGGAGGCGATCAGCACGTCGGCGGCGAGTTCGTCGCGATGCGCATGGCAGATCGCGTCGAGCCCCGGTGAGCCGGTTTCCTCACCCATCTCGATCAACAGCTTCGTGTTGAAGCCGAGTTTGCCGTCGCGCGCGGCGAGCGTACTCGCGAGCGCGGCGAGGTTGATCGAGTGCTGGCCTTTGTTGTCGGCGGTGCCGCGACCGAACCAGCGCTCGCCTTCCACGGTCACCGCCCACGGCGTCAGCGGCGCGCGCCACTGGCTGTCGTAGCCGCGCACGACGTCGCCGTGGCCGTAGATCAGCACGGTCGGCAGATGATCGCCTTCGTGACGGTTGGCGATCAGGAACGGACCGAAGCCATCGACCGGGTTATCGACGATGCGCGTGCTGAAGCCGAGGCGCTCCGCTTCGGGCTGGATTTCGTCGGTCAGATAGGACAGCAGCAGTGCGCTGCGATCGCTTTCCTGGCTTTCGGTGCGAAAACCGACGCGACGGTTCAGATCGGCGAGAAAAGCGCCGGATTCGAAGTGCCGGGTGGCAAGCTCGATGGCCTGGTTGCGGCTCATGTCGATGTCTCCGATGCGGGGGATGGGTGAAGGGGCGGAGGGCCGCGAGGCTCGATGCTCGGCGCGGCGTTCAGGCGAATCGTCTGCAACGTGATTGCGACCGATTCTAGAAGCGCGCCATTTTTGTCACAATGATCATGTTTCGAAGCTTGCCTTGCCGGAAAAGCAAAGCGTCGCGCGTCGGCTCGAACCGCGGCACCCGCCCACCCATGGCACCGTTGCAACTGATTCGATCGAGGCGTCCAGGATGGCACGTTCACTGCATGGCATCGCGTTGCGTTATTTCGTCGAAGTCGCGCGCGGCGGCTCGCTGAGCGACGCGTCCGAGCGGCTGCACGTCGCGGTATCGGCGATCAGCCGGCAAATCGTGCGGCTCGAAAGCGAGCTCGGCGTGACGCTGTTCGAGCGGCGTCCGCGCGGCATGGCACTGTCCGAGGCCGGTGAGCGGCTGCTTGCGTACGCGCAACGCAGCCTGCTCGAAGCCGAGCACGTGATGAAAGAGATTAGCGGCCTCGCGAGCTTGCACGGCAGCCGGATCAAGATCGCGACCGCCGAGGGTTTTGCGGTCGACTTCCTGCCCGCCGCGATTGCGGATTTCCGCGCCGAGCACCCCGGCATCGATTTCACGCTGACCGTGATGTCGCCGGCCGACGCCACTCGCCACGTGCGCGACGGCGACGTCGATATCGCGCTGTCGTTCAGCCTCGCGCCGGAGAAGGGCGTGAAGGTCGAGCACACCGAACGCGCGCCGGTGTTCGTGCTGCTGCGCGCCGATCATCCCCTTGCGGCGCGCGCGAAACTGTCGCTCGCCGAGGTGAGTCGCTATCCGCTCGTGTTGTCGGAGACGGGCACGACGATTCGCCAGTTGATCGACATCGCGTGCGCGCTCGAAGGCATCCTCCTCGAGCCGGACCTGATCTGCAACAACAGCGGCGCGAGTTATCGCTACGCGCAGCGGTCCGGAGCGATCATGTTCACGGGGCTGCTGTCGGTGCGCGACCGCTATGCCGACGACGGCTTCGTCGTGATTCCGCTCACCGACCCGCAGATGCGCCAGCGCAGCATCCAGGTGCAGACGATGGCGGGGCGCGAGTTGCCCCCGTCGGTGCGCACGTTTCGCGACCATCTGATCGCGCGGATCGCGGATGCGAAGCCGGTCGGGGCGCAGGCGTCGAAGCTCGCCGGTGGGGGACGCGGTAAACGTACGCCGCGGCGCCCGCGAGCCGATGCATGAAATGCGACACTTGCCACGCACTAAGCGGCAAATGTTCTCCCGGAATCCGAATCACGACCTAAACTGTGGTGGACGGCAAGGACGGCCCTGAGAAAACGACCCTGATGGTGCGCGCCACGATCAGGGGAAACGCGGAACAATGACAGTCGAACCGCGGACCTGCCGCCCAGCCCGTGATGCTGCGATGCACACAAGCGGCAATAGATGGACCCAAATAGAAACGCGGCGCGTCGTCCCGATGGCGCGTTGCCCACGACAGAGCGATAGGACCAACACAGCCATGGCGCAACAGAAAACCAATCCAAAACTCGAGCAGGCTCTCACGCGCGGTGATCTCGCGATCCGTCAGGCGAACTCGGCGCGAGCGACCGCCTTGTTGCGTGCGCTCGCCAAGATGATCGTCGATGCGTCGGCGACCATCGGCGTGGAAGCCTTCACGCTGATTCACGACGGCGACAAGATCTACGATCCCGCCGATGGTCTATGGCCACAGGCGCTGCTGATTTCGCTCGACGGTCCGGTCGAGGACGCCGATCCCGACGAATTGCGCACGGTGCGGCTGATCGCGGATGATCCGGTCACCGTGTTCCGGGTGGAATGGCAGCGCGCCGATGGCAAGATCGGGCGTCACGAGGGCGGCCCGTTCGCGACGGTCGCGTTCATCTCCGACGTCGACATTCCGTGGACCGATGACGAGGACTGAGCGCGCGCAACGATAGCAAACACGCCGTGCGACGGCCGACGCGGCGTCGTCTTGCGGCGGGTGCAGGCGCAACGCGCCGCCCGCGCGTTCGGCTTACTTCATCATGCGACGCCGAAACAGGATCGCCGACACGATGAAGCCGCCGACTGCATAAGCGGCCAGCACGCTCACATGGAGCGCCGCGTGCTCCATCGGCCGACCGAGCATCGCCGGGCGCATCAGATCGACCGCATTGGCGAGCGGCAGCGCGGCAGTCACCGCTTGCGCGGCGCCGGGCAGTTGCGAGATCGGAAAGAACACGCCGGAGAGCAGCAGCATCGGCGTGAGCACGAGCGTCTGATAGAACATGAAAAAGTCGTATGACGGCGCGAGCGCCGTCACGATCATCGCGAGGCTCGCGAACGCGAGACCGGCCAGCACGATGACCGGCAGCGCGAGCAGCATCGACGGAAAACTCGCATAGCCGAGCGCGCCCGCCACCAGCATGATCGCCACACCCGACAACACCGATTTGCTGGCGGCCCACACCACCTCGCCGAGCACGATATCGCCGAGCGTGAGCGGCGTATGCATGATCGCTTCCCACGTGCGCTGCACGTGCATGCGCGAAAAGCCCGAATACATCGACTCGAAGCTCGCCGACATCATCACGCTCGACGCCACCGTGCCCGCCGCGAGGAACGAGATATACGACACGCCGTCGACGTGCCCGACCATCAGCCCGAGCCCGAGGCCTAGACCGAACAGATAGATCATCGGATCGGCGAAGTTGCCGAACATCGACGCGATCGCGAGCTTTTTCCACACCAGGTAATTGCGGCGCCACACCGCGATCCAGTTCGTGGCATTGGCGGGGAAGGCACCGAACGGTTCTTGCGCCGATGGCGTGCCGTCGTGGGTTTCGTAAGTACGTGCGTCCATCAAGTGTCTCGCTATGGGTTCAGTCCTGCATTTCGCGACCGGTGAGCCGCAGAAACACATCCTCGAGATTCGCCGGCCGATGCAGATAGCGCAAATCGGCGCGCTGCTTGAGGCGCATATGCACGGGCTGCGCGTCGTTCACGTAACAGAACAGCGTCTCGCCGCTGATCTCGGTGCGCTCGGCGAGCGGCGCGAGTTCGTCGCGCAACGCAAACGGATCGGGGCCGTAGATCTCGATCACGTCGCAGCCGATTTCGGACTCGATCAACTCGCGCGGCGCGCCTTCGGCGATCTTGCGGC
The DNA here is from genome assembly GCF_014397645.1 of Paraburkholderia sp. 31.1. Lineage (NCBI taxonomy): Bacteria > Pseudomonadati > Pseudomonadota > Betaproteobacteria > Burkholderiales > Burkholderiaceae > Paraburkholderia > Paraburkholderia sp. 31.1. Next base: position 11,530 of record NZ_VZQN01000046.1, read on the forward strand.
CTTCCTCGATCACGCACAGTCGATGACAGAGCCGTTCGGCTTCTTCCATGAAGTGCGTGGTCAGCAGGATGGTCTTGCCGCGCGCGAGCAGCGAGCGCAGCCGCTCCCAGATCAGATGGCGCGCTTGCGGATCGAGACCGGTGGTCGGCTCGTCCATGATCAGCACGTCGGGATCGTTGATCAGCGCACGCGCGAGCGTGAGGCGCCGCTTCATGCCGCCCGACAGTTCGCTCACGCGCGCGTCCGCCTTGTTCTCGAGGCGAGCGAATTCGAGCAGACCCGGCACCGCCGCGCGACACTGCGCGGCGCTCATACCGAAGTAGCGACCGAATACGAGCAGATTTTCGCGCACCGTGAAATCGGGATCGAGGTTGTCGAACTGCGGCACCACGCCGACGCGCGAGCGCGCGAGGCGCGCGCGGCCCGGGATCGGCTCGTCGCACAGCCGGATCGCGCCGGCGTCGGGCGCCGCAATGCCGAGCAGCATGCGCAATGTCGTGGTCTTACCGGCGCCGTTGGGGCCGAGCAGCCCGAAGCATTCGCCGGTGTTCACATGAAACGACAATCCGTCGACGACCGTTTTTTCGCCGTAGCTTTTCCTGACCTGATGGAATTCGATGGGGGCGGTGGGCATGGCTCGAGCAAGGTTCCGGAAAAAGACACAACGTATGCGCACGACACACAACATACCTGCGATGCACGCATTGCGCACGCGAAGCCGCTTACTCCAGGTATCGGATCGCTGATGCGAGCGGGTGTCCGGGAACGCGTCATGCGTGGGGTGCGATGCGCTCGTCGGTGTCGATTGGCGCCGCTGATTGGCGGTGCACGACTGGCACGTCAACAGGCCCGCAGTGTGTCGACGCAGCGTTCGCAAACGAAGTTTTGCAGTGCGGCATACGTGTGCAAACGCTGCGTCGGGTCGCCCAACGCTTGTGCAGACTGGATCGGCATGCACCGAGTATGCACTTAGCGTTTTCCATCCCTTGCAAGCCGAATTGCGGCGCACCATGATTGATTCAGACCGCGCTTTCCGCGCGAATGGAGAAAACAGATGGCGAGCTACCAGAAAATCCTGTTGTGCTACGACGGCTCGCGCGAAGGCCGGAAAGCCCTGCGTTGCGGTGCCGATCTGGCGTTGGAACTGAAGGCGGAAACGCATCTGCTGTCGGTCGTCGACATGCGTTCGAGCATCGCGCAGAGCGCGGGCCTGTTGACGGACGTCGCCTGCAGCAGCTTCGAAAAAACGGCCCGCGAGATTCTGCAGGAGGGCGTGAACTGGCTGACCGAGCGAGGCGTGAGCGCGCAAGGGCATTTCGCATTCGGTCATCCGATCGACGAGATCGCCAATCTTGCCAACGAGTTGCAGGTCGACCTCGTGGTGGTGGGTCATCGCTGCCGGACTGGTTTGTCGCGGTGGTGGATGGGGGCGGGCAACACGCCACTGCTCGACCGCGTGTCGTGCAGCATTCTGGTGGCGTGCTCGTCCGCGCAGGAGCAGCAGCAGGCGGCTGCGGCGTAATAGGCTAGTGAGGGACGCGAAGCCGCGCGCCCCGTCATCTAGCCCAGATGTGAATAGACCCTGTCGCGTGGCCGGCCCCGATGGCCAGCCACGCATCCCATCCGGCCAGGCTTCATCTCACTCGTTCAGATTGATCGCCGCGAGCTTCCACGTGACCAGACCTTCGCGACGAAAGATTGCCGAATAATTCGCGTTACCTTCGCCACGCCGGTACGTGATGACAAACTCGTTGAGACTGCGATAGCCGGCCGTGCTTTGACGCCCGGGCGGCGGTGCGCTTGCCTGCGTGGTGGTGTCGCCCGCGGCTGGTGCGGCCGGCGCTTCGCCGCCCGCGGCTGGCGGCGCGGACGGTTGCTCGCCCGGCGTGCCACGCGGCGGCATGCCGTTCAGCAGCGCCGCGACGCCGTCGGGTGTCGCATAGGCATCGACGAGCGGGCCGATCAGCGTCACGCCGATCACCGCGCCGATCGTGGCCATCTTGTTGCCGGCATCCGCCTCGAGCCGGCGTGTCAGCATGGCGCCCACCTGTTGCTTCAGGCTATCGCGTAGCGCGGGAAAGTCCACGTACTGATTGACGGTTTGCACGTCGCGCGCATCGGCGGCGCGTTTGAGATTGTTCACCGCGAGATACGGTGACGCATAAATAAAGCCCAGCGCGGCAATCACGATCACCACGATCAGCGTGATCAGCAGCGGCCGGGTGGCGCTGCCCTGTGTGCGTTTCCGAATTGGCATCGAATGGGACTCCACGTCAGTGATGATCAACGTCGAGCACGGCGAGGTCGGAACGATCCCATCCCACGCGAATCTCTGAACATCCGAAGTGCTTGTTGCATGCGTACTCAGGATTCGCTCAGGCTTCGAACACCGCGCCGTGCACGTTGGCTTCGTCGGCTATGCAGCGATCGATCATACGGCATACGGCGTCGACCGTGCCGACCATGATCAGTCGCGACGGTCCATGATAGACCCGCACCGGCGCGCGACGCGCGGGCTCGGCGATGTTCAGCGCCGAATTCAGCGACACGCGCGCGAACGCCGGCAACGACGACGGCAGACCGGAAGCTTCGGCAGCCGCGTCGAACAGCGACGGCGTGCGCGCAGCGGGCGCCTCGATTAGCGCGCAGGGCGTGAGCTTGCGCAGATGGCGCAGACGGCCGAACTGGCGAAAGGGCAACAGGCGGGCAAGGCGTTCCATGAGTCTCTCCAGGCGATTCGGCGTAGATGCGGGCGTAGATGCAGGCGTAAATGCGGCTTGGGTCGGACAAACCGGCGCAAGCGTTCTGGCGACAGCGAAAGATCAGAACTCGCTGGGGCGGATCAGCCCGACCGCGATCCCTTCGAGCGCGAAATCGGCGCTGCCGGTTTCCACGAAGATGTTGTCGTAATCGGGGTTTTCGGCGATCAGTTCAATGCCGTTCGGCCGGCGCTTCAGACGCTTGACCGTCACGTCGTCGCCAAGCCGCGCAATGATGATCTGGCCGTCCTTCGCTTCGGTGCGCTTTTGCACCGCGAGCAGGTCGCCGTCGAGAATGCCCGCGTCGCGCATCGACAGGCCGCGCACCTTCAGCAGGTAGTCGGGCTTGCTCGAGAACAGCGCCGGGTCACACGCGTAGTGCTGCGAGATATGTTCCTGCGCGAGGATCGGGCTACCCGCCGCGACCCGGCCGATCAGCGGCAACGACAACTGCATCAGGCCCGCATGCGGCAGGGTGAACTGATACGGCGCGTCCTCCTGCCCGGACAGCAGGCGGATGCCGCGCGACGCGCCGGCCGCGAGTTCGATCACGCCCTTGCGCGCCAGCGCGCGCAGATGCTCTTCCGCGGAATTGGCCGAGCTGAACCCGAGTTCGGCGGCAATTTCCGCGCGAGTGGGCGGAAAGCCGGTGCGTTCGATCGCGCGGCGGATCAGATCGAAAACCTGCTGCTGTCGTGCGGTGAGTTTTGTCATGGCCACTGTATGTATGAACAGGTGACTGTATTTTTATACAGTATTCGGCGCATTTCAAGCTTTACTTTAAGTTCGGCGCAAGGGCCACGCTGGGGCGTCGTTTATCGGCGACATGACGGCGTTGTCGGCGTCCCAACCGCCGGCGCATCTGTCGTTACCACTTTTGAGTATTAAAAAATGAAGAAACATTATTTTTAATAATGAAAGCGCTTCGATAGACTGGCCTCCGGTTGGCGCTCATGTGCACGTGACCGCGACGCAGAACAACACCAGACGCTCATCAGCGGACCATCACGCGGAGAAAAATTGAAATGAACCATCGGCATATGGGGCTTGCGGCTCGAACCGGAAAACTGATCGCGGCGCTCGCCGTCGGCGCGGCGGGTGCGTTCGGCATGTTGGGCGCAAGCGGCGTCGCGCACGCCGACACCACGCTGTTAAACGTGTCCTACGATCCGACGCGCGAGCTGTATCAGGACATCAATCAGGCATTCGGCAAGGAATGGAAGGCCAGGACCGGCGAAGCCGTCACCTTCAGGCAGTCGCACGGCGGCTCGGGCGCGCAGGCTCGCTCGGTGCTCGACGGACTGCAGGCCGACGTCGTGACGCTTGCGCTCGCCTATGACATCGACGCGCTCGCGAACAAGGGGCTCGTCGACAGGAACTGGCAAAAGCGTCTGCCGGACAACGCATCGCCGTACACGTCGACGATCGTGTTTCTGGTGCGCAAGGGCAACCCGAAGCACATCAAGGATTGGGACGATCTGGTGAAACCGGGCGTGTCGATCGTGACGCCGAATCCGAAGACCTCGGGCGGCGCGCGCTGGAACTACCTGGCCGCGTGGGCGTACGCCGAGCATCAACCGGGCGGCAACAACCAGAAGGCCAGGGAGTTCGTCGGCAAGCTGTACAGGAACGCCGGCGTGCTCGATTCGGGCGCGCGCGGCGCGACCACGAGCTTCGTGCAGCGCGGTATCGGCGACGTGCTGATCGCGTGGGAAAACGAGGCGTTCCTCGCGCTGAAGGAGTTTGGTCCGGACAAGTTCGAGATCGTGGTGCCGTCGGTGAGCATTCTGGCCGAGCCGCCGGTCGCGGTGGTCGACAAGGTCGTCGACAAACACGGCACGCGCAAGCTGGCCGAGGCATATCTGAACTTCCTGTATAGCGAGCAAGGTCAGGAGATCGCCGCGCGCAATTTCTATCGTCCGCGTTCCAGCAAGGTGCCCGCCGATCTGACCGCGAAGTTTCCGAAGCTGAAGCTGTACACGATCGACGATTCGTTCGGCGGTTGGACCAACGCGCAGAAGACCCATTTCGCGGACGGCGGCGTGTTCGATTCGATTTATCAGCCGCAGTAAGAACCACCGCCTGAATCACAGCCAGGGGAAAAAGGCGCGCCCAATGGGCGCGCTCGGCTAACCGGGGTCCGGTGGCCAGCAGTGCGGCAGTACCGCAGTACGGCAGCACGGCAAAACGAACAACCGCGCGAGCATCAACCATGAACGAGTATCCAGCATGACCACGTTGACCTTCCGCAAGCCGAGCGCATTGCCCGGTTTTGGCCTGACACTCGGCATCACGGTGGCTTATCTGAGCGTCGTAGTGCTGATTCCATTGGCGGCGACCTTTCTGAAAACCGCGACGCTCGACTGGGATCAGTTCGTGCGCGCGGTCACGTCGCCGCGTGTGCTCGCGTCGTATCGGCTGACGTTTTTCTCGGCGCTAGGCGGCGCGCTGATCAACGCGGTGTTCGGCTTTCTCGTCGCGTGGGTGCTGGTGCGCTACACGTTTCCGTTCAAGCGTATCGTCGATGCGGTCGTCGATCTGCCGTTCGCGTTGCCCACCTCGGTGGCGGGCATTTCGCTCGCGGCCGTGTATGCGGGCAACGGCTGGATCGGCCAGTTCCTCGCGCCGCTCGGCATCAAGATCGCGTTCACGCCGGCGGGCGTGCTGGTCGCGCTGACGTTCATCGGCCTGCCGTTCGTCGTGCGCACCGTGCAACCGGTGCTCGAGGAGTTCGAGCGCGAGCAGGAGGAGGCGGCCGCGTGTCTCGGCGCGTCGCGCTGGCTCACGTTTCGCCGCGTCGCGCTGCCGGCCGTGTTGCCGGCGCTGCTGACCGGCTTCGCGCTCGCCTTTGCGCGCGCGCTCGGCGAATACGGCTCGGTAATCTTCATCGCCGGCAATGTGCCGATGAAGTCGGAGATCACGTCGCTCCTGATCATCACGAAGCTCGAGCAATACGACTATGCGGGCGCGACGGCGCTCGCGGTCGTGATGCTGGTCGTGTCGTTCCTGATGCTGCTGTCGATCAACACGCTGCAGTGGTATCTGCAGCGGCGCACGAGCCGCGGCAAGACGGGATCGGCGCCAGTGGTCACGAGCGTCGCCGCTATCGGTGGGGGTGTGCAATGAGCCGCGTTCCGACCCACCCGGCGAGCGTGGCGCGTCGCCCCGATCCGGTCAGCGAGCCGGCGCTCGTGCGCCGGCTGCTGATCGGCCTCGCACTGCTGTTTCTCGCGCTGTTTCTGGCCGTGCCGCTCGCCGCGGTGTTCTACCAGGCGCTGAACAAGGGGCTGCGTTTTTACTTCGAAGCGCTCGCCGATCCGGATGCGCTGTCGGCGATCAAACTGACGCTGCTCACCGCGGCGATCGCGGTGCCGCTGAACCTCGTGTTCGGCCTTGCGGCGTCGTGGTGTATCGCGAAGTTCGAATTCCGCGGCAAGGCGCTGCTGACCACGTTGATCGATCTGCCGTTTTCGGTGTCGCCGGTGATCTCCGGCCTGATCTACGTGCTGATGTTCGGCGCGCAGGGCTGGTTCGGCCCGTGGCTCGAAGATCACAACGTGCAGATCATCTTCGCGGTGCCGGGCATCGTGCTCGCGACGATCTTCGTCACGTTCCCGTTCGTCGCGCGCGAGCTGATTCCGCTGATGCAGGCGCAGGGCAACGACGAGGAAGAAGCCGCGCACGTGCTCGGCGCATCGGGCTGGCAGACGTTCCGTCGCGTCACGCTGCCGAACGTCAAGTGGGGTCTGCTGTACGGCGTGATTCTGTGCAATGCGCGCGCAATGGGCGAGTTCGGCGCGGTGTCGGTCGTGTCGGGCCATATTCGCGGGCAGACCGACACGATGCCGCTGCACGTCGAAATCCTCTACAACGAGTACAACTTCTCGGCCGCGTTCGCCGTGGCCTCGCTGCTCGCGCTGCTGGCGCTGGTCACGCTGGGACTCAAGTTGCTGGCCGAGCGTCATATGTCGGCGGAACTGTCGGCGGCGCGCGAAGTGCCTGCGTACGCGGGGCCCGTGTCGCCGTCCGGCGCTTCGCAGGCCAATAGCGCGCAGTCCGCTTCGCATTCGTTTTTCGTCAACGCCACGCCTGCGTCGCAGCGACATCCGCTCAAGCAAGGAGAGCTGTAAATGGGTATCACCGTTCGTAACCTGCAAAAGCGCTTCGGCGATTTCGTCGCGCTCGACAACGTGTCGCTCGACTTTCCGCCGGGCGAACTCGTCGCGCTGCTCGGGCCGTCCGGTTGCGGCAAGACGACGTTGCTGCGTGTGATCGCCGGCCTCGAATACGCGGACGGCGGCCGGGTCGAGCTGCAAGGCCAGGATGTCGCGGCGGTCGGCGCGCGTGAGCGCGAGGTGGGTTTCGTGTTCCAGCACTACGCGCTGTTCCGGCATATGACGGTGTTCGAAAACGTCGCGTTCGGGCTGCGCGTGAAGCCGCGCAAGGAACGTCCGTCCGAGAAGGTGATTCGCGAGAAGGTGCATGAGTTGCTGAAGCTCGTGCAGCTCGACTGGCTCGCGCAGCGCTATCCGTCGGAGCTGTCCGGCGGCCAGCGCCAGCGCATCGCGCTCGCCCGTGCGTTGGCCGTGGAGCCGAAGGTGCTGTTGCTCGACGAGCCGTTCGGCGCGCTCGACGCGAAGGTGCGCAAGGAACTGCGCAGCTGGTTGCGTCGCCTGCACGACGATCTGCATATTTCGACGATCTTCGTCACGCACGATCAGGAAGAAGCGCTCGAAGTGGCGGACCGCATCGTCGTGCTCAATCGCGGGCATGTCGAGCAGGTCGGCAGCCCACAGGAGGTGTACGACCATCCGCAGACGCCGTTCGTCTACGAGTTTCTCGGCGCGGCGAACCGCCTGCACGGCAGCGTCGATGCGCAAGGCTTCGTCGTCGATGGCGCGGCGCTGCCGGTCGCTATCGCGGCGGGTTTTAGGGGCCCGGCGTTCGCCTATGTGCGGCCGCACGATCTGCAGTTGTATCCGCAGGCGGCGGGGCATCGCGAGGGCATCGTCGTCGACGTGCGGCGCGTGGTGACGCTCGGCGGTTCGGTGCGCGTCGAGCTCGCCGGTCGTGAGGGCAATCTGCTCGAAGCCGAACTCGATCGCGAAACGTGGCGTGATCTGCAACTCGCGATCGGCGATGGCGTCACCGCGGTGCCACGCGCGCTGCGGGTGTTTCCGGCGCAGTGAGGTGGCGGCGCCGCTGTGCGGCGCTGATGACAAGAGAGAACGTATCGGCCGTACCGCGTGGATCGCCTGGCATGTGCGGCTCCAATAACTCAACTCTGGCGGAACCGGAGACACAACGATGAATTTCCAGCAATTGCGCTTCGTGCGCGAAGCCGTGCGGCAGAACATGAACCTGACCGAAGTGGCGAACGTGCTCTACACGTCGCAGTCGGGCGTATCGAAGCAGATCAAGGATCTCGAGGACGAACTCGGGGTCGACATCTTCATCCGCCGCGGCAAGCGTCTGACCGGGCTCACCGAACCGGGCAAGGCCGTGCATCAGTTGATCGAGCGGATGCTGCTCGATGCGGAGAATCTGCGCCGCGTCGCGCGTCAGTACGCGGATCAGGACAGCGGCCACCTCGTCGTCGCGACCACCCACACGCAGGCACGCTACGCATTGCCGAAGGTGATTCGGCAGTTCACGTCGGTGTTCCCGAAAGTGCATCTGGCGCTGCGCCAGGGCAGCCCGCAGCAGATCGCGCAAATGATCATCAACGGCGAGGCGGATATCGGCATCTCGACCGAGGCGCTCGACCGTTTTCCCGACATCGTCACGTTCCCGTGCTATTCGTGGCATCACGTCGTGGTGGTGCCGAAGGATCATCCGCTCGTCGGCCGAGCGAATCTGACGCTCGACGAGATCGCCGAATTCCCGATCGTCACCTACGACCAGGACTTCACCGGCCGCTCGCATATCGATCAGGCGTTCGCGAAAGCGGGTGCGTTGCCCGACGTCGTGCTGACCGCGATCGACGCCGACGTGATCAAGACCTACGTCGAACTCGGCATGGGCATCGGCGTGGTCGCGGCAATGGCCTACGACCCGAAGCGCGACAGCGAACTCGTCGCGCTCGACACGCAGCATCTGTTCGAGGCGAGCACGACGCGTGTCGGCTTGCGCAAGGGGGCGTTCCTGCGCGCGTACGCCTATCGGTTGATCGAGATGTTCGCGCCGCAGTTGAGCGAGGCGGACATCGCGGCGCAGTTGCGCGAGGCGGCTTAGGGCTGCGAGCAGCTTAGGGTGGGACTTGCACCCGTCGTCGATACTTGTGGTGATGAGTGCAATTGGGCACCGCATGAGATTTAAGCCCGCTCGCGCGTTGCGCACGCTCGCGCAAGCCGAACCCGCGTCCGGTCTTCCACGCATGGCGACGCGAAGCGCATCGCTTACAATCGCCGCCATGAATACCTCGACTTCTCCCCCTCTCCCGATTCCCCCCGGCCATAGCACCGCGCCGACGCTGCCGCGCATCGCGGTGCTCGCGACCGGCGGCACGATCGCCGGCGCGGCCCCGGATGCGGCCAATACATCGGGCTATCAGGCGGGCGTCGTCGGCGTCGATCAACTGCTCGCGGCGGTGCCGGCGCTGTCCGCGGTCGCGCGAATCGCGCCCGAGCAGATCGCCAGCGTCGACAGCAAGGACATGTCGCTGCCGCTGTGGACCACGCTCGCGCAACGTATCAACACGCTGCTCGCGACGGACGACGTAGACGGCGTGGTGGTCACGCACGGCACCGATACGCTCGAGGAAACCGCCTATCTGCTGCATCTGACCGTCAAATCGGACAAGCCGGTCGTGCTGACCGCGGCGATGCGCCCAGCGTCGGCACTCTCCGCCGACGGTCCGCTGAACCTGCTAAACGCGGTGACGGTCGCCGCGCACGCGGCGGCACGCGGGCAGGGCGTGCTGGTTGCGTTCAACAACCGGATTCACAGCGCGCGCGACGTCGTGAAAACGAGCACCTATGCGGTCGATGCTTTCCAGTCGCCTGAGATTGGCGCGCTCGGCTGGGTGCAGGATGGCCGCGTCGAGTTCCAGCGCGGCGTGGTGCGCGCGCATACGGTCGCGAGCGAATTCGCAATCGATGCGGCGTGGCCGCAGGTGGAGATCGTCACGAGCTATGCGGGCGTGTCGCGGATCGCCATCGATGCGCTGGTGGCCGCGGATGTGCGCGGCATCGTCGTGGCGGGAACGGGCAATGGCTCGATCCACCAGTCGTTGCAGCAGGCACTGGCGGATGCCGCGTTGCGCGGCGTGGCGGTGGTGCGCTCGTCGCGCGTGGGTTCGGGGCATGTGATGCGCAACGGCGCGGCGGCCGACGATGCGCTCGGTTTCGTCAGCGCCGGTTCGCTGAATCCGTACAAGGCGAGGGTGCTGGTGATGCTGGCGCTGGCCGCGGGCCACACTGCGCCGGCGGCGTTGCAGAAGGTGTTCGATACGTATTGATTGGCGAATCCGACAGCCGGACACCCGACGACGACGTCTGACCGACCAAGGCTTCCCCGTCACCGACGGGTGCCGCTGCGGACCCCACTTGCCGCTCTCAGCCCAGAGCGGCGCGATTTGCCCGTTACGCCGCGCCGGCAACCCAAGCTGCCGTGCAACGAACGGGCGCCCCACCTGTGTTCACCGTGACGTCTCCGATGCCGAAGCGGCAACCGGCGGAATCAACGGCGAGCTGAACTGAAGAGGAAGCACGAAGACCTCAAGCCGCCTTCGCTTCCTCGCTATCCGGCGCCTGCGCGACCTCATGATTCGCCATGATTTCGAGCGCGCGCACCATCGCCGAGTGATCCCACGCCTTGCCGCCGTTCGCGGCGCAGACGCTGAACAGTTGCTGCGCGCTCGCGGTATGCGGCAGCGCGATGCCGAGCTTACGCGCGCCATCGAGCGCGAGATTCAAGTCCTTCTGATGCAGCTCGATCCGGAAACCCGGATTGAACGTGCGCTTCGTCATGCGCTCGCCATGCACTTCGAGAATCCGCGACGACGCGAAGCCGCCCATCAGCGCGCGCCGCACGCGCTCTGGGTCGGCGCCCGAGCGCGACGCGAACAGCAGCGCTTCCGCGACCGCTTCGATGTTCAGCGCGACGATGATCTGGTTCGCGACCTTGCAGGTCTGACCCGCGCCGTTGTCGCCGATCAGCGAGATGTTCTTGCCCATCAGTTCGAACAACGGCTTGGCCAGCGCAAAGGCTTTCTCGGGACCGCCGACCATGATCGTCAGCGACGCATCCCGCGCGCCGATTTCGCCGCCGGACACCGGCGCATCGAGATAGTCGACGCCGAGCGCGTTGATCTTCTTCGCGAACGCCTGGGTGTCGAGCGGCGAGATCGAGCTCATGTCCATGACGAGCTTGCCTTTGGTGAGGCCGGCGGCGACGCCGTCGTCGGCGAACAGCACGTTGGCGACGTCCGGCGTGTCCGGCACCATGATGATGACGATGTCGGCGGCCTGCGCGACCGCGGTCGAACTGGCGACCACGCTCGTGCTCTTCGCGATGTCGTCCGGTACCGGATACGCGCCGTTCACGAACAGCGAGTGACCGCCCTTGATGAGGTTGCGCGCCATGTGCGCGCCCATGATGCCGAGTCCGATGAAGCCGATCTTTGCCATGTGTGTGAATCTCCAGGGTTATAGGGGGCGTGCGTTGAGGCTTCAGGGTTCCATCAGGAACCCCAAGGCGCCTCAAGCCGCCGCATGCGCCGCGCCGCGCCACGCACCTGACCTGCCACGCTTTGCACCCAGCCGAGGCCGGCATCGGTCGTCGTGCGCGGCTTGTATTCGCAACCGACGTAGCCGTCGTAGCCGAGCGAGTCGAGCAGCGCGAACAGATACGGATAGTTGATCTCGCCGGTGCCCGGTTCGTGCCGCCCGGGGTTGTCCGCGAGCTGGATATGCGCGATCTGCGCGAGGTTCTTTTCGATCGTCGCCGCGAGTTCGCCTTCCATCCGCTGCATGTGATAGATGTCGTATTGCAGGAACAGATTGTCCGAGCCGACCTCGCGAATCACGTCGAGTCCATCGCGCGAACGGTTCAGCGCGAAGCCCGGAATGTCGTACGAGTTGCATGGCTCGACGAGCAGCCGGATGCCGGCCTTCTTGAGCTCGCGCGCGGCAAAGCGCAGGTTGTCGACGATCGTTGCGCGGGCGGTGTCGGCGTCGACGTTCGCGCCCGGAATGCCGACGAGGCAGTTCAGTTGCGGCACCTTCAACGCGCTTGCGTATTCGATCGCGCGGCCCACGCCTTCCTGAAACTCGGCGACCCGATCGGGCAGGCACGCGATGCCGCGTTCGCCGGCTTCCCAGTTGCCGGCCGGCAGGTTGTGCAGCACCAGCTTGAGGCGGTTCTGTTGCAGACGTGCGCTCAATTCGGCGATCGAATACGGGTAGGGAAACAGGAATTCGACGGCATGAAAGTCGGCGTTGGACGCTGCCGCGAAACGGTCGAGGAACGGCACTTCGTTGAACAGCATCGTCAGGTTCGCTGCGAATTTAGGCATGGTGCTTTTGTCTCTCAGGTCGGTCAGGGAGTGGCGCGCTGGTCGTGATGAGGCGAGGGCGCGGAGCATGAACTCAGCCCTCGCGCATCGAGCGCGCTGAATGCTGCGAATACCGCGAAGACGCAACGCTCAATCGAGCAGGCTGATCGCCGTCGGCGCGTCCTCGCGCTTTTCCGCGAGTTCCTCGAACTCGTTGATCGCGTCGATCTCGGTGCCCATCGAGATGTTGGTCACGCGTTCGAGAATCACTTCGACGATCACCGGCACGTTGAACTCGGCCAGCATCGACTGCGCTTTTTGCAGCGCCGGTTTCAGCTCTTCCGGCTTGAACACGCGAATCGCCTTGCAGCCGAGACCTTCGGCGACGGCGACGTGATCGACGCCATAGCCGTTCATCTCCGGCGAGTTGATGTTCTCGAAGCCGAGCTGCACGCAGTAGTCCATTTCGAACGCGCGCTGCGCCTGGCGAATCAGCCCGAGGTACGAGTTGTTCACGACGACATGCACGTACGGCAGCTTGAATTGCGCGCCGGCCGCGAGCTCCTCGATCATGAACTGGAAGTCGTAGTCGCCCGACAGCGCGACGATCGGCCGTTGCGGATCGGCCGCGCGCACGCCGAGCGCCGCCGGAATCGTCCAGCCGAGCGGGCCGGCCTGGCCGCAGTTGATCCAGTTGCGCGCCTTGTACACGTGCAGGAATTGCGCGGCGGCGATCTGCGACAGGCCGATCGTGCTCACGTAGCACGTGTCGCGGCCGAACACCTGGTTCATCTCTTCGTAGACGCGCTGAGGCTTCATCGGCACGTTGTCGAAGTGCGTCTTGCGCAGCATCGTGCGCTTGCGTTGCTGGCAATCGGCAACCCACGCGGCGCGATCCTTCAGCTTGCCCGCGGCCTTCCATTCGCTGGCGACTTCGACGAACAGTTCGAGCGCGGCCTTCGCGTCCGACACGATGCCGAGATCCGGGCCGAACACGCGGCCGATCTGCGTCGGTTCGATATCGACGTGCACGAACTTGCGCCCCTTCGTATAGACATCGACGCTGCCGGTGTGACGGTTGGCCCAGCGGTTGCCGATGCCGAGCACGAAGTCGGACGCGAGCATCGTCGCGTTGCCATAGCGATGCGAGGTCTGCAGACCGACCATGCCGGCCATCAGCGGATGGTCGTCGGGAATCGCGCCCCACGACATCAGCGTCGGGATCACCGGCACGCCGAGCGTTTCGGCGAACTTCACGAGCAGGTCTTCGGCTACGGCGTTCAGCACGCCGCCGCCCGACACGATCAACGGCTTGTCGGCATCGTTGAGCAGCGTCAGCGCTGCCTCGATCTGCTTGCGGGTCGCCTTCGGCTTGTAGACCGGCAGCGGCTCGTACGTGTCGATGTCGAATTCGATTTCGGCGAGCTGCACGTCGATCGGCAGATCGACCAGCACCGGGCCCGGGCGGCCCGAGCGCATCAGATGGAACGCCTGCTGGAACACACGCGGCACCAGCGCCGGCTCGCGCACGGTCACGGCCCACTTGGTGACGGGCTTGGCGATCGATTCGATATCGACGGCCTGGAAGTCTTCCTTGTACAGACGCGCGCGCGGCGCCTGGCCTGTGATAGCCAGAATAGGAATCGAGTCGGCCTGCGCGGAGTACAAACCGGTGATCATGTCGGTGCCGGCGGGGCCCGAGGTGCCGATGCACACGCCGATGTTGCCCGGCTGCGCGCGGGTGTAGCCCTCGGCCATGTGCGATGCGCCCTCCACATGGCGCGCGAGCACGTGGCTGATGCCGCCGGCTTTGCGCATCGCCGAGTAGAACGGGTTGATCGCGGCGCCCGGCACGCCGAACGCCGTATCGATGCCTTCTTTTTCGAGCACCAGAACAGCGGCGTCGACGGCTCTCATTTTGGCCATGAATGTCTCCTCAAGGTCGGGAATTACGTCGGTTGAGGGACACTGTAGGCCTGCGCCAAAGGTTTGATAAGATCAGTCCGGGTCGCTTATTCCGAAACAAAAAGTATGGAATGACGTGAAGCCCGGCGCACGGCCGGCATCAGCCCGACAAGAGACAGGTGGGAGACGAGCATGGACCGCTTCAAACAGATCGAAACCTTCGTGCGGGTCGCCGATGCGGGCAGTCTCGCGGCGGCGGCGCTTGAGGAAGGGGTGTCACCGGTGATTCTCGGGCGGCGCATCGATGCGCTCGAGAAGCGCCTCGGCGTGAAGCTGATGTATCGCACGACACGGCGGCTCGTCGTCAGCGAGGACGGCGCCGCGTTTCTCGAACGCTGCCGCGGGCTTCTCAGCGAATGGGATCAGGCGGAAAACGAACTGAGCGCGGGGCGCCGCGCGGTGAACGGCCATCTGATCGTGTCGGCGCCCGCCGCGTTCGGGCGTAAGCACGTCGCGCCGCTCGCGCCTGCATTTCTGCGCGACAAACCCGAGTTGCAGATGTCGTTCAATCTGACCGACCGGGTCGTCGATCTGGTGCGCGAGGGCTACGATCTGTCGATCCGCATCGGCGGCGCGGTCGATCCGAACTTCGTCGCGGTGAAGCTCGCGTCGAACCGGCGCGTGGTGTGCGGTACGCCCGACTATTTTCGCCGACACGGCAAGCCGAAGACGCTCGAGGATCTGCCGGCCCACAACTGTCTCGCGTTCAATCTGCAAGGCGGGCAGAACCGCGGCTGGTATTTCCGCCGCAACGGCAAGCTCGCGACGGTGCGGGTGGGGGGCTCGCTCGACTGCAACGATGGCGAACTGCTGCATCGCTGGGTTTCGGAGGGGCTCGGACTCGGCTGGCGTTCGACGTGGGAAATCCAGCGGCAGCTCGCGCGCGGCGAGCTCGAAACCGTGCTCGACGAATATGCGCTGCCCGATTACGACATTCTTGCGGTCTATCCGCAGCAGCGCTTCGTGCCGGCGCGCGTGCGCTATTTCATCGACTATCTGAAAGACGTGTACGCGAGCGACGACTACTGGAACCGGCCATCGTACTAGCTGGCGAGCGGGGCGCGCAGGCGATCGCGATCTTTCTTGCGAATGGTCGCCTGAGTCGGGAATAAACTCGGTCTATGGCCAGTTCTGCTGTGAAAGACACGTCAGGAACGACACCGCGCGGGACGCGCGACAGCGACCCGCACGACGCAGCCGCCATGCCCTTGGAGGGGCTCACGTGGTCCAGACCGATTCAGACGCCGATGCCGATGCAGCGAAAAGCCGCCGCTTCCAGCAGCTGGCGTTGCCGCATCTCGACGCCGCGTACAACCTCGCGCGCTGGCTGTGCGGCAATCCGAACGATGCCGAGGACGTCGTGCAGGAAGCGTTCATGCGCGCGTTCCGCTTCTTCGATACGTTTCGCGGCGACTCTGCGCGGCCGTGGCTGCTCGCGATCGTGCGCCGCACCTGGTACACGGAATGGCGCCGTCGCGCGCCGTCGCACGACATGCTCGAATTCGACGAAACGATGGACGACGCGACCCTCGACGGCTGGAGCGCGGGCGGCGACGATCCGCAGACGCTGCTGATCCGCGACGAGGATGCACGCCAGGTACACGACGCGTTGGCGCGTTTGCCGGTCGAGTATCGCGAGGTGCTGATCTTGCGCGAGCTCGAGGAGATGGGATATCGGGAGATCGCGGTGGTGGCCGATGTGCCGATCGGTACGGTGATGTCGCGGCTCGCGCGTGGGCGGCGCAAGCTGGCGGAGGTGTTGATGGCGCTGCAGCGAGGCGGGGGGGAGTCGGTTGGCGGGGGGCGCAAAGGCGGGCAGGGTGATCGGCGCGGGTCGACGCAAGCGCCGCTGGAGCAGGGGGCGCAGTCCGGGCGAGTCGTGCAGTCGGCGGCAGTCGCGCCCTCGGGGTCGTCCACGCCCTGCGCGCCGTCCGACCGGCCACCGCGAAGTTCCGGCGACGGCCGCGCGGCATCATCGGCGGTCGTGCCCGCCACCGCAACAGTGACGCAACTCCGGGCGTTTGCCGACGGCCGGCCCCTCAACATTCCCGGCGCTGCCGCCGACCCCGCTCAGGAGACGCCGGATGGACTGTAACGAAGCTCGGCCGCTCCTCGAGGCGAATGCCGATCACGAACTGCCGGCACCCGATGCGCGCCGGGTCCAGCAGCATATCGAGAGCTGCGACGACTGCCGGCGCGCGAGCGACAACCTGCGCGCGCTGAGCGGCGCGCTGCGCGCGGCGCCGTATCATCGGGCGCCGCAGTCGTTGCGGGCGCGGATCGTGGCGGGCTTGCCCGGCGCGGTCGAGGGAGGAACTGCGGGGTTGGCCACGACGGCGGCGCCTGAAGATGCGGAGGAGGAGTCTACCGGCAGCGCTAGCGCCGGGCTGACCGACATGGCGACGTACCAACCTCAGCGTCAGCGTCGTTGGGCGCGGCGGCCCGCGTGGCTTGACCGGTGGCTCAGTGGCTTCAGCGGTCCGGGTCGCTCGGGCGATTCACGCGGCCGGCTAATCGGCTTCAACGGACCGCATGCCGCTGGCGGCGCCAACCGCGTGGTCGCGCGCGGCGGTCTCGCGGTGCTCGTGATTGCGCTGTGTGTGGCCACCGCTGTCCTGACGCTGACGCTGCGCGGTCCCGCCGAATTCACGCCATTCACCGACGAACTCATCGAAAGCCATGTGCGCGCGCAGGTTTCCGGCCGCGACATCGACGTAATTTCGACCGACCGTCACACGGTCAAGCCATGGTTCAACGGTCGGCTCGACTATTCGCCGCCGGTCGAGGACCTCGCGGCGGCTGGCTTCGCGCTGGAGGGGGGCCGGCTCGACTACCTCGCGCACCAGCGGGTCGCGGTGCTCGTGTACCGCTACGGCAAGCACGTGATCGACGTGTATGTGTTTCCGCAGTCCACGACGCGTGGCATTGACGGCGCGGCGCCGGCATCGCTCGCCCACGACGGCTATTCGATCGCGCACTGGGACGCGGCGGGCATGACCTGGTGGGCGATCTCGGACGCCGCACCCGATGCGCTCAAGGGACTCGAAGCGGCGCTCAGAGCGCGTTTGCAGAGCGGCAGCCAGCGCACGGAAGCGGGTTGAGGGGCAAGGACGGCCCGACTTCCGCGACCCCCCACCCTAAGCTCTTGAAAACACATCCGATTCCGCCGCCGAATCGGCGGAATTCCTTGCAACCCGTCCCCATTCGGGTTAGACTCTTGGGCTTCTCACTTGCCGCACCGGTTCCGACGCCCGGGCGGCTTCTATCCAAAAGTCAGCACAAGGAGTGTGTAATGCGTCATTACGAAATCGTCTTTATCGTGCATCCCGATCAAAGCGAGCAGGTGCCCGCCATGATCGAGCGTTACAAGAGCACGATCACGTCGCACGGTGGTCAGATCCACCGCGTCGAAGACTGGGGCCGTCGCCAACTGGCCTACATGATCGAGAAACTCGCGAAGGCTCACTACGTCTGCATGAACATCGAGTGCGACCAGACCACGCTCGACGAGCTGGAACACGCGTTCAAGTTCAACGACGCCGTTCTGCGTCACCTCATCGTCAAGATGAAGAAGGCCGAAACCGGCCCGTCGCCGATGATGAAGGAAGTGCAGCGCGAAGAAGCCAAGAAGTCGGCAGCAGCTCAGCCGACCGAAGCGCAGGCTTAAGACTCGTTATTTAAGCTGCCAGACACGCAGCGTCGCTCCGCTCACGTACACGAAGACATAAACAGGTACATGAACCGGCTGCAACTTACGGCGAGCGTCGTCGAACGCGAACCGGTGCGGTACACCCCCGCCGGCGTTCCGATTGCAAGCTGCACGTTGCACCACCGCACGGAAGTCGTCGAGGCGGGCATTGCCCGTCAGGTCGAACTGACCATGCAGGCGGTCGCCGCGGGCGAAGCGAGCGGTAAGCTCGAAAACTGTCGGATGGGCGTCGAAACGCTCTTCACAGGTTTTCTGGCTAAAAAGCACCGTAACGCGCGAACTCTGGTATTTCACATCACAGCATTGCAGGACATTGGAAAGGACTAATCATGCCCCGCCCGACTGGTAAGAAATTCGACAAGCGTCGTCAGCAACAGAACCCGCTCTTCAAGCGCAAGAAGTTCTGCCGTTTCACGGCTGCTGGCGTCGAGTACATCGACTACAAAGACATCGAAACGCTGAAGGACTTCATCGGCGAGAACGGCAAGATCACGCCGGCACGTCTCACGGGTACCAAGGCGCATTATCAACGCCAGTTGGACACGGCTATCAAGCGCGCACGTTTCCTCGCGCTGGTGCCGTACACCGACCAGCACAAGGCCTAACCCGACGACGCGATAAGGAGCATCCGAATGCAAATCATTCTTCTGGAAAAAGTCGTCAATCTGGGTAACCTCGGCGACATCGTGAAGGTCAAGGACGGTTACGCACGTAACTTCCTGATCCCGAACAAGAAAGCTCGCCGTGCAACGAAGGAAGCCCTCGCTGAATTCGAAGTGCGCCGCGCAGAACTCGAAAAGCACGCCGCTGAAAAGCTGGCAGCCGCTCAGGCTCAAGGCGAAAAGCTGGCAGGCCAGACCGTTCAGATCAAACAGAAGGCTGGCGTCGACGGCCGTCTGTTCGGCTCGGTGACGAACGCTGACATCGCCGAAGCGCTCGGCAAGCAAGGCTTCGCAGTGGAAAAGGCGCAAGTGCGTCTGCCGGAAGGCCCGCTGAAGATGGTTGGCGAGCACCCGGTTCAGGTTTCGCTGCACACCGACGTTCTCGTCGATGTGACGGTGGCCGTGATCGGCGAGCACGTCTAAGCTGACCGCATCTAAGCATCAGGCAGGATCAGCCAGCGTATTGCTGGTGAAGAGCAGGGGCCGGGAAACCGGCCCCTGCTTTTTTTGTGCCCGACTATCTCTCGTATATCCCCGTATTTGCGTTTTTTCCGCTCGCAGCCGTCGCCGGATTGCCCGATAATTCCTCCCCATGAACGCACCGTCCAAAGATCCCCAACTCGAGTCGCTGAAAGTCCCGCCGCATTCGATCGAAGCCGAGCAATCGGTGCTGGGCGGCCTGCTGCTCGATAACGCGGCCTGGGACCGCATCGCCGACTTCCTCGCGAAAAGCGACTTCTACCGCTACGACCACCGCATCATCTTCGAGCACATCGGCAAGCTGATTGCGGCCACGCGGCCGGCCGACGTGGTCACCGTCTACGAAGCGCTCGGCACCTCGGGCAAGGCGGAAGAGGTCGGCGGCCTCGCTTACCTGAACGCGCTCGCGCAGAACACGCCGAGCGCGGCCAACATCCGCCGCTATGCGGAAATCGTGCGCGACCGCGCGGTGCTGCGCCGGCTCGTGTCGGTCGCCGATGAAATCTCCGCCGACGCGTTCAACCCGCAAGGCAAGGAAGTCCGGCAATTGCTGGACGAAGCGGAATCGAAGGTGTTCTCGATCGCCGAAGACGGCGCGCGCGGCACCCAGGGCTTTCTCGAGATCGGACCGCTGCTGACCCAGGTGGTCGAGCGGATCGACACGCTCTATCACACCGCCAATCCGAGCGACGTGACCGGCACGCCGACCGGCTTCGTCGATCTGGATCGTATGACCTCGGGCATGCACGGCGGCGAGCTGATCATCGTCGCGGGCCGTCCGTCGATGGGTAAGACGGCGTTTTCGATGAACGTCGGCGAATACGTCGCGGTCGAGTACGGACTACCCGTCGCGGTGTTCTCGATGGAAATGCCGGGCACGCAGCTCACGATGCGTATGCTGGGCTCGGTCGGCCGGCTCGATCAGCATCGCATGCGAACCGGGCGTCTGACCGACGAGGATTGGCCGAAGCTCACGCATGCGGTGCAGAAAATGAGCGAGGCGCAGATCTTCATCGACGAAACCGGCGGTCTGAACCCGATGGAACTGCGCTCGCGCGCGCGCCGACTATCGCGCCAGTGCGGCAAGCTCGGACTGATCATCATCGACTATCTGCAGCTGATGAGCGGCTCGTCGTCGGGCGAAAACCGCGCGACCGAAATCTCGGAAATCTCGCGTTCGCTGAAGAGCCTCGCGAAGGAGCTCGACGTGCCGGTGATCGCGTTGTCGCAGCTGAACCGCGGTCTCGAGCAGCGGCCCAACAAGCGGCCAATCATGTCGGACCTGCGCGAATCGGGCGCTATCGAACAGGACGCCGACGTGATCCTGTTCATCTACCGCGACGAAGTGTACAACCCGGACAGCCCCGACAAGGGCACCGCGGAGATCATCATCGGCAAGCAGCGGAACGGTCCGATCGGTCCCGTTCGGCTCACTTTCCACGGCCAATACACGAAGTTCGACAACTTTGCGGGCGCGCAGAACTTCTACGGCGGCGAGTGACGCAAGGCGCCGTGGGCTGTTGTAACGGCGCTGTCGCGAGTGCGGCAATGATGGCGGATCGGTACAATATGGCGGTTTTATGTCAGCCATAACGTGACCCATTTCCAGGATCCCAATGTTCGGTCGATTCATGCCCACCGAGGGCAAGTTCTTTGAAATCTTCAATTCGCACGCAACGTGCATCATTTCGGCAAGCCGCGAACTCGAGCTCCTGATCGACAATCTGCAGGACGCCGAAACCCACAAGCAGAACGTACAAAAGGCCGAGAAAGCGGCCGACAAGCTCACGCACGAAGCCATCGACCTGCTGCACAAGACCTTCATCACGCCGCTCGACCGCGACGAGATCCACAAGCTGATCACGACGATGGACGACATCCTCGACCTGATGGAGGACGTCGCCACCGCGATCTCGCTGTACGACGTGCAAGCGGTCACGTCGGAGGCGAGCCAGCTCGCGCATATCTGCACGGCGACCTGCGAGCGCGTGCAGTTCGCGGTCAGCCTGCTGTCGGACATGAAGCAGGCGAGCCAGATCCTGAAGGCCTGCGAGGACATCGACCGGCTCGAATCGGAAGCCGACAGCGTGCTGCGCGCGGCGATGTCGAAGCTGTTCCGCGAGGAAGACGACGTCAAGGTCCTGATCAAGCTCAAGGCGATCTACGAGCTGCTCGAAACGATCACGGACAAGTGTGAGGATGTGGCCAACATCATCGAAGGCATCGTGCTGGAAAACGCATAATGCAATCGATACAACTCGCTATCTGGGTCGTCACCGGCCTGGTTGCCATTGCTTTGGTGTTCGACTTCATGAACGGCTTTCACGACGCGGCGAATTCGATCGCCACGGTCGTGTCGACCGGCGTGCTGAAGCCACAGCAGGCGGTGGCGTTCGCGGCGGCGTTCAACGTCATCGCGTATTTCGTGTTTCACCTGAAGGTGGCCACGACCGTCGGCAAGGGCACGATCGACCCGGACATCGTCGACCACTACGTGATCTTCGGCGCGTTGGTCGGCGCGATCGCGTGGAACGTGATCACCTGGGTCTACGGCATTCCGTCCAGTTCGTCGCACGCGTTGATCGGTGGCCTCGTGGGTGCGGCGCTCGCGAAGTCGGGCTGGGGATCGCTGAACTGGGATGGCCTGATGAAGACCGTCGCGTTCATCTTCATTTCACCGCTGCTCGGCTTCGTGCTCGGCTCGTTTTTCATGCTGCTGGTGTCGTGGCTGTACTTCCGCACGCCGCCTAGCAAGGTCGACCGTCGCTTCAGGCGTCTGCAATTGTTCTCCGCTGGCCTGTACAGCCTGGGTCACGGTGGCAACGACGCGCAGAAAACCATCGGCATCATCTGGATGTTACTGATCGCCACCGGCTTCGCGTCGATGAAGGCGGACGCACCGCCGCTGTGGGTGATCGGCGGCTGCTATCTGTCGATGGGTCTCGGTACGCTGTTCGGTGGCTGGCGCATCGTGCGCACGATGGGGCAGAAAATCACGAAATTGAAGCCGGTCGGCGGCTTCTGCGCGGAGGCGGGCGGAGCGATCACGCTCTTTACCGCCTCGGCGCTCGGCATTCCCGTCTCTACCACGCATACGATCACCGGCGCGATCGTCGGAGTCGGCGCGACGCAGAAGCTGAGCGCGGTGCGCTGGGGTGTCGCCGGCAACATCGTCTGGGCCTGGATTCTGACGATCCCGGCTTCCGCGGTGCTGTCCGGCGGGGCCTGGTGGCTGGGCCACCACTTCCTGTAATCACCATGCGATGCAGATCTGCGCTGCCGGGTTCGGCTGAGTTTGGCTGAACAGCACGCGCGGGCTTCGGCTACATGCCGCCCATGGCATCGCACCGGTGTCCCTACGCAGTTCGACTAAAAAGCGCGTTGCACGACGCGTTCAGATCAGCGGCGCATTCGCACCATCCATCGGAATGATCGCGCCCGTCACATAGCTCGCGCGGCGGCTCGCGAGGAACAGCGCCACGTCGGCGATTTCCTCCGGCTTTGCATAGCGCCCGAGCGGCATCCGGGCCTGGCCGCGCGCCAGCGCTTCGTCATTGCCGATGCCTTGCTGCGCCGCTTCCAGCCGGACCGCTTCCTCGACGCGCTCGGTCAGCGTCGAGCCCGGATTGATCGCGTTGATGCGGATGCCATAGCGCGCGTAGTAGTGCGCGAGGCCGACGGTCGCGAGCATCAGCGCCGCGTTGGCCGCGCCGCCTGCGATATGGATGTCGCTCGCGACCTTGCCGCCCATGCCGATGATATTGACGATCGTGCCCGGCTCGGCACCGCCGTTGGCTTTCGCGCGCTCGGCCATACGGCGCAGCACTTCCTGCTGCGGATAGATATACGGGAAATACTTCGCTTCCATCGTCGCGCGGAATGCGTCGGCATCGAGCGTCTCGGGGTCGTACCGGCGCGCGGCGCCGGCACTGTTGATCAGTACGTCGATCGGGCCCACGGCGGTGCTGACTTCCTCGACGATATCGGCGGCGCTGTGCGCTTCGTGCAGGTCGGCGCGCGTGCGGTGCACGTGGAATCCTTCCTGTTTCAGCTGTTCGTAGGCGCGCGCAAGGTTGGCGGGGTCGCGCGACACGATCGCGACCCTCGCGCCTTCCTGTGCGAAGGCGCGCGCGCAAGCGAAACCGATGCCTTTGCTGCCGCCGGTGATGAGCACCACCTTATTTCTGAGCCCGAGTTCCATGGTCGTTACCCGCCGTCGAAAGAATATCGATGACGATAGCAGATCACGGCGTCAGAAGTTGCCGTTCGCGAAACGGGCGATCGGGTCGTCGCTGCTTTGCGTGGGTGCGGGCGCGCCGTGGGAAGCCGTCGACGCACGCATGAGCTGCACGGATCCAGTGCCTTCGGTCTGCTGCATCTGCCGGGCCTGGCGTTCCGCGATGGAGGCGGGTGGCGGCGGTTCGAATGCATCGGCGGCGGCGTCGATCGGGTCGGGCGAAGGTTGGGCAAGGGTGCGGGCGGTCGTCGCGGACTGCATCGGTTGAGCGGGCGAACGAGCGCCGCTTTCAAACGTGCTCGCCTGAGCCGCGGGGACCATCGTCGCTGCCACGGCGCCCGCTGAGCGTGCCTGCAGCTGCGCGGTGCCGAGGCCCGACGGTGGCGGCTCGAATTGATCGGCTTGCACGACGGGCGTGCCGCCGCCTGCACGGGTCGCCGGCGTCGCGCTCGCGACCGGCCGGGCCGTTGCCATCGACTCCGGGCTGGACAGCGCCGTCGGGCCCGCGTAGGTCGACGCTGCCGGAACTGCCACGGTTGTTGCCGTGCCCGTCGCCGCGGCCGCAGCACCTCGCTCGGTTTGCGGCGCCGCAGCCTGATAGCTCGGCGGATCGAACGGCGCCGGCGTTGCCGCCGGTCCCGCCATCCGGCGGATGCCGTCGAAGCGCTTCGCCCAGTAGGGATTGGTCAGATAGTCGAGCCGCACGGTGCCGCCCGTCGATGGCGCGTTGACGAAGCGCAGCTTGCCCACGTAGATGCCGACGTGCGAATGCGCGCGCCCCGTCGTGTTGAAAAAGATCAGATCGCCTGGCGCGATTTCGTCCGGTTCGATCGACTCGCCGCGCCCGCTCATCTCGGCCGTCGTGCGCGGCAGGTTCACCGACGCCGCGCGCAGCACGACGTACCGCACGAGCCCGCTGCAATCGAAGCCGCTGTCGGGCGTATTGCCGCCCCACCGGTAGGGCACGCCGACGAGACTCATCGCCTGAATGGAGATTTCCTCGCGGCCGATGCTGTGATCGACGAAGTGGGGAAAGCCGGGCGGCGGCGCGCGATAGGCGCCGTTCGCGACGACGCTGCCGCCTGACCCGCGCGACGTCTTCTGCGGCGCGCCGGCACAGGCGGCGAGCAGCAGGACGGGCAGCAGCGATAAGGCGAGTCGGCGCATGAAGACGGCACGGGCGGTAAGCGCCCATTTACTCACTGACGATGTCGGGATGGTAGCCGCCCAACAAGGCTGCGGCAAGAATTGTTGATAAATTACTTGAAGTTTGTGCGCTAAGTGTTGCCTGCGTGGAACGCCGCGCAATAAAAAGGCCGCGTCCGGAACGAACCGGACGCGGCCTGCGATCAAAAGCCGGAAAAAAAACCGGCGAACCTCTAGAGAATCTCCGACGCGTAGTCAGCGAGGCGCGAGCGCTCGCCGCGCGCGAGCGTCACGTGTCCGCTGTGCGCCCAGCCCTTGAAGCGATCGACCACATAGGTCAGGCCCGAACTGCCCTCGGTCAGGTAAGGCGTATCGATCTGCGCGATGTTGCCAAGGCAGATGATCTTCGTGCCCGGACCGGCGCGCGTGACGAGCGTCTTCATCTGCTTCGGCGTCAGGTTCTGCGCCTCGTCGATGATCAGATACTTGTCGACGAACGTGCGGCCGCGCATGAAGTTCATGCTCTTGATCTTCAGGCGCGAGCGGATCAGCTCCTGGGTCGCGGCGCGGCCCCATTCGCCGGCGGCGTCGTCGGTTTTCTGCAGCACTTCGAGGTTGTCGTCGAACGCACCCATCCACGGCTGCATCTTTTCCTCTTCGGTGCCCGGCAGAAAGCCGATGTCTTCGCCGACCGGCACCGTCGCGCGCGTCACGATGATCTCGTTGTAGCGCTTGTCGTCGAGCACCTGCGCGAGACCCGCCGCGAGTGCGACCAGCGTCTTGCCGGTGCCGGCCTGGCCGAGCAGCGTGACGAAGTCGATGTCCGGATTCATCAGCAGGTTCAGCGCGAAGTTCTGCTCGCGATTGCGCGCCGTGATGCCCCACACGTTGTTCTTGTGGTGGCCATAGTCACGCAGCGTTTGCAGCAGCGCGGTCTTGCCGTTCAGTTCGCGCACCAGCGCATGAAACGCGGGCTCGCCGTTCTGCGGCTCCAGATAAACGAACTCGTTGACCAGCATCGATGCGCACAGCGGACCCGTCACGCGGTAGTACGTGGTGCCGGTTTTCGTGTCCTGCCAGCTTTCCATGCCCTTCGCGTGCCTGGTCCAGAAGTCTTGCGGCAGCGCGCGGATACCCGTGTACAGCAGGTCGCTGTCCTCGAGCACCTGGTCGTTGAAGTAGTCTTCGGCGGGCAGACCGAGCGCATGCGCCTTGATGCGCATGTTGATGTCTTTCGACACCAGCACGACCTGGCGATCCGCGCGATCGCGCTGCAGCGCGCGCACGACGCCGAGGATCTGGTTGTCGGCCTTGCCTTCGGGCAGACCTTCGACCGGCTCGATCGCGGTCAGCCGGGTCTGGAAGTACAGCCGCCCGGAGGCCTCGCGGCTGCCCAGACGCGCGAGCGAAATGCCGTCGGCCATGTCGCCCGCGTTCGCGACGAGCGCGTCGAGCGTGCGGCTCACCTGACGCGCGTTACGCGCGACTTCCGACATTCCCTTCTTGTGGTTGTCGAGCTCTTCCAACGTCATCATCGGCAGATAGACGTCGTGCTCCTCGAAGCGGAACAGGCAGCTCGGATCGTGCATCAGCACGTTGGTGTCGAGCACGAAAAGCTTCTGCACCTCGGCTGGCGTGGCGCCCGCGCCACGTTTCTTGCGCGTGGCGGCAGGGCTCGCTGCGGCGGGCGCGGCGGCTGTTTCGTCCGTCCGCTGCTTCGCGGCAGGCGCGCGTGCGACGATCGGCTGCGCTTCTGTCGCGTCGGCTTCGAACTGCGGGCGTGCGGACGGAACCGGCTGCAACAGCGCGGCGGTCTGCCTCGCCTTGCGGCCGCGCGCGGGCGCGGGTTGCGCGGCGGGCGGCGACTCGACGGCGGGCACGGGCCACAACGTGGTGGCGGCGTTGGCAGCGTGCGCCATCGGTGTGGCGACATTGACGCGGCCGTAATCGGCCGACTCTGCGGATTCCCCTTCACGCGCCTGTTTTTTCGCGGTGGAGCGCGCGGGCGTGACGGCTTTGGCCTTGTATTCGTCAGGCGACAAAAGATTGCCGAGCTTGTTGGGGGGAGTAGGCAAAGGCATGGTTTCCCTCGGAATGATCGGGTCACATATCGTGCGCCGCCCGTCGCATTCTGACGATGCCCTCATGGGACATCGAGTCTGCGCGAGGAGGCGCGCATTCGGTCTAGAGATGCCGGTTCGCCTGGTTTTCGATAGGCTCCTTGACGGAAGCGCGCGAACCAATGAACGAACGGTCGCGCGCAATTAAAAAAGCCGCCGCCCCGGCATTCGGGGCAAGCGGCTCGACGATGATGCTCACGTTGCGCCTCACGCTCCGAACGGCACCGGTGGATCCGGTCAGGCGGCCGTCAGGGCTGACGCAGCGGAGAACAATGTGGGGTGGACAGGCACTCATTGCGGGCCAATATAACGCGCATCAAAGCGCTTGTACAGCCTCCAGAATGTCGTCGACGTGGCCCGGCACTTTAACGCCGCGCCACTCGTGGCGCAGCACGCCATCGGCGTCGATGAGGAACGTGGAGCGCTCGATTCCCCGTACCTCTTTGCCATACATTTTCTTCATTTTAATGACGGCGAAGAGGGCGCACAGCGTTTCTTCCGGGTCGGAAATCAGCGGGAAGGGTAGTTCGAGCTTAGCCTTGAAGTTGTCATGCGAACGCAGGCTGTCGCGCGACACGCCGATCACTTCCGCGCCGGCTTTCTTGAACTTCGGATACAGATCGCGGAACTGCAACCCTTCGGTCGTGCAGCCCGGCGTGTTGTCCTTCGGATAGAAATACAGCACCACCTTCTTGCCCCGCAGCTTTGACAGCGTGATTTCGCCGCCCGTCGCGGCGGCGGTGAAGTCGGGGATGGGTTGGTCGACTGCGATGGACACGAGGTTCTCCGGTTGTTGGGGCTGGCGTCGCTAGGTGCCGCGGCGTCGGCCGGTCTGTCGTCGAGGTTGTTGTTGTTCGGGAATACGGTCGGCGCGCGGCTGTCCGATCGTCAGACCCGGCAAGGAAGCGGGTAACAGGCGGGCAACAGGCGGGCAATGGGCGAGCAACAAGCGGCGCGCCTTCTAACGACTCCCGCGTCGCGGGCCTTCAGGGCTGGACGATCAGTTCGCCGGAGCGTCCCGGAATCTCGCCCCACGCGACAGGGTACGATGGCAGCGTGTCGCGGTCTAGCGTGGCGTAGTAATCGCCCATCGTCGCGAACGTGTGGCCCTGGGCGCGCCAGCCTTCGAGCAACTGTTCGAAAACCGGCGCGAGTTTCTGTCCTTCGAGTTCCGCGTGCAGCGTGAACACCTGGTCGTGCGGATTTTTTTCAGTTCGTTTCAGCATCCACGCGGCGACGTTGTGCGTATCGACACCATCGACACCGAGCACTTCGTCGAGCGTCGGGAGCGTGGTCGGCATCTGCACGTGCTTCAGCGTCCTGCCGTCGACCACCGGCAGATATGGCGAGTGGCCGCGGCCGTCGGAAGCGTAGCGCATGCCCCACGCGTCGATCTGCTCGAACGCGTGGCCGTTCATCTGCCAGCCCGCGGCGCCGTGCGTGACGGGCGGCGCGCCGAATATCTCGATGAACCGCGCGTGGCTCCGCTGCATCTGCGCGACGGTCCACGCGCGATCTTTGGCGCGCACGTTGTCCTGCCAGTACACGTGATCCCACGTATGGATGCCGCACTCGAAGCCGGCTTCGTGGATCGCGCGCATCTCGGCCGCGGCCTTCGCGCCGATGTCCGGACCGGGCAGCAGCACGCCGTACATCAACTGCCTGAGGCCGTAATGCTCGACCACCGACGTGCGCGACACCTTCTTCAGAAAGCCCGGCCGCAGCACGCGGCGCATCGCCCAACCGGTGTGGTCGGGCCCGAGGCTGAACAGGAAGGTGGCGCGCGCCTTGAAGCGGTCGAAGATGCGCGCGAGATTCGGCACGCCTTCGCGGGTGCCGCGCAGCGTGTCGACGTCGATCTTCAGGACGATGCGAGCCAAGGACGCGCCCTTATTGCTGTTCGACGAGTGCGCGGGCTTCCGCGACGTGGCCGCGATACGCTTCGAAAATCTTGCGCAGCGCTTCGTCGAAAGTCGACGTGGGTGCCCAGCTGAGTTCCTGTTTCGTGTTGTCGATCTTCGGCACGCGGTTCTGGACGTCCTGATAGCCGTTGCCGTAGTACGCGCCCGACGACGTTTCGACCAGTTGCACTTTCCTGGCCAAGTCCGCGTATTCGGGGAATTCGGCCGCGAGTGCCAGCATCTTGTGCGCGAGCTCACGCACCGAGAAGTTGTTGATCGGGTTGCCGATGTTGTAGATCTTGCCGGTGGCGACGCCGTTCTTGTTCTCGATGATCTTCATCAGCGCGCTGATGCCGTCGTCGATGTCCGTGAACGCGCGCTTCTGCGCGCCGCCATCGACGAGGCTGATGTTCTCGCCGCGCACGATGTGGCCGAGGAACTGCGTGACCACGCGCGAGCTACCTTCCTTCGGCGTGTAGATCGAGTCGAGGCCTGGGCCGATCCAGTTGAACGGACGAAACAGCGTGAAGTTCAGGCCTTCCATGCCGTAGCCCCAGATCACGCGGTCCATCAGCTGCTTCGAGCACGCGTAGATCCAGCGCGGCTTGTTGATCGGGCCGTACGACAGCTGCGATTCTTCCGGATCGAACTGCTCGTCCGTGCACATGCCATAGACCTCGGAGGTCGACGGAAACACCAGATGCTTGCCGTACTTGACGGCTGAACGCACGATCGGCAGGTTCGCCTCGAAGTCGAGTTCGAACACGCGCAGCGGCTGCTTCACATACGTTGCGGGCGTGGCGATCGCGACGAGCGGCAGAATCACATCGCACTTCTTGACGTGATATTCGACCCATTCCTTGTTGATCGTGATGTCGCCTTCGAAGAAGTGCATCCGCTCATGATTGACGAGGTCGCCGAGACGTTCGGTCTGCATGTCCATCCCGAACACTTCCCAGTCGGTGGTTTCGAGAATGCGTTTGGACAGGTGATGGCCGATGAAGCCATTCACACCCAGAATCAGGACTTTTTTCATGAATGAGATTGGATGAGCTGGGCGAATTCCGCCGGACTGACGGCAGACTCGCCGCCGTCGTGCTGATGCCGCAATTCGTGGATGTTGATCGCGCGGCCGTCGCCGCAGATCGCGAATACGGCATTATCGCTTACGTGCAGGCCCAGGGGCAAATCCGAGCGGAGCGCGCCGGGCGCGGCCAGACGCGCGCGCGCGACGATGAAACGGCGCCCGTTCAGCTCGGTGAAAGCGCCCGGATACGGCGGCGCGACCGCGCGGATCAGGTTGTAGACCTGTTGCGCGGACTGATTCCAGTCGATGCGGCCGTCCTCCGGTTTGCGCCCGCCGTAGTAGCTGCCATGCGCGAGATCGTTCGGCAGATGCGGCGCCTCGCCCGCGAGCAGCGCCGGCAGCACGCGCCACAGCGTTTGCTCGGCGGCGACCGTGACCTTGTCGAAGACCTGCGCGGCGGTGTCGTCGGGCAGGATCGGCACCGGTGTTTGCGCAATGATCGCGCCGGCGTCGGGCTTCGCGGCCATTTCGTGCAGCGTTGCGCCGGTTTCGCTTTCGCCGTTAAGCACCGCCCAGTTGGTCGGCACGCGGCCGCGATACTTCGGCAACAGCGAGCCGTGCATGTTGTAAGCGCCCCGTGCGGCGATTGCGAGCAGGTCGAGCGGCAACATGTGGCGGTAGTAGAACGAGAAGATGAAGTCCGGCCGCGCGGCGCTCACCGCGGCGCGCAGTTCGGGGCTCTTCGGATCGGCCGGCGTGACGACGGCAATGCCGTGCCCGGCTGCCACCGACGCGACGCTGCCGAACCAGATGTTCTCGCTCGGGTTGTCTTCGTGGGTCACGACGAGCGCGACCTCGACGCCGCGCGCGAGCAGCACCTGCAGGCAGCGCACGCCGACGTTGTGATACGCGAATACGACGGCGCGCGGCTTCATGGATGGTGTCCCTGGTCGGCGACCGGCACCGGCTGCACGCCTTGCACGACGGTCTGACGCGGCGCTTCGGCGACGGCCCCGCCGTCGCGTTGCTCGAGAATGGTCTGCACCAGATAACGCGGCCGCGCACGCACCTGCTGATAGATCCGGCCGATGTATTCACCGAGCAGGCCGAGCGCGAAGATGATCACGCCGAGCAGGAAGAACGTGATGGCGAACAGCGTGAATACACCTTGCACTTCCGCGCCGATGATGAAACGGCGAATCAGCAGCAGGACGAACAGCGCCGCGGACCCTAGCGACAGGATCACGCCGATGAACGACAGCCATTGCAGCGGCACCACCGAGAAGCCGGTGACGAGGTCGAAATTCAGACGGATCAGCGAGTACAGCGAGTACTTCGACTCACCGGCGAAGCGTTCCTCGTGCGCGACCTCGATTTCCACCGGATTCTGCGCGAACGTGTACGCGAGCGCCGGGATGAACGTGTTGATTTCGCCGCAGCGGTTGATCGTATCGACGATATGGCGGCTGTAGGCGCGCAGCATGCAGCCCTGGTCGGTCATCTTGATGCGCGTGATGCGCTCGCGCAGATGATTCATCGCGCGCGACGCCTTGCGGCGCCACAGGCTGTCCTGGCGCTGCCGACGGATCGTGCCGACGTAGTCGAAACCTTCGCGCATCTTCGCGACGAGCTTGCCGATTTCCTCGGGCGGATTCTGCAGGTCGGCGTCGAGCGTGATCACGATGTCGCCGCGCGACTGCTCGAAGCCCGCGAGAATCGCCATGTGCTGGCCGTAATTACCGTTCAGCAGGATCACGCGCGTGGTGTCGGGGCGCGCGCGGAACTGCCCGGCGAGCAGCGCCGCGGATTTGTCGCGGCTGCCGTCGTTGATGAAGATCACTTCATAACCGGTGCCGAGCGCGTCGAGCGCCGGATAGAGGCGCGCGAACAGCGCGGCCAGTCCGGCTTCCTCGTTGTACACCGGAATGATGATCGACACTTCCGGTGCGACGGCGCGATGTTCCGAATAAGTCATGTCCGCTTATTTTCCGTAGTGTTCGCAAATTTCGTTGACCGCGCGGCACACGCGCTCGACGTCGCCTTCGTTCATCAGCGTGAAGAGTGGCAGCGTGACGGTGGTGGCGCCGAAGCGCTCCGCGTGCGGGAACATGCCTTCCTTGAAGCCGCGCGCGCGGTACAGGGAAAACAGGTGCAGCGCCGGGTAGTGCACGCCCGAGCCGATGCCGCGCTCCTTCAGCTCGCCCATGAAGCCGGCGCGGTCGATCGACAGCTTTTCGAGCGGCAGCGTGATCTGGAACATGTGCCAGTTGCTGTTTTCGAAGTCCGCGGGCGGCAGGCCGACGCCGAGCTGAACGGCCGCGCCGCCTTCGAGTTGCGCGAAGTACGCGCGCACGAGCTTCTTGCGCTGCGCGATGAAGCGCTCGAGATGCGGCAGCTGGCCGAGGCCGACACGCGCGGCGACGTCGGTCAGGTTGTACTTGCCGCCGAGCACGTCGCAGTCCATGCCGTCGAAGCCGGTGCGCGTGATGCCCTGCAGCCGGTACTTCTGCGCGAGCACCGCTTCTTCCTCGTTGTTCAGCACCAGCGCGCCGCCTTCGACCGAGGTCAGGTTCTTGTTCGCGTGGAAGCTGAACGACACGATGTCGCCGAGCTTGCCGATGCGCTCGCCGTTCCAGGTGGAGCCGAATGCCTGCGCGGCGTCTTCGATCACGCGCAGCTCGTGCGCGCGGGCGATCCCGTACAGACGGTCCATGTCGACCGGCAGGCCCGACAGGAACACCGGCAGCAACGCCTTGGTGCGCGGCGTGATCGCTTTTTCGAGCAGGTCGAGATCGATGTTGCGCGTGATCGGGTCGATGTCGGCGAACACTGGCGTCGCGCCGGTTTCGAGGATCACGTTGCAGGTCGACACCCAGGTGGCCGGCGTCGTGATCACTTCGTCGCCGGGACCGACGCCGGCGATGCGCAGGCCGATTTCGAGCGTCGCGGTACCGGAATTGAAGGTGCGCACCGGGCGGCCGCCGCAGAACCCGGACAGCGCGGCCTCGAACTTCTGGTTCTGCGGGCCGGTGGTGATCCAGCCGGAACGCAGCACGTCGGCGACGCCCTGGATCGTTTCCTCGTCGATCTCGGGTTTGACAAACGGCAAAAACGGGACTTGTGACTGGCTCATGAATGCATCGCTCGATTGAAAGGGGCGCGGCCCGACGGGCGCGAAGTAAACCACAAACTACCCGCAAACCCAAGGCCGCGGCTTAAAAAACGCAACCGCTCGGCTTACCGCGGCCTACCTTACGTCACGCTTAGGCTGCGCGTGTGCCGCGCCGGTTCCTACGCGGGGCGCCGCGCCTAGCTGCGCGCGAGCACGACCACGCCGACGAGAATGATGCCGATGCCGACCAGCTTCTGCACCGACATCACTTCGCCGAACAGGTACCACGCGGCGATCGCGTTGACGACGTAGCCCAGTGACAGCATCGGATAGGCGATCGACACGTCCACGCGCGAGAGCCCGATGATCCACACCGCCACGCTGATCACGTAGCAGGCGAGTCCGCCGATGATCGGCGGCTGGGTTGCCAGCTTGAAGCCGATGGGCAGGATGTTCGCACGGGTGAATTCGAAGTGTCCAACGGCATTCGTGCCGGCCTTGAGCAGCAGCTGCGCGCCGGCATTCAGCGTGACGCCGGCCAGGATGCAGAACAGGGAAATCGGGTTCATCGAACGGTCTGGTTCTCGAAAGGGTTAGGGCTTTGCCGCGGGCGTGGAGACGGGGGCCGGCGTGGCCGATGCCGCGGGCCTCACTTCCACGACTGCCGAGGCGGCGTTAGCGGGGGTAGCGGGCGCTGCCGCTGCCGCCGCCGCTGCGGCCGGGGCGGCGGCAGCCGCGTCGGCGAGCGGCTTCATCACCACCACGCGGCGCGGATCGCGCGCGATCACCTGCATCGGCACGCCTTGCTTGACGAGGCGGTCGTAGGTCGGCGGCGGGATCAGCGCGAGGGCGTAGCGATCGGCCTTCCAGCGCTCGATCCACGCGTCGATCGTCGGCACCCATTTTTGCGGCTCGACGGACACGCCGAATGCGAGCTCGTCCGGGTGCGCGACCATGATCATCGTGTGGCCGACGTAGAACGGCAGCGTGTGGTCGAGCACGCCGACCGAGTAGAACGGCGTGTCGGGCGGCAGCTTCGCGAGCTCGGCCTTGATCGCGGGCGCGAGCGGCGCGCCGGAGCTCAGGCGCCCGAACACGTCGTGGCCGGTGCCCGCGATGGTGCCGAGCAGCAGCCAGCCCGCGCCGAACGCGGCGAGGCTGCCGAGACCGACTCGCGCGTTGGCGCCCACGCCGCCCTGGCCGCGGCGGTTCAGCCACAGCGCGAACAGCGTGAGCACGAACGCGACGGCTAGCGCGGCGAGCACCCACACGCGGTATTCGGCATACAGCTCGGCCGGATTGCGCGCAGTGCCGAAGCGCGGCAGGAACAGCGCCGCGAACGCGGCGACCACGAAAAACAGCGCGTAGCCCGCCAGATGCCGGCGCAGCTGCTCGCGCGTGACGAGCGGCAGATACATGCCGATCAGCATCGCGATCGGCGGCGCGATCGGCAGCGTGTAGGACAGCAGCTTCGAATGCGACGCGCTGAAGAACAGGAAAATGAAGACGATCCACGTGAGCATCAGCGTGACCGGCGCGAAGCTGTTCGGCTGACGCGGCTGGCGCCACGCGTGGCGCACGCTTTGCACGGTTACCGACAGCCACGGCAGGAAGCCCACCAGCAGTACTGGCACGAAGTAGTAGAACGCGCCGGGGCGATTCTGCTCGGGCGTCAGATAGCGCTTGAACTGCTGAATGACGAAGAAGAAGTTCAGGAATTCCGGATTGCGCTGCTGCACGAGGACGAACCACGGCGTCACGATCGCGAGAAAAACGATCAGCCCGCTCACCAGATGCAGACGCTTCCACAGCGCCCAGTCGCGCGCGATCAGCGTGTAGAGCACCAGCACCGCGCCCGGCAGGATCAGCCCAACCAGGCCCTTCGAGAGCACCGCCAGCGCCATCGACGCCCAGCACACCCACATCCAGCCGCGCACGCATGGGGGCCGCAGGTTCGGGCGCTGGGCGAGCAGCAGCGCGCACAGCGTGAGCGCCATCCAGAGCGACAGGCCCATGTCGAGCGTATTGAAGTGGCCCATCAGGTTCCAGTACGGCGAACAGGCGAGCACGAGTGCCGCGAACACGCCGGTCGCCGCGTTGAACACGCGGGCGCCGGTAAAGCCGATCAGCAGCACGCCGGCGAAGCCCGTCAGCGCGGTGTAGAGACGCGCCTGCCATTCGCCGATGCCGAACCACGCGAACGTCAGCGCGTTCGCCCAGGTTTGCAGCGGCGGCTTCTCGAAGTACTTGTAGCCGTTGTAGCGCGGCGTGATCCAGTCGCCGGTCAGGAACATTTCGCGCGCCATTTCGGCGTAGCGGCCTTCGTCGCTCGGCAGCAGATGGCGCCAGCCGAGCGGCACGAACCAGATCACGGCGAGAACCAGCACCAGCAACAGGATCGCGGTGCGATTGAGCGGTAGCCTCGACGGCGTATCGTTCATGAAATATCAACCCTTCTTGTTATCGACGGCGCGCGCACGGGCGCGACGCGGGGGGCCAGAACCGGGCCGGCCGGGCGC
Organism: Paraburkholderia sp. 31.1; assembly: GCF_014397645.1. NCBI lineage: Bacteria > Pseudomonadati > Pseudomonadota > Betaproteobacteria > Burkholderiales > Burkholderiaceae > Paraburkholderia > Paraburkholderia sp. 31.1. The sequence goes on from NZ_VZQN01000046.1 coordinate 46,663, forward strand.
GCCGGCGCCAGGCACGCTCAGGCCTCGATCAGCAACGCGGCCGCGACCTTGCGGCCCTCGGCCATCAGAATGTTGTAGGTGCGGCAGGCGGCCTTGAAGTCCATCGTTTCTACGCCGATGCGTTTCGCGGTCAGCGCGGCGGTCAGGCGCGGGTGCGGAAAGCGCAGCCGCTCGCCGCTGCCGAACACGACCACTTCGGGCGCGGCGTCGACCAGCATCGCGAAATGCTCGGCGCTCAACTGCTCGAACGAGGAGACGGGCCAGGGAATGACCGGCGCGTCCGGCAGCACGAGAATACTGCCCGCGTGACGCACCAGATTGATTTCGACGTAGTCGGCGCCATAGCCGGTAACGGTATTGAGCGCGCCGCTGGAATCCTGATGTAGTTTCAAATTGGTTTTCCGAAGTCGTCGTGAGACGTCATGCGTGTTGCCGGCCTGGCTGCACGTCGCACAGGCCGCGCGGTTCGACGCGTGTCACACACGAGAAGGCCGAAAAGGCTTGCCGATGCGGGTGGTGCATTGCGGAAGTCGGCCAAAATCCGCTAAATTATAACTTTTTAGCCGCCTTGCGGCGCCCCTCGCTCAAGTGCCGCCACAAGCCGCGCTGGGCGCATCGGCGTGGCCCACCGGCCACCTGGGTTGGCATCGCCCGCTTTCGCTGCGTTTTTTTCCACGCCGGAACCCGGAAAGCCGCGGCCGCTCGACAGTTCGACCCATTTCGCGGCTGGCCGCCGTCGCCGTCGCGTCCGAATTCCCCGTAGCGGTGAATCAGAGCGGCCCGGCGTCGTCAGCCAGGCCCCGTTTGCCCAAGGTTTGCCCCAGCCATCAACCAGGATGAAGTGCCCGCCGTGAAACCGATTCTCAAATCCAACAAGTTGTTGAATGTCTGCTACGACATTCGCGGGCCCGTTCTCGAACATGCGAAGCGGCTCGAAGAAGAGGGTCACCGCATCATCAAGCTGAACATCGGCAATCTGGCACCGTTCGGCTTCGAGGCGCCGGACGAGATCATTCAGGACATGATCCTGAACCTGCCCAGCTCGTCGGGCTACTCCGACTCGAAGGGCGTGTTCGCCGCGCGCAAGGCGATCATGCACTACACGCAGAAAAAGGGCGTGCACGGCGTCGAACTGGACGACGTCTACCTCGGCAACGGCGCGTCCGAGCTGATCGTGATGGCGCTCCAGGGCCTCGTCAACGACGGCGACGAAGTGCTGCTGCCCGCGCCCGATTACCCGCTGTGGACCGCCGGCGTGAGCCTCGCGGGCGGCACGCCGGTGCACTACATCTGCGACGAGTCGAATAGCTGGATGCCCGACCTCGATGACATCCGCGCGAAAATCACGCCGAACACGCGCGCGCTGGTCGTGATCAACCCGAACAACCCGACCGGCGCGCTGTACTCGGACGAACTGCTGCTCGGCCTGATCGAGATCGCGCGCCAGCACGGCCTCGTGATCTTCGCCGACGAGGTGTACGACAAGATCGTCTACGACGGCAAGACGCACACGTCGCTGGCGTCGCTGTCCGAAGACGTGCTGACCGTCACGTTCAACAGCCTGTCGAAGAGCTACCGCTCGTGCGGCTATCGCGCCGGCTGGATGGCCATTTCGGGCCTGACCGGCGAGAACCGCCGGCTCGCGAAAGACTATCTGGAAGGGCTCGGCATCCTCGCGTCGATGCGGCTGTGCCCGAACGTGCCCGGCCAGTACGCGATCCAGACCGCGCTCGGCGGCTATCAGAGCATCAACGACCTGATCGTGCCGGGCGGGCGCCTGTACAAGCAGCGCGAGCTCGCCTACGACATGCTGACGGCGATCCCCGGCGTGAGCTGCGTGAAGCCCGAGGCGGCGCTGTACATGTTCCCGCGCCTCGACCCGAAGGTGTATCCGATCCAGAACGACCAGCAGTTCATCCTCGACCTGCTGCTCGAAGAGCGCGTGCTGCTCGTGCAGGGCACTGGCTTCAACTGGAAGACGCCGGATCACTTCCGTGTCGTGTTCCTGCCGAACGTCGACGACCTCGCGGATTCGATCAACCGGATCGCGCGCTTCCTCGACGGCTACCGCAAACGTCACACAGCCTGAGCCGGCCTCGCGTACGATGTGGCGCCTGATGTGTCAAATGAGGCGCGCCGCTCGTGCCACCCCCGACACCCTTTTCAAACCTCTACTAGATACACACGCTGCATGGAACCGATCAAAGTTGGACTGCTGGGCTTCGGCACGGTAGGCAGTGGGACCTTCACGGTACTGCGCCGCAATCAGGAAGAAATCAAACGTCGCGCGGGTCGCGGCATCGAGATTGCGCGCATTGCCGTGCGCAACCCGGCCAAGGTGACCGCGGCGCTCGGCGGCGAAGCCGGCAGCGTGGCACTGACCGATGACTTCAACGCGGTCGTCGACGATCCTTCGATCGCGATCGTCGCGGAAATGATCGGCGGCACCGGCATCGCGCGCGACCTCGTGCTGCGCGCGATCAACAACGGCAAGCACGTGGTCACCGCCAACAAGGCGCTGCTCGCGGTGCATGGCACGGAGATTTTCGAGGCGGCGCGCGCGAACGGCGTGATGGTCGCGTTCGAGTCGGCGGTGGCGGGTGGCATTCCGATCATCAAGGCACTGCGCGAAGGGCTGACGGCGAACCGCATCCAGTACATCGCGGGCATCATCAACGGCACGACGAACTACATCCTGTCGGAGATGCGTGACCGCGGGCTCGATTTCGCGACCGCGCTGAAGGCCGCGCAGGAGCTCGGCTACGCAGAAGCCGACCCGACCTTCGACATCGAGGGCGTCGACGCGGCGCACAAAGCGACGATCATGAGCGCGATCGCGTTCGGCGTGCCGGTGCAGTTCGACCGCGCGTACGTCGAAGGCATCAGCAAGCTCGCCGCGATCGACATCAAATACGCCGAGGAGCTCGGCTACCGCATCAAGCTGCTCGGCATCACGCGACGCACCGACAAGGGCATCGAGCTGCGCGTGCACCCCACGTTGATTCCGGAAAAGCGCCTGCTCGCGAATGTGGAAGGCGCGATGAACGCGGTCGTCGTGCATGGCGACGCGGTCGGCACGACGCTGTACTACGGCAAGGGCGCGGGCGCCGAGCCGACGGCTTCCGCCGTGGTCGCCGATCTCGTCGACGTGACGCGTCTGCACACGGCCGACCCCGAGCACCGTGTGCCGCATCTGGCATTCCAGCCGGACAGCCTGTCGAACACCCCGATCCTGCCGATCGAAGAAGTCACGAGCGGCTACTACCTGCGCCTGCGCGTTGCCGACGTGACCGGCGTGCTCGCCGACATCACGCGCATTCTGGCGGACACCGGCATTTCGATCGACGCGCTGCTGCAAAAGGAATCGGAGCTCGTCGACGCGAACGGCAAGGGCGAAACCGACATTCTGCTGATCACGCACGAGACGGTCGAAAAGCAGGTCAATGCCGCGATCAGGTCGATCGAGGCGCTCGAGACCGTCGTCTCGCAAGTCACGAAGCTGCGCATGGAAGCGCTGAACTAGGCCGAACTATGAACTACCTCTCCACGCGCGGCGCCGGAGCCGGCGAGCGCCATACCTTCTCCGAGATCCTGCTCGGCGGTCTCGCGAAAGACGGCGGCCTGTATCTGCCGGCCGACTATCCGCGCGTCACCCCGGACGAACTCACGCGCTGGCGCACGCTGCCGTACGCGGATCTCGCCTTCGAGATCCTGTCGAAGTTCTGCGACGACATTCCCGCCGACGACCTGCGCGCACTGACGGGCAAGACCTACACGGCGGCGACCTACTGCAACGTGCGCGACGACGAAAGCGCCGCGCAGATCACGCCGCTGAAGACGCTCGGCGTCGAAGACGGCGCGCCGCTGTCGCTGCTCGAACTGTCGAACGGTCCGACGCTCGCGTTCAAGGACATGGCAATGCAGCTGATCGGCAACCTGTTCGAGTACGCGCTCGCGAAGCATGGCGAAACGCTGAACATTCTCGGCGCGACGTCGGGCGACACCGGCAGCGCCGCTGAATACGCGATGCGCGGCAAGAAGGGCATCCGCGTGTTCATGCTGTCGCCGTACAAAAAGATGAGCGCGTTCCAGACCGCGCAGATGTACAGCCTGCAAGACCCGAACATCTTCAACCTCGCGGTGCAAGGCGTGTTCGACGACGCGCAGGACATCGTGAAGGCGGTGTCGAACGATCACGCGTTCAAGGCGAAGTACAAGATCGGCACGGTCAACTCGATCAACTGGGCGCGGGTCGTCGCGCAGGTCGTCTATTACTTCAAGGGCTACTTTGCCGCGACGAAGTCGAACGCCGAGCGCGTGTCGTTCACGGTGCCGTCGGGCAACTTCGGCAACGTGTGCGCGGGTCATATCGCGCGCATGATGGGTCTGCCGATCGAGAAGCTCGTCGTCGCGACCAACGAGAACGACGTGCTCGACGAGTTCTTCCGCACTGGTATTTACCGCGTACGCAAGGCGGCCGAGACGTATCACACGAGCAGCCCGAGCATGGACATCTCGAAGGCATCGAACTTCGAGCGCTTCGTGTACGACCTGCTCGGCCGCGATCCGGCGCGCGTGCTGCAACTGTTCCGCGACGTCGAGGAGAAGGGCGGTTTCGATCTCGCGGCAAGTGGCGACTTCGCGCGCGTAAAGGAGTTCGGTTTCGTGTCAGGCAGCAGCAGCCACGACACCCGCGTCGACACGATCCGCGACGTGTTCCAGCGTTACGACACGATGATCGACACGCACACGGCCGACGGCGTGAAGGTCGCGCGCGAGCATCTGCAGCCCGGCATTCCGATGATCGTGCTCGAGACCGCGCAGCCGATCAAGTTCGGCGAGACGATCCGCGAGGCGCTGCTACGCGAGCCGGAGCGGCCGGCGGCGTTCTCGGGGCTCGAGTCGCTGCCGCAGCGCTTCGAGGTCGTGCCCGCGGATGCGCAGCGGGTGAAGGACTTCATCGTCGCGAATACCGGCGAATAAGGGCGAGCGGGCCGCGTGTCGCTTCGCGTTGATCGACGCTCACGCCCGCACTACGAGAAAACGCTGGCCGCACCCTCCGCGGCCACGCATCGAAAAACACCCAAAGCTCCCCATAACGCCCGGCCGCCCAGGCTAACGGCATCGGCCGCTACAATGTTCTTTTAACCTGCGGCTTCCACCCTCCAGATGTCCACACCCACGCCCCGCGCCCCGATGCTCGCCACTGCCGATGCGCTGGCGATCCTGCTCGACGCCGCGCGCGCGCTCGACGGTATCGAAACACTGCCGACGCTCGACGCGCTGAATCGCGTGCTCGCCACCGACGTCACGTCGCCGCTCGACGTGCCGCCGATGAACACGAGCGCGATGGACGGCTACGCGGTCCGCATCGCCGATCTCGCGCACGGTAGCCGCCTGCCGGTCTCGCAACGCATTCCGGCCGGCCATGCGCCGACGCCGCTCGCGCCCAACAGCGCGGCACGCATCTTCACCGGCGCGACGGTGCCCGCCGGCGCGGACGCGGTCGTGATGCAGGAGCAGACCGAGGCGGCTGGCGACGAGGTGACGATCGTGCATCGTCCGCAGGCGGGCGAGTGGATCACCGCACAGGGCGCCGATATTCGCGCGGGCTCGGTGATCCTGCCGGCCGGCACGCGGCTCACGCCGCAGGCGTTGGGGCTTGCCGCGTCGGTCGGATGCGCGCGGCTCGAGGTGCGCCGCCGCGTGAAAGTCGCCGTATTCTTCACCGGCGACGAACTGACGATGCCCGGCGAGCCGCTGAAGCCCGGCGCGATCTACAACTCGAATCGCTTCACGCTGCGCGGCCTGCTCGAGAAGCTCGGCTGCGACGTGACCGACTATGGCATCGTCGCCGATCAACTCGACGCGACCCGCGCGACGCTGCGCGAAGCCGCCGAGGCGCACGATCTGATTCTCACCTGCGGCGGCGTGTCGGTCGGCGAGGAGGATCACGTGAAGCCAGCGGTGGAGGCGGAAGGGCGTCTGTCGATGTGGCAGATCGCCATGAAGCCGGGCAAGCCGCTCGCGTTCGGCGCGGTGCGGCGTGGTGCGGGTGGTGCGGGTGGTGCGGGTGGTGCAAATGGGGGCGAGCCGGCCGAAACGTTTTTCATCGGCCTGCCCGGCAATCCGGTGTCGAGCTTCGTGACGTTCCTGCTGTTCGTGCGTCCGTTCGTACTGCGGCTGGCCGGCGTGCAGGCGGTCGCGCCGCGCGCGTTGTCGCTGCGCGCGGACTTCACGCAGGGCAAGGCCGATCGCCGCAACGAGTTCCTGCGCGCGCGCGTCAACGTGGCGGGAGGGCTCGATCTGTTTGCCAATCAGAGTTCGGCCGTGTTGACGTCGACCGTGTGGGGCGACGGTCTGATCGACAATCCGCCGAACCACGCGATCAGCGCCGGCGAAACCGTGCGCTTCATTCCGTTTTCCGAACTGTTGAACTGAGGCCGGTCGTGCGCGGCATGCGCGGCGTAGACCGGCGGTATCCCGATGAAGATCGAACTCCGATATTTTGCGAGCGTGCGTGAAGCGCTCAATACGTCCGACGAAAGCGTCGAGGTGCCCGACGGCATCGCGACCGTCGGCGATGTGCGTGCGTGGCTGCGCGTGCGTGGCGGCATCTGGGCCGAGACGCTCGCCGAAGGCCGCGCGCTGCGCATGGCCTGCAACCACGTGATGACCGGCGCGAGCACCCGCATCACCGAGGGCTGCGAGGTCGCGTTCTTTCCGCCCGTCACCGGCGGCTGAACCGCGCTCTCGCACATCACGTTCACGCCAGCGACAAAAGCCCTCAGGAGCCGTCCATGCCCGTTCGCGTCCAGACCGAAGACTTCGACCTCAGCGCCGAGGTGGCCGCGCTGCGCGCGCGCAATCCGAGGATCGGCGCGCTCGCGTGCTTCGTCGGCACCGTGCGCGATCTCAACGAGGGCAGCGCGGTCGAGACGATGGAGCTCGAGCATTATCCGGGCATGACGGAGAAGTCGCTCGAGGCGATCGTCGAGCGTGCGCGCGAACGCTGGCCGGGCATCGAGGTGCTGATCGTGCATCGCGTCGGCAAGCTGTATCCGCTCGATCAGATCGTGCTCGTTGCGACGACGGCCGCGCATCGCGGCGACGCGTTTGCGTCGTGTGAATTCGTGATGGACTATCTGAAGACCGAAGCGCCATTCTGGAAGAAGGAGAAAACCGACGCGGGCGAGCGCTGGGTCGACGCGCGCGTGACCGACGATGCCGCGCTCGCGCGCTGGGGAATCGAATCGGGAAATCGGACTCCGGAGTAAACGAGTCGCGGGCCGCGGAGTTGCGACGGCGCACGCGGCGTCTTTGTGTGAGGGGCGTCGGCGCGTCGACGTTCACTCGTCCCGCGAGCGTCCGATGATTGGCACCGGGAACGGCTCCCCAGCCGGTCGCGACGGATGCTCGCCATCGTCGTCAACGTCGCCATCTCGCGGCCGACGCTTCGGCGCCACCCGCTCGAGCAGCGCCTGCTGCTCCGGCGGGATCTTGTAATCCCAGCCGAAACGGCTCAGTTGCAGACTCTGCGCGATCCGCAGCGCCGGCTCCATGAAACGGACCGCCGCGGCCGGCTGATAGCGCGATTCGACCGTATCGAGGAACAGATACAGCCAGCGGCTGAAATGCTGCGGCTCGATGCCTTCGAGCGGCTGATGCGCCTGCTGCACGTTGCCGCGATACTGCTTCGCGCCGAGCACGAGGCTGCTCCAGAATGTGCACATCTTCGGCAGATGGTCGTCCCCGCGGCCCGCGAGCTTCGCGTCGAAGACCGGACCGAGCAGCGGGTCGGCACGCACGCGATCGTAAAAGCCATAGACGAGGTCGCCGATATTGGCGTCGGTGGGTTCGGCCGCGCGTTCGACCGGCGGCGCGGCGGGGAAAGACGGATTCATGCGGATTCCGGAAAATTGCGGTTGCCGATGACGGCTGAACTGAACCTTGACCCCCCCGTTTTTCTAACAAACGGTTGATGCGGAAAAAGCTACTATTGCTATCCGAAACAGTTTTGCAGCGCGATTCGGGGAACGACGCCCGCCGGCCAGTCATGCCAGCCAGTCGTGTCAGGGCGTAGCGCTCGTTCCCGGCAACCCGTGCCTCGACGCGGTTATCGGGACGTTCAAGGCACTTGCTCGCCGCCTTTCAAGCTATACCGGGACCTATGAGACTTACCGACTATACGGATTACGCGCTGCGCGTGCTGCTGTACCTCGCGGTGCGGGGCGACGGATTATCGACGATTCAGGACATTTCGCAAGCCTACGGCATCTCGAAGAACCATCTGATGAAGGTCGTGCAGCAGCTGGGCGAGCTCGGCTGGGTCGAAACCGTGCGCGGCCGCAACGGCGGCTTGCGGCTCGGCGCGCAATCGCTGTCGCTGAGCGTCGGCGACGTGGTGCGGGTCACGGAAAGCGACTTTGCGCTGGTCGGCTGTCTGCCGGACCGGCAGGGCCGACAGCGGCCTTGCGTCATCACGACGCAGTGCCGGCTGCGTGGCGCGTTGCAGGCGGCGAACCTCGCTTTTCTCGCCGAGCTCGATCGTTTTACGATCGGCGAAGTCGCGCAACCGAAAAGTCCGCTCGCGGCGTTGCTCGGGTTAGGCTCCACGATTCAGATGGTGCCGCTGCCGATTACGGTGATATCGGATAGCACGCGCGGCGGCAGTCCGGCGACGCTGGGCCGCAAGAACTAGAACATCCGGCCGGCTCCCGGGTGCGCAAACCCGCCCGGCCGCGCCACTGGGGAAGGATCGCGGCAGTTCTTGCGCTCAAATGTTAAATAGTTGCGACCGAGGCCAAAAAAGCGCTTGAAACCCTAATAAAACGCCTCATTTTGGTGGTAATCGAAATTGGAGGCCTCTTGATGAGAATCGACAAACTCACCACTAAATTCCAGGAAGCGCTCGCGGACGCCCAGAGTCTGGCGGTTGGCCACGACAATCAGTACATCGAACCCGTCCACGTGCTCGCGGCACTCGTCGCGCAGCAGGACGGCTCCGCTCGCTCGCTGCTGTCGCGCGCCGGCGTGCATGTACAACCTCTACAAATCGCACTGAACGACGCGGTCACGCGGCTGCCCCAAGTGCAAGGCACCGATGGCAACGTGCAGATCGGCCGCGAACTGACCGGTCTGTTGAACCAGGCCGATAAGGAAGCGCAGAAGCTCAACGACACGTTCGTCGCGAGCGAAATGTTCCTGCTCGCGGTCGCCGACGACAAAGGCGAGGCCGGCCGTCTCGCGCGCGAGCATGGGTTGTCGCGCAAGGCGCTCGAAACCGCGATCGCCGCGGTGCGCGGCGGCTCGCAGGTGCATAGCCAGGACGCCGAAAGCCAGCGCGAAGCGCTGAAGAAATACACGATCGACCTGACCGAGCGCGCCCGCGCAGGCAAGCTCGACCCCGTGATCGGCCGCGACGACGAAATCCGCCGTTCCATTCAGATCCTGCAGCGCCGCACCAAGAACAACCCGGTGCTGATCGGCGAGCCGGGCGTCGGCAAGACCGCGATCGTCGAGGGGCTCGCGCAGCGCATCGTCAACGGCGAAGTGCCGGAAACGCTGAAGAACAAGCGCGTGCTGTCGCTCGACATGGCCGCGCTGCTCGCGGGCGCCAAATATCGCGGCGAGTTCGAGGAGCGCCTGAAGGCGGTGCTCAACGACATCGCGAAGGACGAAGGGCAAACCATCGTCTTCATCGACGAGATTCACACGATGGTCGGCGCCGGCAAGGCCGAAGGCGCGATGGACGCGGGCAACATGCTGAAGCCGGCGCTCTCGCGCGGCGAGCTGCATTGCGTCGGCGCGACCACGCTCGACGAATACCGCAAGTACATCGAAAAGGATGCCGCGCTCGAGCGCCGTTTCCAGAAGGTGCTGGTGGACGAGCCGTCGGTCGAGGCGACCATCGCGATCCTGCGCGGTCTGCAGGAGCGCTATGAGCTGCACCACGGCGTCGACATCACCGACCCGGCGATCGTCGCGGCCGCCGAGCTGTCGCATCGTTACATCACGGACCGCTTCCTGCCCGACAAGGCGATCGATCTGATCGACGAAGCCGCGTCGAAGATCAAGATGGAAATCGACTCGAAGCCGGAGGAGATGGATCGACTCGACCGTCGTCTGATCCAGCTGAAGATCGAACGCGAAGCGGTGAAGAAGGAGAAGGACGAAGCGTCGCAGAAGCGTCTGCAGCTGATCGAAGAGGAAATCGAGCGGCTCAACCGCGAATATTCGGACCTCGATGAAATCTGGACCGCGGAAAAAGCGGCGGTGCAGGGCAGCGCGCAACTGAAGGAAGAGATCGAGAAGACGCGTGCGGAAATCGTGCGTCTGCAGCGTGAGGGCAAGCTCGAGAAGGTGGCCGAGTTGCAGTACGGCAAGCTGCCGGGTCTCGAGGCGCAGCTGAAGGAAGTAACGCGCGCCGAGGCCGAGGAGCAGAACAGTCCGAAGCGTCCGCGTCTGTTGCGCACGCAGGTCGGCGCGGAAGAAATTGCCGAGGTCGTGTCGCGGTCCACCGGCATTCCGGTGTCGCGCATGATGCAGGGCGAGCGCGAAAAGCTGCTGCAGATCGAGTCGAAGCTGCATGAGCGCGTGGTCGGCCAGGACGAGGCGATCAGCGCGGTCGCCGATGCGATTCGCCGCTCGCGCGCGGGTCTCTCGGACCCGAACCGTCCGTATGGCTCGTTCCTGTTCCTCGGGCCGACCGGCGTCGGCAAGACCGAGCTGTGCAAGGCGTTGGCGTCGTTCCTGTTCGATTCGGAAGAGCATCTCATCCGTATCGACATGAGCGAGTTCATGGAGAAGCACAGCGTCGCGCGTCTGATCGGCGCGCCGCCGGGTTACGTCGGCTACGAGGAGGGCGGTTATCTGACCGAGGCCGTGCGCCGCAAGCCGTATAGCGTGATCCTGCTCGACGAAATCGAGAAGGCGCATCCGGACGTGTTCAACGTGCTGCTGCAGGTGCTCGACGACGGCCGCATGACCGATGGCCAGGGCCGCACCGTCGACTTCAAGAACACGGTGATCGTGATGACCTCGAACCTCGGTTCGCAGGTAATCCAGGCGATGGTCGGCGAGCCGCAGGAAGCCGTGAAGGACGCCGTGTGGGAAGAGGTGAAGCTGCACTTCCGGCCCGAGTTCCTGAACCGGATCGACGACGTCGTCGTGTTCCATGCGCTCGATCGCTCGAACATCCAGTCGATCGCGCGGATCCAGCTGCAGCGTCTGCACGAGCGGCTCGCGAAGCTCGACATGCAGCTGGTGGTGTCGGACGCGGCGCTCGAGCACATCGGCAAGGTCGGCTACGACCCGCTGTTCGGTGCGCGGCCGCTGAAGCGCGCGATCCAGCAGGAGATCGAGAACCCGATCGCGAAGCTGATTCTGGCCGGCAAGTTCGGTCCGAAGGATGTAATTCCGGTCGAAGTGGACGACGGCAAGCTGCTGTTCGAGCGCGTCGTGCACTGAAGGCGATGGCTTGATGATGCGAAGGGACGACGGCAGGCGAGTCGTTCCCGCCAACGTTAAGAAACCGGCAACGAAGGTGACTTCGTTGCCGGTTTTCTTTTGCCCGCCGATTTCAAACCGGTGGCATCACCGTGGAGCGAAGGTCTCTGCAAGCCGCCAGCGCATGGCGCACAGCGTGCTCAAGCGTTGCCCTTGTTGCCGAGCAGCGCCGACAGGCCGCCGAGCGCGCCGAGCACCGTGGTCGCGTTCAGCTTGCCATCGGCCGGCACTTCGCCTTCCGGCGTGGCCGCGTTGACGACGTGCGGCAGGATCTGCGACAGCAGACCCGTCACCTGATCCGGCTGGACGCCGGCCTTGGCGGCGAGACCGGTCACGGCTTCCGAGCCCAGCACGTTATGCAGCGCGTCGGGTGCGATCGGCTGGTTTTCTCCATTGCCGACCCACGACGACACGACGTCGCCGAGGCCCTTTTCCTGGAAGCGCTGGATCAGGCCGTTCAGGCCACCAGGCTGGTTGTTGACGAATTCGAGCGCGGCGGCGATCAGCGCTTGCTGGCCGCCGCCTTCTGGCGATTTGCCAAGCAGGGAACCGATGGTGTCGAGTAGGCTCATGACGGTCTCTCTTCAATGCCGGCGCGTATGACGGCCGGGCGGGTGACGTCGACGCGCGGTTGCGCGTCGCGGTGAAACGCAAGGGCGGCAGCCCCGCCGGGCTCAAGCGCCGGACGCAGCCGCGGCGGATGCCGCCTTGCTCTTCTTCGCTTTCTTCTTCGAAGCCTTGGTGCCGGACGCGTCGGCCGGTGCGCTAGCCGCGACGGCCGGAGCCGAAGCGGCTGCCGCTTCGGATGCTGCGGCCTTGTCCTTCTTCTTCGACTTCGACGGCTTCGCGGCCGAGGCGGGGGCAGCCGCGGCCGGCGCTGCCGTCGTGGCAGCGGGCGCGGCGGCGGTGGTTGCCGCGGGAGCCGCCGGTGTGGTCTTCGTGGCCGGCTTGGTGGACGTCTTCGCGCCGGTCGGCGGTGCCGACGAGCCGTTGATCGTCAGTCCGGCCGCTTCGAGGTTCTCGACCGATTTCTGGCCGATGCCCTTCACACGCGCGGCGAGATCGTCGGCGTTCTTGAACGGGCCGTTTTTGGCGCGTTCGTCGACAATCGCTTTCGCATGCACGGGGCCGATGCCCTTGACCGATTCGAGCGCGGCCTGATCGGCGGTATTCACTTCCACGGCCGCGGCAAATCCGGCCGACAGCGACAAAGCCACAGCGACGCAAAGCATGAAAAGCTTCTTCAGCATGGCAAGCACTCCATTGAGGGCAAAAAGTTAGCCGGGAACGGACAACCTATCCTGTCAGCGGGCGCTGCGTTTAAGCATAGGACAAATCGCAGGCCCGATTTGAGATAGCGGACGATTTATACCGATCGATTGATGACAAGTAAATCCACCACACAATATTTAAAGCTTTTGGCGGCATGCAGTGCCGGTGAATTTATCGGTCGATATCGATCGCGATAACTCGTCTGCGATAAAGAATGAGCAACGCAAAGGAATGACAGCGTCCGACGCTTGACTTAGAGTCATAGCGTTATACAGAAGTCATTAGCCGAGCCCTTCGCGGAGCGCGCGTAGCGTGTCAGCGGCAGCGAGTACCTGATCGAGCCCTCGCCAGATGGTCTTGGCGCCCGGCTCACCGTCACTCTTTCGG
>NZ_VZQN01000047.1:0-55586 GCF_014397645.1 Paraburkholderia sp. 31.1
CAGCACGGTGCTTCCAGGGCCAAGGCGTTCACGCAAAAAGCAAGAGTAAACGCGACGCGCCGAAAGTTTACAAGCCCCGGTCGATCTCATTGCTCGACGACGGTTTGTTCCGGCCTACGGTTGCGGAGGGCAGACTTGTGTATAAGACGATGCTTTAAACGGCTCATATACCGGTTAATGTGGTGAGGAGAACAAGATGCGATTCCTCGTCCAGTGCAGATCATGTCGCGAACGTTACAAATCCAGCATCTTGAGTTAGATCTGTCCGAATCTCGACGTGTTTGTAAGGCAATGCGTATTAACCACCGCTGAACAATCACCTGTGCGGAAAGGTTATAAGGCCAAAACGGTGTTTTGGCACCCGGATCGCGTAGGTATGTTGGTGCGAGCTTCTTACAACACGGGTTCCGCTGACGGATACATCTCAATGTATCTTCAGTTTGGCACCCTGGTGCCGTAGGCCCGCGAACACCTCCAATAGAGCCTCCCAATCTGTACGTAGGGGCGTTCATTCCATTTGTCGTCGCGTAGTAGCCGACGCTGCGCGACTGGGTCATCCGTCGTGAAGTGTGACAGACCCAATCGCGCGCCAGGACGGGACACGAAGGCACCGCTTGCGACAAACCGCGCGCCGTTTGTCGGGAATCCGACGTCGGCAATGTCAGCCGAGGCAATTTCGCGAAATGCGCCAAAAGTTCGTTCACCGGGGATTTCGAGCTTTCAGGCCGACATGGTGCGAAAGCTGCATGCAGACAGCTATCCGACCTGGGATATTTCGACAAACCGCGACGTCCCGTAACGCGGCTCAATTCCGTCCACGCTGAAATGGCCCCGACAGTTAGCCGGTATGCGCCGTGTGGGCTTCGTTACCACACGCGATCGAGCAGGCACTCCTTTTTCGCGGGACCTTCGCAACATGAGAAAACTTTTCGTGATGACGCGCACAACGAAATTCTGCCTTCTGCGGTATGTCGGTTTGAATTGTGTTACGTTAGGGAATCCTCATATAAGTCACGATTCTTTTGAGACATCGGAGCAGTCTAGCTACAAGTTGGCAACCGAAAATCGGCTTTTTCGCACACGATTTAGAAAGCTGCGCGGGATTGCGTTCATGTTCTACGCGATTCTTCTCTTCGCAATAAGCAATGCGGTTGCGAGGCTCATTCCGGCAAGGTATCCGGCGAACGAGATGATGTTCTTTCGGATGCTATCCGGCTTAATTCCCGCCGCGTTCGTGTTCGCGACTTGTCGCATTCAATGGAAGGAACTGACGATTTATCGCTTAGGCGGTCATTTCATCAGAGCCGTCACAGGGCTTGCCGCAGTGGGATTTTTCATTGCCGGCGTGCCATATCTGCCTTTATCAACCGCTGTAACGCTGAAGGAGACAGAAGCAATCTTTGTCTGCTTTTTCGGCATCGTGTTCTTGCGTGAGCGTTTTCGTCTACCTACGGCGATAGCGTCGATGTCCGGATTCGCGGGAGTCGCGGTGGCTTCCTCACCATTTAGCGCCAATGGTGCGTCGCTGCGCGCAATGATTCTAATTCTGCTGAGTGCTATGTTTAGCGCCGGTTCAGTCATCCAGGTCAAGAGACTCTCGCGAACTGACGAGCCAGCGACAATCGTCTTCTATTACACAATCATAGCGACGATTGTTAGCGGAGTGTCACTTCCCGTCGCTTGGGTAACGCCAGATCTAAGGGATTTCGGGTACATGGTTCTATTTGGACTGACTGCAGGTGTAGCGCAACTTATGCTAACGATCGCAGTCGCGACTGTCGCCACCCCAATCGTCGCCTCATTTGGTTACCTCAGCATTGTATGGGCAATCATTTTCGACTATTTGATTTGGGGGGAGGTCATTTCTCTACAGGTAGCACTCGGAACGGTCATAATTATTGCAAGTGTGCTCTACCTGTCGTGTCGCGCCTAAATGATCCTTTGTGACAGAGCAATCTGCGCATGACCACGACCAGATACTGATATGACTTTCGCAGTCGAGTACCGCAAAGGTGACGACGCGAGCGACAGGACGCGCCGCTCAAGCTCGTCTTCTTCCAGATGTTCGACCGACGCCCAGCCCAGTCCTGCCGCTGTGGCAGGCTGAAGATACTGCTTGATCATCCCCAGACCGACGCTGAGGGCGCCCTGCACGCTGGCGGTGCGTGAGATGGCATGCCCACTTCAGGCGGAGTACTTCCTTGATTTTGCGCATGGTTGTGCGATGAGCCGGCATCGTCGGTCGCTCCAAAAACGGAGCTACCTTAACGCCAGCGGATTGGTCTATACGCTCGAGCGCAACGAGCAGATTTAGATCGAAACCCTTAAAACCCATTTCTCAACATATCCACGCTATAGATGCAAGGCATCAACGCAATCGATTTTACAAATCAATTTTTGTGTTGCACAGTGAAGCCTCTCGTTGCGGAAATCGGAATCGAAGTTGATTGATCGAATACTTCAAATTTATAAGTAGTACGACAATGTTTAGACGTGTCTTCATGATGATCATACTTTTAGATGTATCTCTCGACGCGCCACCTAAGCTTACCGGAACCGTGCCCGTCGCAGCCTTTCGGTTGGGACTATCGACCGTGGATCGACCTACTGGCTCGATAATTGAACGAAACGGTCCAGAGCTGTGAAGGTCCTCAATTGCGTATCCGCGGCGCGCGACGAGTGCCACAATCGCGCCGGATGTCGCGACGTCTACTTAACCTTTGACGACAGTACCAATTCCTTTTTCATACCGAATTTGCTCGATTTACTCGGGCCGTACATGCGTGCCCCGTATGGCATGTGGACCGAAGCAGTGCTCACTACGTCAGCGAGCGCTGGTCTGGCGCCCCTCCACTGGTCGGTAGACCCGCGAGACTGGTCTCGTCCCGGCATGGACGCGATTGTCAGCGCAGTGCTGGCCTCTGTCGGGCCGGGTGCAATTGTGCTCTTGCACGGCGGATGCCCTCCCGATGAGTTGGGACGATGTAATCACGCTGGTCGGCGCGAGCAGACCCTCACGGCGCTTTCCCTCAAGATTCCTGCATTGCATGACCGGGGGTTTGCAATCCGATCGCTTCCTCAACCTCACCGGACGAACCAGATACCCTATGAACATGCTTGCCGCAACTAGCACTGTCGCTGTCTCGTTTTATGCGCTGCTCTCGACTGTCTATAAAAGCACCCAGACGCTTTATGCTCAGCCGACAAACGTGTCATCGCTGTCGGACGGTCTGATCGACTCCGACACTCTGCCGGGCGTGGATGTCATCGTTCCCTGCTTCAATGAGGACCCGCGCACGCTCTCGGCATGCCTGGAGTCCATCGCAAACCAGGACTACGCCGCAAAACTGCGCGTCTATGTGGTCGATGATGGTTCTGCGAATCTCGACGCCGTGAGGCCGGTATACGATGAGTACTCGCGCGACCCCAGATTCAACTTCATTACGCTTCCCCAAAATATGGGAAAGCGCAAGGCACAGATCGCCGCGATACGCTCTTCATCCGGGGAACTGGTACTCAACGTCGACTCGGACACGACGCTGGCGCCCGATGTCGTCAAGAAGCTCGTATTGACAATGCGAGACGCGACGATAGGCGCCGCCATGGGGCAGTTGACGGCCAGCAACCGCAGCGACACCTGGTTGACCCGTCTGATCGATATGGAGTACTGGTTGGCTTGCAATGAAGAACGCGCCGCACAGGCTCGCTTCGGCGCTGTTATGTGTTGCTGCGGTCCATGTGCCATGTACCGCCGGTCCGCGCTCCTTTTGCTGCTAGATCAGTACGAGACGCAATTTTTTCGCGGGAAGCCCAGCGACTTCGGCGAGGACCGTCATCTGACGATTCTCATGCTGACGGCAGGTTATCGGACCGTGTACGTTCACGACGCCATTGCGGCGACAGTCGTTCCAGACAGACTGGGGGCGTATCTGCGCCAACAACTGCGCTGGGCGCGCAGTACGTATCGGGACACGTTGCTTTCGCTGCGCCTGCTGCCCCGTCTCGATCGTTACCTTACGCTGGACGTGATCGGACACAATCTGGGCTCGCTATTTCTCGGCTTATCGCTACTAGCGGGTCTCGCGCAGCTCGCATTGACAGCGACAGTGCCGTGGTGGACTGCCCTGATAATCGCATCATCGACCATGATCCGCTGTAGCGTGGCATCGGTTCGCGCTCGCCAGGTTCGATTTCTTGGCTTTTCTCTTCACACACCCATTAACCTCTTTCTCTTGCTCCCCCTGAAAGCCTATGCGCTGTGTACATTGAGCAATAGCGATTGGCTGTCCCGTGGCTCTGCAGGGAACGTATCGAACGTTCGTGAAAAACAGGTCGATACTCCGAATCCGGTTACAAAGCCGAACGCCACTTCAGCGTCAAGATCTGCGACTCCACACCGTCGGCAGGATCACGCGTGCGAGTCTTCAACATTAGCGACGTCTGACGAAGCATTCGATGGCGATTAGTTAATCGTACATATAGATCTCGAGTATTGCGCCAACCCAGAACCGCCCACCATCGGCACTGGTCCGCTTGAGTGCGATCGTCTCACGCAAAGGCTCGATTGTCGTCTTCCCAACGCCAGTGCATTCACCGAAATCCTGGTACTCCATTGTCAGTAACTCTCGCGCTTGGCAGGCAAGGATCTTCTATCGACCAGGGCGTTTTCAATCGGGCCGCGGCAGCAGAACGGCTTCTTTTTCTCTAAGACGAGTGCGTAATTTTCCTTCTTATCTCCATGTCCAAAGCAGCAATCAGCTTCACCGGCGTAAGGAAGTCATATGGCGACAAGATCGTAGTCGACGGATTGTCGTTCAGCGTCGCGCCTGGAGAGTGCTTCGGTCTGCTAGGGCCAAATGGCGCGGGCAAGAGCACGACGGTGCGTATGGTTCTCGGCATGGCGCCGCCCGACGCAGGCAAGATCATCGTGCTCGGGGAGCCAGTGCCGGCGCGCGCTCGCTCGGCACGTATGAGCATTGGCGTGGTGCCGCAATTCGACAACCTCGAGCCCGGGTTCACCGTGCGCGAGAACCTTCTGGTGTTTGGGCGCTACTTCGGCATGAGCACACGTGAAATTGAAGCGGTCGTGCCGTCGCTGCTCGAATTCGCTTGCCTCGAAAGCAAGGTCGATGCGCGCGTCACCGAACTATCCGGCGGCATGAAGCGGCGGCTGATGCTGGCACGCGCGCTAATCAACGATCCACAGTTGTTGGTCATGGACGAGCCTACAACGGGTCTCGACCCGCATGCGCGCCACCTGATCTGGGAAAGCCTGCGTTCATTGTTGGCGCGCGGCAAGACGATCCTCTTGACCACCCATTTCATGGAAGAGGCCGAGCGGTTGTGCGACCGACTGTGTGTGCTGGAGGAGGGGCGAAAGATCGCCGAAGGCGGGCCTCGCGCGCTGATCGCAGAACAGATCGGGAGCCACGTGGTCGAGATCCGCGGCGGCAATCCGCATGAGCTGCGCACGTTGATCGCGCCGCACGCGCAGCGTATCGAGGTCAGTGGTGGGACCCTCTTCTGCTATGTGTCCGATCCGGAACGGGTGTGTGTACAGTTGCGCGGGCGCGCGGCGCTGCGCCTTTTACAGCGTCCAGCAAATCTCGAGGATGTCTTTTTGCAGTTAACCGGACGCGGGATGAAGGAGTGAACGATGAGAGAGTTTTATGCAGCGGCCCTGCCCGCGAACGTGTGGAACTGGGTTGCAGTGTGGCGCCACAACTATCTGGCATGGAAAAAAGTCGCGTTTGCCTCGATTCTCGGTAACCTTGCCGATCCTATGATTTATCTGTTCGGCCTCGGCTTTGGTTTCGGGATAATGGTAGGTCGCGTCGATGGCGCATCTTATATCGCGTTTCTCGCGGCGGGTATGGTCGCCACGAGCGCGATGACCTCCGCGACCTTCGAAACGATTTACGCAGCTTTCTCTCGCATGCATGTTCAGCGCATGTGGGAAGCGATCCTGTGCACACGGCTCACGCTCGGCGATATCGTTCTCGGTGAACTGGCATGGGCCGCCACCAGGGCCTTTTTTGCCGGCATCGCCGTCATGGTGGTAGCCACCGTGCTGGGTTATGCAGCGTGGTCATCCATTCTCTATGCATTGCCTGCCATCGCCCTGACTGGCCTCGCCTTCGCGAGTCTGGCGATGATCCTCACGGCGCTTGCACCCAGTCACGATTACTTCGTGTTCTATCAAACGCTCGTTCTCACGCCCATGGTGCTCCTGAGCGGCGTGATCTTCCCGATCAGTAAGCTACCTGCCGTTTTTTGCGACGTAGCGCGCTTCTTGCCGCTCGCACATTCCGTCGACCTGATCCGTCCCGCGATGCTCGGACGCCCGGTGGGCAGTGTTGCCTTGCATATTGGCGCTCTCTGCATTTGCACGGTGTTGCCGTTCTTTCTGTCGGTGGCGCTGTTACGTCGACGCCTCATGTCTTAATGCCAGCTATGGCCGGCGCATTACGCACGGTTTGCGTCAGCGCATCGCGCGCGTCGCCGTCGGGGTTCTCGACGTTGAGGAAAAGGCCGTAGCGTTGTGCGGAATCCGACATGGCAGGCCCTCTCGTGGAAAGACCACGTCAAAGGCAAGTTTTGCGCCCACATCTCGCGGTACGTAAAGTCATGACGACGTCAGCCATGCCTCAGGCAGAAGCGCGACGCTGCGACCACGCCGTGCGGCTGGGCAGGCCGAGCCCGCAACACGCCCGCGATGAAGCTCGTCACGCTCGACGAACGCAAAGCGGACCACGGCGCGCGGTGACGCGCGCACAATCGCCGCAGCGCGACCAGCGAGTCCGGGTCGATCAGATCCAATGGGCACAGCACCCGGTAGGCGCCTGACAGCAAAGCCTCGAAGCCTTCGGCACGGCTATCGTCGTCGATGGTCCCGGTGTGATGAACGAACTCGCCTCCGGCCGCCTCCACCAGCGCACGCAGCACGGCGTTGATGCTTGGCCGCCCGCCCACATAAACCCATCGACGCCCGCTCAATGCGCGCGTCAATGCGCGCTCGTCGAGCAGCGCCTGCTCAACCGCGAACAACTCGTGCTGCAGGCTCGCGACATGCGCCCGCGCGCGCTCCAGCGACAGGCTCGCACTGCTGTCGGGAAGGCATGTGCCGCGGTTCTGATTCATGACGGGCTGCGCTTCGGATCGCACCGTTACGGCAACGGCAGGCGGGATGGGTCTCATGGCGAGCGCCTCGTGGCATGGCCCGCAAGCCGTTCGCCCGCTGCCGGAGTGAGAAACCAGCTACGCACCGTGTCGTACGTGTAGCGCGTCCGGCCGGCATGACGCGCGTGCGGCGTCAGCCGATGCTCGGACAGCGACTTCGCCCTGCCCCAGAAGTCGGCGCGCAGCGCGGGCGGGAAACCGACGTCGTCGAACGCGTGCCAAAGTTGAATCAGCCAAGGTTCGCGGCCCTCTTCGTCAAACAGCAACGGCGGCCCGAAAGCCCGCCTGCAGATGCGCATGCCGCTCGCCGTAATACAGCAGCCCGCCGCAGGACTCGACCACGAAGTCGGCCACCCGCGACGCGACACAATCGAAGCGGTGACCGACGCGTGCTGCCTACTCCGCTCTAAAGCAAAGCGCATGGTCCGAACAGACGCCACAACTCGGCGCCTTGCAGATGAACAGGCCCTCGCGCTCGCACAGTTGCTTGTAGAAGAACTTCTTCCACTTCATGTCATGCGTATTCTTCGCGGCCAGCCGCGGAAACCAGTGGCTGATCAATGCGGACAACTCGCGCCGCGACGGCAGAAGCAGGTCTTGCCAAAGGTGGTTTTGCCCGAGGCTCGCGCAGGCCAATGCATGGGCCACGCAGTTCGCCTCGTCTGCCGGGCCGGCGCGGGGATCGGCATGGTGATTGAGCAACGCCACCAGGTCTTCCAGTTCGTCGCCACGCGGCATCGTGGCGGGCGACAAGACGCACGTAAGACCGAGCGCCGAGCCGGCACCCGGGAACCAGCGCGCGAGCATCCGGCGCGTCTGGTCGGCGTCCAGTCCGGGCATCGGCAGCACATCGACGCCGTGGTGCTCGAACCCGCTCGACAGCACGCCGGCCAGTGCCAGCACGGTGGGATCGCCCGCATCCACCGCACACGCCATCAGGGTTGCATAGGCGTCCATCGCGGCATCGCTCAGAGAACGGCCGCCGCGTGCGTGTAGCACTTTTTCGGGCAGATCTTCGCGCACGCGGTGCAGCCGACGCACAGTTCCCGATGCACGATAATCATCACCTTCTTCTCGTACTCGTCGTCGTCTTCGTCTTCGTCGTCGCCGTCCAGTGCGACGTGCGCGCCGTCCTCGTTAAGCCCGACGAGTTGCAGCACGCCACGCGGACAGACACGGAAACAACGTCCGCAACCAATGCATTTTTCTTCGTCGAGCCTGTTGACGAACGTCGGCGTCCAGGTGGCGCCGCTTGGCAGCGTAACGCTGAAGGTATCGCTCATGATGTGGCTCCATGGCTTCGCTGGTTCAGGCCGCTGCCGCAGCGGCAGCCTTGCGGGCTGCCATCAGCGCGGCGTGGGCGTCATGGCAGCGCTGGGCGACAGCGAGAATGTTCTCCCAGTTGGTCGGGAGTTCCTCTGAGAGGTCGTGCAGGTCCAACTTCGCCCGGGTCGCTTGCGCGTTGAGTTTCTTCAGGTGCGCCTTGAGTTCATCGGCATCGGTGCTCATCGTCTCGGTCCCCTCACGATTCCTTCAGGCGCCGTACTGTGCGACGGCGGGGTACATCCGGATCACCTCGACCGCTTCGTCGAGAAGCTTTGCGCCCGCCTCGGCGAGCGTCTCCAGCGAAGCGAAGCCGAACCGGTGTACGTCGCGCAACTGCTTGTTGACGACAACGAGCCGCCCCGCGATCAACACCATGCGGCCGAAGCCCTCGTGGCTCATCTTCATCATCGGCGAAACCATTTGGCCGGTCTCACGCTCGATCGCCACCGCAATCGCGCTATAGAAAAGCTCGAGCCGCCACAGCGTTTCGGGGTCGGGGTCGCCCATGATCGGAATCGCGCGGCGTTCCTCCGGCGTGTGGATGTACGGCTTGAGCAGTTGCAGGTCGGTCTTTCCGTCCCACACGCCGTGGGTGTCCTGCGCGCGCAACTGCCTGACGAGCTGCTGCACGAACGGTGCGACCAGCAGCATTTCGTCGCTGGCCTTGGACGGAATTGCGGATGTTTCAGCCATGGGATACCTCATCGTCTTCAAAGTCGTATACACGTTCGCCATCCTTCGCCAGCGCCTTGCGCAGCCACGGCGGCGGCGTGCCCTTCAGCACCTGTTGCAACTTGCCGAGAGTCTCCTCGATGGACTCGGGCCGCGGCACCTTGATCGGATGAATCTTCAGCGCAACCACTCGAGCCGCGGCCGAGCCGCCGATTGCGGCGACGTACAGGATCGCGCAATCCTTGATGGCTTCGAGCTTGGGCGCGAGCTTGTCCTCGTCGCCGTCCTCTTCGAGCTTGTCACCAAAGTCGAACGCCTCGACGAACTGGTAGCCGTCCGGTGTGACGTCGTAGGTGACGATGCTCCTCGCCCAGCCAAAATGCGCATCGACGAACTGCCTGTCCTGGGTAGCGAACGCGATCTTCATGCTGTGTGCTCCTTTAGGTGGGTCAAGCACCGGCCGCGACGACAGGAATGTTCGCTTCGCACGCCGGATCGCGCGCGGCCAGATCGATAGCGGCCTGCGGCAGCGGCCAGTCGCCCGGATCGTGATGCGGAATCTGCTCGATCATCAGGTTGGCGATCTCAAAGATCAGGTTCATCGTGCCGCGGTAGCCGACGTAGCGTCGATGTGCGTTTCCAACCCGGTCGAAGACCGGAAAACCGATCCGGAAGAGCGGCTTTTGCAGGTGCTCGGCCATCTGCCTGCCGTGCGAATGGGTGATCAGCAGGTCGCAGTCCACCGCGGCGCGCTCCATGTCTTCGAGATCGCCGATCACGACCTGATCAGCGGGCAGCAACGCGTGCGCGCGCGATCGCGTCGTGCTGATGCAGCAGCGCAACTGCGCGCCCATCTCGTGCAGCATGCTGCCGAGCGCGAACAGCAGATCGGGCTCTGCGCCGATCGCGACCTTGATGCCTCCGGTGTAGAAATGGCCGTCTAGCATCGCATCGAGCAATTGGCTGCGCTGACGCCGGTATTTCGCGGGAACGGGTCGTCCGGAGCGCTGCGCGAGCAATTGCAGCAGACGATCGTTGGGTTCCAGTCCGGTGAGCCGCCCGAACACTTCGAACGGTGTGCCGGCGATAGCATGCAATGCCTCGGCGCCGTCGCGCGTCTGCTCGCCCACGCCGATCGTAAATGCCGATGCACCCGCGGCCCGGATCTCCGCGAGCGTGGTACCGCCCAGTGTGGTGCCGCGCCAGTCCGGCGCGATATGGCCGTCGAGCGAGCCGGAAATGTCGGGCAGCACGATGACATCGAAGCCGAACGCTTCGATGATCTCGCGCAGTTCGTCGATGTCGCCAGGCGACAGATGGCTGCCGGGCAGCAGCGTCACCTGATTGGCCACCGTTGGCAAGGCCTTGACCAGCGCGTTGACGATGCCGGTAATCGCATGCCGGTAGCCGTCTTCGAATGCGCCGACATAGTCGGGGGTCGACACATAGACGATCTCGGTGTCGTTGAGTTCGGGCTTGCGCTTGCGCACGGTAACGAGATAGCCGTCCACGTCGTCGCCCTCGGTCTCGGTGAGACCTGTTGAACAGATCGCGATGACCTTCGGCGCAGCGCGCTTGCGGATGTTGAGCAGCGCGGCCTCGATGTTCTCGTAGCCGCCGAGCACCGCGGTGACTTCGTCCATGGCTGTCGTCTGCAGCGGGATCGCCTCCCTGAAGTGGCGCACCAGCAGCACGAGGCCGAACGACGTGCAGCCCTGCGAGCCGTGCATCACGGGCATGCAGGCATCGAGCCCAAGGAACGCGAGGCTCGCGCCCAGCGGCTGGCTCATCTTGAGCGGATTGACCGCACAGGCTTTCATAGATTCGACGACATCGGCCATGGCATGTTCTCGAGTTCGGGGGCGTCAGGTCGGTATACCGGGTTCGAGGCTCATCGCCCCCACCCCGCGGCGCTCGACAGCGGGCGCGCGGCTTGCGCCTGGACCACACCGAGCGCTCCCCCGTCGTCGCCCCACGGAGCAGGGATCCGCACCTGTTGCCACACCGGGTTGTAGATCGCGCGGTCGATCTCATGCACCAGCTCGACGATCCCCTCGTAGCCGCCATAAGGGTGGTGGCGTTCCTGATTGATGTCGAGCCACGGTATGCGGGCCTTCAATGCGACGAACTGTGAGCGGCCACCCGACAGCATGATGTCGGCCCGCGCGTCCCTGAGCATCGCGTACATCTCGCGCGGCGTCATGCCGTCGATCATGTGGGCGTCGTCGCCCATGATCTCCCTGATCTTGTCCTTGTCTTCCTTAGTGCTCTTCTTGACGCTGGTGCCGACGATTTCGAGCCCTGCTTCCTGCAGCGCGGAAACCACCGACCAAGACTTCACGCCACCTGTGATGAGCAACACCCGCTTGCCGGTAAGGCGCGCCCTGTAGTGCGCGATGCGCTCCCACGCGCGCGCTTCCTCGGCGGCGATCAGGCGCTCGGTACGCTCGAGCAGATCGTCCGGCGCGCCCTGCTGCACGAGCAGGCTGGCGATATGGCGCAGCGTGTCGCTCATGTCGCCGATCCCATAGAACGAGCCCTCGAAGTAAGGGATGCCGTAGCGCCGCTGCATCTTTGTCGCGATGTTGATCATCGACTTCGAGCAGACCATCATGTTGACCTTGGCGCGATGCGAACTTGCGATCTCGTTGTAGCGCCCGTCGCCGGAGATGCACGAGAGGATACGGATGCCTAGCGCGTCGAGCAGCGGCTTGGTCTGCCAGAGTTCGCCCGACAGGTTGTATTCGCCAATGACGTTGATGTCGTACGGCGTCGTGTACTCGGGCTCGCGCGTGCCGATCACATGGTTGAGGATCGCCTCGCCGCCAAGCTTGTTGCCCAGATTCTTCGGCCCGGCGAAACCGGGGGAAATGACCGGAATCACCGGCTTGCCAAATTGTTCGGTGGCGCGCTTGCAGACTGCCTCGATGTCGTCGCCGATCAGCGCAGTGACGCAGGTCTGGTAGACGAACACTGCGGGCGGATCGTATTTCTCGATGATTTCGCGCACGCTCCTGAACAGGCGCTTCTCGCCGCCGTACACCACGTCGAGTTCGTTGATATCGGTGGTGAAGCCGGTGCGATAGAGTTGCGAACCGGACGAAGCGGCGTGCCGGTTGTCCCACGAGTTACCTTCACAGGCAATTGGCCCGTGCACGAGGTGTGCGACGTCCACCACCGGCTGCAAAGCGATCTTCGCGCCGTCGAACGCGCACCCGCCTGCGGCCGAACCCGGCGAAAGCTGCTTCGTGCAGCCCCTTTTGCGCTCCTTCTCGCTCTTGCCTTGATTCCTGTCGCAACCCGGCTCGTCGAAAACTTCGGCGATTTGGGCATTGAGCGAAGCAGACATGACGTGCTCCTGATGGATGGACGTTTCTCTAGTGGCAAGTTCCATACCACCGGGAAACGCCTTGAAAACGTGCCAATTGGCGCTGAAGCAGTCGCTCGCGCGCATCGCAATGGCGGGTTTGAACGGTCTGCGACAGACGGTTCGCGACACAGAGAACCACAACACACGTTCACTGCCTGCCTTGCCGTTCCGTATGGAGCAGGAACCGTGCGATCGCATTCGCGCGCGCCTCCAGCAACGCATCCGGCCCCAAGGGGTCGCGAACCGCCAGGTAAGCAGTCAGCGCGTGGCGCATCCGTGGAGCTTTCGCGTAGTCCCACCGCACAGATCGACAGGTACTCTGCCCGTCCGTTCGCATCGGAAACGTCGTCGACCAGAGCGAGCAGTTCGCGCGGCGTTACCTCGTCATTGATCTCCGCGAGGCTCAACGGGTCGGACGCCGCCACCTCGCGCTCAAAGTCGTCGTAGGCGACAACTGGTTGCGGGTTTCTCAAGGCTGCTAAGGTATGACTTTCGCCGATTTCCGCCGGATCCGCTAGATTCCTTGACTGAATTGATCTTGTAGCAGTCGAGTCAAGTTTTCTACGCGGCGATTTTGACCTGATCGCACCAGATGTTGACGGCCTGCTCGGCGGTGCGGAAGCTGCGCTGCAAAGACGCTGGCGACTCCGCAGGCGCCTGAGGGCTAACCAATGCAAGGCCCGGGCGCAAGATGCGCGAGTACACACGTGTGTAGAAGAGTGCCGTTTGCAGCCCAAGGTTTGTGAGCCGATAGCGGTGGGTCCTGGGCACTCGCTCGATCAGGCCATGCAAGCGCAGGCGTCGCAGCTCGTAGCTCATGCGCCCCGGGCCGATTTCGCCGGGACGCAGGCCCAGCAGCACGGCGTAGGCTTGCCGCAGGTCTTGATTGGTAAAGCCGCGTGCGACGAAGACGAACATCACCAGCGCATGCAGCAGCGCCTGGACGTTCGGGTCGGCAAAGCGCAGCACCGGTGCGCGCTGCCCGTGAACATGGCGCGGACGCTGCAGGTCCTGAAACGCGTCTTCGCCCAATGCACAGTCGTGGCTGATCTGCTCAATTTCGAGCATGCGCCGGTTCGCTGCAAAGCCGATGCGGCGTAGCTCGGGCAAGTTGCACAGCAGCCGTCCCACGCCGAAGTCGCGGGTGTCGTTGATGGTGGTCTCGGTACGCAGCGCCTGACCCTCCTTGTGGTACTGCTTGATGCGTGAACGTTTGTAGTCCACATGCAGCGAAGGGGTGACCCCTTCAGTGATCACCCGGGTGCGAAAGCGCCCCGGGGTGCGCCGATTAACGCGGCGATCGAAGATCAGTTGCACCTGGCCCGGGCGTCCGATGTCCAGGTTCTCGCGGATGATTTGCTCGAAGAGGATGCGGCCTGTCACCGGTCGATCGAGCACCTGGGTCATCGCGAACTCGGCCTGCAGGATCGACAGCGCGTAGCGGTAGCCCGCGGCTCGATCATGACGCTCGAACGGATGCGGCAGCCGTGCCATCCACTTGCGCAGCAGCCGATCAATCTTGCGCTCGTCGAGCCCATCGCAGATTCGCTGCAGCGCCTTGGGGTCTTCGCACGAGAGGATGCCGTTGTCCAGCGCCTCGAAGGCGATGCCGCGCTTGCGCAACTGGCACTTGGCGTACTCGTTGCCGTTGATACACAGCTTGGCGTTGTACGGAAAGTAGGAACAGAACTTCAGGAAGAACGGGCCGAAGTCGTCGTCCACGCAGTAGAAGTAGTAGTGGTTCACCATCGCGCTGGCATCGACCACCCACGGATAGCTCATGCCGGTGCGTGCAGAACGGCGCCGCTCGGTGCGCACCACGCGCGCCTTCTCCTGGGCGCGGCCGACGTACAGAATCCCTTCGTCAGCGTCGAACCGCTGCAGATACTGCTGGGTGATGTCGTCCTTGCGCTCGTGCTTGCCGAAGCTCACCAGATCCACACCCTGCTCGGCGACAAACTTCTCGATGCTTGCCACGAAGGCCACGGTCTTGGGCGCCACGGTCGCGGTCGAGGCGAAGCGCTGACCTAGATGCCCGCGCAGGTACCACACCACGCCGCCCACGCGCTGCAACTGTGGCACGTACACGTTCAGGTACATCCGGTCGATGCACTCGCTCTCGAGCACGACGTGAGCGCGCAGAACTTCGCACACACTCTGTGATAACGTCATGACAGGCTCCGGTCGTCCACGGGTCTTCGGACCCATTGAGCTTCGAGCTCGTACATCGCTGGGCTTGTCCCAGCCGGCTCGACCGGAGCCACCCTACACCCCCCGCGCCACGCAGTCACCAATACCACTCGTCGGTCTGAGGCGGAGCCTCGTTAGAATTCCCGATCTTTGGCGGTCGATAATGGCGCAAAGCCAGCAATGGCAACGGATTCCAACGGAATTAAGCCTCGAACAGTTCGAGCAATTTGTCTTGCCGCACCTTACGGCAGGAAGCCGGGGACCGGCATCCAAACTGACCGCGCACGCGATCTTCAACTACATCCTGAAACTGCTTTACCTCGGTTGCCAATGGAAGGCGCTGCCGATTGCAATGGATCGGCACGGCAAGCCGGAGATTCACTACACGAGCATCTATCGGGCCTTTCGGCGCTGGCAGGCATGCGAATGTTTCGACCAACTGGTTGCGAGTTTCGGTTGAAGCGATCTGGCGGCGGTCAACGGAATGGGCAAGCGGGCGAGACCAGCCGCGTCGAGGAGGGGGACGAGGCAGTTTTGTGTTGTCATGGATGTATTTCCGCAGGATGAGGACGAACGGGATCACGGCGCGCTGCGCCGGACATGAAGCATGGACCTCAACTGTCAGATCAACTACCGCAATGGTGTCGTAGATTGATCATCGTGTAGGCCATGATCTTGAATGCGTAGTGCAACTGACTGATACGATCGAAGCGAAGTAGCAGGCGACGAAACTTATCTTCCCATGCGAACACGCGCTCGATCGTTCGGAATCGCTCTTTAAAAATGGCCAGATCGAACAGCGCCTTGCGACCTCGCTTTGTGCGTTTCCTGCCGCGCGGGTTCGGATTGATGTTGGGCACCATCCCGCGGTTGAAGATCGCCTTGCGGTTGGCGCGACAATCGTAGACGCCGTCCAGGCTGACCACGGTGTCACGCAGGTCCAGCCTGGCTTCACGGGCAATCCGCATCACCTGCGGCAACGCGTCTCGCAGCAGTGGCGATTCGTTGCGATTGCCTGGCGCCGACACGAACGGGGCGATCACATTGCAGTTCCGGTCACAGAAGGCCACTACCTTGTCACCCTTCATGTGCTTGTGGCCGCTGAAGCCAATATTGTCGCCGCCTTTTTTCGCCGCCGTCGTGGTGCCGTCGCCATGGATGACGCTGGTGTCCAACAACTGGTCGTGGCTAAGCCGCACCACTGACGCGAGGAAGACAGCGTCGAAACATTCGCATGCCTGCCAGCGCCGAAAGGCCCGATAGATGCTCGTGTAGTGAATCTCCGGCTTGCCGTGCCGATCCATTGCAATCGGCAGCGCCTTCCATTGGCAACCGAGGTAAAACAGTTTCAGGATGTAGTTGAAGATCGCGTGCGCGGTCAGTTTGGATGCCGGTCCCCGGCTTCCTGCCGTAAGGTGCGGCAAGACAAATTGCTCGAACCTGGTAAATTGTGCTACCAGGTCCAGCGCGCGCCGACGTTTCCAGTGACAACGCGTTGGTGTTCGCCCCCAAGGTTCGTGCCGAGGCTGACAGTCGCAAACGCGCTTCCATGCTTCGTCAGCTTCGCCACCATCCCCGCGTCGATCTGCCCGGTGGTCTGGCCAACCGACGTGCTGATCGGCGTCACGCCGCCAAACGTCGCTTTGTCCGTGCTGCCGAACGAACGCAACAGGTTGAGCCGCAGATAAGGCTGCCAGGTCACGCGTGCCGCCTCGTAGACGCCGGCGAGCCGCACGCCAAGACGGCCGACCATCGTATTACCGTTGCTGAACGTGACGTTCGAGATTCCGTCGTTCAGATCCTTGATCGTCTGGTGTTGCCAGATCAGCTGGGCTTGCGGTTCGAGCGTGAGCGAGTGTCCGATCGCGAACGGCAAACCGCCTTCAAGCGAACCGGTCGCCGCATTTCCGTGCGTCGTGGCGCTAACCCCGTCGCGCGACGACGAATCGATCACCAGTGAGCTGCCCGAAACCACCGCATCTGTGTACCACCCGCTCGGTCCGATGTGGGTCCAGTAGCCGCCGATGCTGTATGCGCTAATTCCAAGATGGCCGGCCGCGGCATCCGGCACGCCGACTGCAAAGCCGCTGACATCACCCGTGGCCCGTCCAAAGCCGAGGAAGAACCCGTAGTGGTCGCGGTGACCGCTCGCCGTCGTACTCGCGTACAGGTCCTGACCGACCTGCGCTCCCGTCATCGAGCCGGAAAACCCGGGCGCGACGTCGCCGCTTTGCGACAGCGTGCTGTGTCCGCCCCACACACGTCCCCACGCCGCTGGCAGGCTGCCGTTCTCGCTCAGCAACGACTGCTCGCCCTGGCGCAGATGGAAGTTGTCGATCTGCATCATGCCGAGCTGCCGGGCAACGGCAGGAAGCTCCGCGTAAAGGGCCGCTTCAGGGCGGTAAAGCGTAATCGGATCAGCACTCGCGGCGGGAAGTGCGGGTGTGCCCGGCGCGGGGGTGCTGGTCACGGCTGTCGTGCCGCTGCCGCTCGTGTCGGCCGGCGCACTCTGCGCAGCGGGCACGGTGTTGCGCAGGTACCAGCTCTGCGACGTGCCGGCCATCACGCCGCCTTTGACGAGGTAGTACTCGTATGCGCCGGCTTTCGTCGTTCCGCCTGCGAGCGAAAATGCACCGGCATCAGTCGTGGCGCCGTTCGTCGCGGCGACGACCTGGATGCCGTTCGACGTGATCGCCGCGCCCTGGCCGCCCACGTTCGTCACCTTCAGCGTGGTCGCACCGGTTGCCGTGCCGCCGTTCACAACGAGCTTGTCCGAAGACGCGTTGTCACCCGCGAGAACGGTATTCAATGCAATGGCCCCATTGTTTCCGACGTAGCTATTGACGACGAGTGAATTGCCGGCGCTCTTGCCGCCGCCAATCTGCACGAGATTCGCGTTCGTCAACTTGCCGTTGATCGTGAAATTGCCCTGTGCGCCGCCGGCAAACTGCGCCAACGCATTGGCCACCGCGACGGTGCCGTTGTTGGTCACGTCGCCGTTGACAGTGCCGTAGCCGCCGAGCGTCGCTCCCGCAGCGACGCTCGTCGCGCCGGTCATCGACGCGGCGGACGTCGACGCATCGCCGACCGCGAGCGTGCCGGCGCTTACCGTCGTGCCGCCCGACCACGTATTCGCCCCATCGAGCACCAGCGTCCCCGCACCGACCTTTGTCAAGGCACCGGTGCCGGTGATGTTCTGTGTGAGGGTCGACTGAAACGCCTGCGTATCGATCGTGCCGCCGCCTGCCGCAATCGAGATTGCACGCGTGCTGGCCGGGTCGAAGCTGCTGCCGAACTGCAGCGTGCCGCCATCGAAGGCCACGCCACCGGTCGCGCCGCCCAGCGCGCTGTCGGCGCTCACCGACAGCGCACCCTGTTTCAGCACCGTGCCGCCGGTATACGTATTGCCGCCCACCGCGCCCGGCGCGAGCGTCAACGTGCCAAGTCCGTCTTTCTCCACGACGCCGGTCCCGCTGATCAACCCGGCATATGTCCCGTCGACGTTCTGTTCGAATTGCACGAGACCGTTGTTGGTAACGGTCGACGGCAGGCTTTGGGCGCTCGCCTGCAACGTGCCGGGCAGATCAACCGTCACGCTGCCCGTATGCTGTGCGCCGCTGCCGTTGAGCACGAGCGTGCCCTCTTGCACCTCCGCGGCGATCGGGCCGACGAGCGAGCCGTCGATCGTCAACGTGCCCGAGCCGGTCTTGAAGAACGAGCCCGTACCCGTCACGTTTTGCGCGATCGTCGACTGGAAGCCCTGTGTATCGATGGTGCCGCCGCCCGCGGCAACCGATAACGCGCGCGTACTGGCAAGGTCGAAACTGCTGCCGAGCTGCAGCGTTCCCCCGTCGAACGTCACGCCGCCTGCCGTGCCGCCGAGTGCGTTATCTGCGGACACCGAGAGTACGCCCTGCTTCAGTACGGTACCCCCGGTATACGTATTGCCGCCCGCAGCGGTGGGCGCAAGCGTAAGCGTGCCGGCACCGTCTTTCTCCGCCGAGCCGGTACCGCTGATGAGCCCCGCATAAGTGCCGTTGGCGGCCTGCGCGAACTGCACCAGACCGTTATCGGTGATCGCGCCTGGCAGGCTCTGCGACGATCCCTGAAGGATGCCCGCCTGATCGACCAGCATCGTGCCAGTGTACTGCGTGTTGTTGCCGGTCAGCGCGAGCGTTCCCTGCTGCACCTCGGCCGACGTGACCCCCATCGCGCCCATCGAGCTCGCGACTGTCCAGGTACCGGTGTCCTGCTTCTGCAGCGTCTGGAAGTTCGTGATGCCGGTCGGCAGCGTGTCCGTTCCGGTGCCGTTCAGCGTCAACAGGTTGTTGCCGCCGCCTCCGTTGATGGTTCCGCTCACCGACGAACCGGTGTAAAGGCGCAACGTATCGTTGCCACCGGCAAAGACCAGATTACCGATCACCTGTCCGCGGTTGGTGAAGTCGACCGCGCCGTTGCCGGACGCGCCCATCACGCTTCCCGGCGCCTCGATCACGCCGGTCGCGTTGTTGATGACGGTATTCGAGCCGGACGTATTCTGGAACCAGATCGCAGCGCTATGGACGCCCTGGATCGTCCCGTTGTTGATGATGGTATTGCCTGTACCCACCGGATTGACGGCTTCGGCGTTGCCTTCCGTCCCGCCAGAGATGACGGCCGCGCCCTGTTCCACTGTCAGCGTGCTGTTGTTCCGGAAGGCGATCGTATCGGCCCCGGTGCCGTACGTGCCGTTACCCGTCAGCGCGCTGTTTTTTACTTGCGCGCCTGACTGAACGACGATGGTGGCGTTGTCGGCAAGCGCGATCGCTGTCGCATCGCCCACCACGATCTGTGCGTTTGCTCCTACTGTCACAGTAGAGCCTGAAGCGGTGGTCGGGCCGGTTCCGATCGTGCTTGACCATGGCGACGGGGCGCTCGTGTCGCACGTCGTCGAGTTATTCGATGTCGTGCAATTCGCGAAAGACAATGAAGGAATGGCCGCGATATATGCAAGGGCCGCAAGACAGGTTGCGCTTCGCCGCGGAATAGAAGCGCGCTTGTTCCTCACGCGCTTCTGTATTCGCTCCAACGGGCTGGCATAAGGCTGACGGCTGGTTAATTTGCTGGTCATGCGTTTCACCTTGGCAGTTTAATTACGTATGCTTTTTATATAATCCCGCAACACGGAACCTGGAATATGGGATCCATCTGACGACCGATGAGCCTGTACGCGCGCAACTTCGTTGACGCCTGCGGCACTGATCCGGAAAACGGGTATGGTTTTCGCGCAATCGATATCCGGCACCCGGCGGCACCTCGATCCACCCAAGTTAAGCGCGTCTGCCGCGCCGGAACTCAATCAAGTTAAAAAAACACTTGACGTGAAGCCAGCTTCGCGCGGCCGCAGCCCTGCTGGCGTCTTTTTAGACGCCAGCAGGGCTGCGGCCAATGAGGATCTTTTTGATCTTCGTTGGCCCCATGTCTCTTTCCACTCTGCTTGCCGATCTCGCCGCCCATATTCAGACTGAGCAGTTTCGTCACAGCTTGCTTGCGATCCTGAACATCCCACGGCGTTCCAACGTCGTCGCAAATCCACGCTATCCGGCCAGCCAGTTTGGCGATCTCTACCATCAACTGGTTGCGAACCAGGCACGCAGCGGCACGGAGTCAGACTGCGCGACTACATAGATCATGCCCCGCTCCCTCGCTGAGGTTCGTCACGCAGGCTAGCTACACACAGCGCAGCAATTTCGTTTTCAGCGGTGCCCCGCTACTCGACATCCTCCGCCGCAATCTTCGCCCACACCGCGCGAGGTAACCGCGGCGCGATACCCGCCGGGCTCGCGTCGAACTGCCACCGAGCCGCCGACATCGCACCCTGTGCAATCGCAATCTCCTCGTGCGTCAATGGCAACCGGCCGGCCACATGCGCGGGGCCCCGGGCAGCACTTGGGCGATCATCTGCCGGTTCGGGTGTTCGAGCAGCGGGACGAGGTGGTCGGCCTCGCCCACACCGGCCAGGCAAACCTAGCCGCTGATGACCTCGACGTTACGGCCGTCCTGCGTCATCTTGACCAGAACTGCATCTGCCGCGCCCGATGCATCTGCTGTGTCTGCCATGGCCGCGCTCTCCTCGTCAGCGAATGATGTCGTAGCTGTAGTCGGTCTTCGCCACGTCGATCGTGTTGGCGTCGAGCGCTTCGAAGAACTCGTCCAGCAGCGTGACCAGCACCCGCAACGCACCTTCATAGCCCCAGGTCGGGAAGCGATGGTAATGGTGGCGATCGAAGATCGGGAACACCATGCGTATCAGCGGCGTTTTGGTATCGCGCTCGAGATATTTGCCGTAGGTGTTGCCGATCAGGAAATCCACTGGCTCGGTAAACAGCAGTGAACGCATGTGCCACAGGTCGCGTTTCGGATACACCTTGCAGCCGGCGCCGTAGGGCGACGCGTCGAGCAGCGCCTGCACCTTCGCAGCCCAGGTTTCGTTGCCGTTGGTCGCCAGCACGTGAGCCGGCTCGGCGCCGAGTTCCAGCAGGAACTGCGTGTAGCCCAGCATCTGGTCCGGGTCGCCGTAGAGTGCAAAGCGCTTGCCGTGCAGGTGAGCCTGGCTGTCGGCCATCGCATCGACGAGCTGGCCTCGCTCCTTCTCCAGTTGCGCCGGAATCGGCTTGCCGGTCACGCGCGAGATTTCCATCAGGAACTGATCGGTGCCCGCGACGCCAACCGGCGAGTTCAGCACCACCACTTCCTGTCCATGCTCGCCAATGAGCTTGCTGGTCTTCTCGCAGCAGTATTCCTGGAACACGAAGGTCGCCTTCGCGTTCAACGCGCGCTCGACTTCCTCCTTGGTCGTGCCGCCTTCGTACATCCGGAACTCGCCGTCGGTCGGCGTATTCCACGTTTCGGATGGGTCGCAGATGATGTTCACCGTCACGCCGAACAGATCGAAGATGCGGCGAATTTCCTTCATGTTGCCGACCACGTAGCCGTCGAAGCCGCCGATGAAGTTGACGCTGTCGTCGGGCACGCGCTCAAGCGGCGTCGCTGTGCCGGCCTTGCCGTCCCAGAAGTGCCTGAGGATGCCGAGGAGCGCGTTGTCGTAGCCGGTCACGTGGCTGCCGACGAAGGCCGGCGTGTGCGCGAACGGCACGTCATAGTCTTCCGGCACGCTGCCCTTCTGCTTGCTGCTCTTGATGAGCGCGTCGAGGTCATCGCCGATCACTTCCGCCATGCAGGTCGTGGAGACTGCGATCATGTCGGGCTTGTACAGGTTGTACGCATTTGCGAGGCCGTCGATCATGTTGTTCATGCCGCCGAACACCGCCGCGTCCTCGGTCATCGACGAGCTGACACACGAGGTCGGCTCCTTGAAGTGACGCGAGAAGTGCGAGCGGTAAAACGCTACACAGCCCTGCGAGCCATGCACAAAACTGAGCGTCTTGTGAAAGCCGTTGGCCACGTACACTGCGCCGAGCGGCTGGCAGGCCTTGGCCGGGTTGATGGTGAGCGAGTCGCGTGCAAAGTTCTTTTGCCGGTAGTCTTCGCTCTTGGTCCACTCGACGATCTGCTTGACCTGCTCGTCTGAATGGTTGAACTCGAAGTTTTCCTTTTTCGCGCGGAAAATTTTCTGGTACTCGGGCTCACGGAACAGGAATTCCTGGTCGAGAATCTGGTCTGCGGATTGGGGCACGGGATGCTCCTGATATTCAATTCAATGGCCTGCCGGCCGGTGGTCAGTCCGGTGATCGGCGCGGTGGCCGGCGCTTAGGGGTTTTTCTTCCAGGGCGCCTTGGCGAGCCCCCACACCGGGCTGGAAATGGCCATGTCCATGTCGCGTGCGAAAATGGCGTAGCCGTCATAGCCGTGATATGGACCGGAATAGTCCCAGCTGTGCATCTGGCGAAACGGCACGCCCATCTTCTGGAACACGTACTTTTCCTTGATGCCGGAGCCGACCAGATCGGGCTGGACCTGTTCGACGAACCTCTCGAACTCGTAGCCGGTCACGTCGTCGTAAATCAGCGTGCCGTCCTTCACGTAGTGCGTGGTGCGCTGATAGTCGTCGTTGTGGCCGAATTCGTAGCCGGTGCCGACCACGTTCATGCCGAGGTCTTCGTAGGCGCCGATCACGTGGCGCGGACGCAGGCCGCCAACGAACAGCATCACGGTCTTATCCTGCAGGCGCGCTCTGAACTTCGCGTTCACCGCATCGACCAGGGGACGATACTTGGCGATCACCCTCTCCGCGTTGGCTTTGATGGTGTCGTCGAAGTGGCTGGCGATCTCGCGCAGGCTCTTCTCGATCATCGACGGGCCGAAGAAGTTGTATTCCGCCCACGGAATGCAGTACTTCTCCTCCATGTGCCGGCTGATATAGTTCATCGAGCGGTAGCAATGCAGCAAATTGAGCTTGGCCTTGGGCGTATTCTCGAGCTCGGCGATCGAGCCGTCGCCCGACCATTGCGCGATCACGCGCAGGCCGATCTCTTCGAGCAGAATCCGGCTCGACCAGGCATCGCCGGCGATGTTGTAATCGCCGATGATCGCAACATCATAAGGCGTCGAAACAAATTCGGGCCGCTTGTCCGGATCGGCCTTGTCGAATATCCAGTCTCGAATCGCATCGTTAGCCAGATGGTGGCCCAGCGACTGGCTGACGCCGCGAAAACCTTCGCAGCGCACCGGCAAAATGGTGTGCCCTTCATACTGCGCACTCTTCGTCTTCGAGACGGCCTCGATGTCGTCGCCGATCAGGCCGATCGGGCATTCACTCTGGATCGAGATGCCCTTGTTCAGCGGAAACAGTTCCTGAATCTCGTCGATGATCTTGTCGAGCTTCTTGTCGCCGCCGAAGACGATGTCCTTTTCCTGGAAGTCCGACGTGAACTGCATCGTCACGAAGGTGTCGATACCGGTAGTGCCGATGTAGTAGTTGCGACGCGCGGCCCACGAGTACTGGCCGCAACCGACCGGACCATGACTGATGTGGATCATGTCCTTGATGGGCCCCCAGACCACGCCCTTCGAGCCGGCGTACGCGCAACCGCGAATCGTCATCACGCCCGGCAATGACTTGATGTTTGATTTCACGCCACAGTCGGGCTTGCCGTCCTCGAAGGTGCCCAAATGCTTGGCGCGCCGTTTGGCCATCTTCTCCGGATAGGCCTTCAGCACTTCATCGATCAGGGCCTTGTTCGCGGCCTTGCGCTCTTCAACAGTGACGCTCATGGGGGAATGCTCCATAGGGTGAGTATCAAGCCTGGCAGCGGTTAGCCGGCATGGCCCGGTTCTTCGCGTGAAGAAGAACACCGGGCCGCGCGCAGCGCCGCTCGCTTAGGCGGTCAGTTCCGCTGCAGGCTTGCCGACTTGCGATTCGTCGATGGACGTCATGATTCCGTGCTCCATTAACAGGTCTTCCAGTTGATCCATCGTGATCGGCGTCGGGATCGTGCCGTTGCCCGCGTTGTTGTGCACCTTGGTGGCGAGCTGGCGATACTCTTCCGCCTGTTTGGATTCGGGCGCGAACTCGATCACCGTCATGCGGCGCAACTCGGCGTGCTGCACGATGTTATCGCGCGGCACGAAGTGGATCAGCTTCGAACCGAGCATCTTCGCCAGCGCTTCGGCGAGTTCGAGTTCCTTGTCGGTCTGACGCTCGTTGCACACGAGCCCGCCGATCCGCACACCGCCGCTGTTCGCGTACTTCAGAATGCCCTTTGAAATGTTGTTGGCCGCATACATGGCCATCATTTCGCCGGACATCACAATGTAGATTTCCTGCGCCTTGTTCTCACGAATCGGCATTGCGAAACCGCCGCACACCACGTCGCCGAGCACGTCGTACGACACGTAGTCCACGCCGTCATAGGCGCCGTTTTCTTCGAGGAAGTTGATCGACGTGATGACGCCACGGCCCGCGCAGCCGACGCCCGGTTCCGGACCGCCGGACTCCACGCAACGGATGTTGCGGTAACCGATCTTCATCACGTCCTCGAGTTCGAGGTCCTCCACCGAGCCGGCTTCGGCCGCTAGCGACAGGATGGTGTCCTGCGCCTTTGCATGCAGGATCAGGCGGGTAGAGTCCGCCTTGGGATCGCAGCCGACGATCAGGATCTTCTGCCCGAGTTCAGTCAGGGCTGCCAGGGTGTTCTGCGAGGTGGTCGACTTGCCGATACCGCCTTTACCGTAGAAAGCGATTTGCCGAAGTTTAGACATTGCATTTCTCCATTCAGGAAGAAGGGTTGAAACCAGGGTTGCGTAACCGCGACCATGTCAGCCTGTCGTGCCTGTATGGGTCTTCTTATATCGAGTCACGCATCGGCCGGACCTGTGTCCGCGCTGGACTCCAAACGCAGCTTCTGTGCCACGTCACCAGCGGTACTGCGACGCGTCCGCCCCGCCGCGCTGCGGCGGTTGGTACGGGACTTTTGCGGACTCCTCTTCTGTCTTGTCGATTTCGCGACAAACCACGCGAACTTCGTCGCCAATGAAACCATTCGGGCGCGTTTGTCGTGCGATTTCTGTCGCATTGGCCTGCGTGCAGCCGGACAATCGCCGGGTTGCGGCCTGGTTCGGTTATTGCATTGATCGCGCCATGGACACACCAGTCACCCAAGCTTCGCGACCCGTGCCGCGCGAGACGCACTTCGACCGTCTAGGCGGCGAGACCGCCGTCATCCGCCTGGTCGATGCGTTCTATCGACACATGGATACGCGGGCCGACGCGCAGCGCATTCGCGCGATGCATCGCCCGGACCTGACTTCGACGAAGGCCGTGCTGGTGCTGTATCTGTGCGAATGGCTCGGCGCCGACAAGCGGTACTCGGCACAGCACGGCCAACCACGGCTGCGCACGCGTCATGCCGCATTCGCGATCGGCACCGCCGAACGGGATGCGTGGCTAGCTTGCATGCGCGCCGCGTTCGACGAGACGGGTGTCGATCCGGTGCTACGCAATGAACTGATGCAGGCCTTTTTCAAAATCGCCGACCGGATGCGCAATACGCAGACGTGAATCCCTCTTCAACGCTGTTTAACCCAAGGATCTGTGATGACCGAAACGCTCGCGCACAAGGAGATCGACGACACCGCGTTCGCCCGTCTCGAACATGAAGGCCGTCTGCTCAACCCGGTTCTCAAGGGACTGACGAACAGGCTCGGCCGGGTCGGCTTCCGCGGCGAACTTGCGCTGCGGTTTGCCCCAAAGCTCGCCGACGAAGCGCGGCCGCCGGAGCTGACCTGCGATCAGGTGATGGCATGCGCGACGATCGGCCATAAGCACTTGCCGTTCTTCGCCGGGTATCTGTTGAGCTTCGAGCATCTGAAGGACGTGGCCGAGGTGCTCAGCGACACGCTCTCGGCGGACGGCAAGTATTTTCTGTTTTGCGACAACATCGACCTGAGCAAGCGATATCAGGTGCCGTACAAGGGCGCGAGGTTCTATGTGCTGCCGATTCTCGAGTCCACCGTCTACAACGAGATGCTCGAACTGCTGTACCTCGAGAAGAACGAATTGAAGAAAAAGGACTCAGGCGGCAAGCTGGATGCGGTAGCGGACGCGGCCATCAAGTTCGACGTGACCTTCGACACGATCACCTACAGCGAAGGACTTGAATTGATGGGGCCGGTGCGCAACCCCAACGAGAACCGGCCCGTCTGAGGCTCGGGTCCCTGCGGCCGCCGCCCGCGCGGCTGCGCCAACCGATGTTCCCTTGCACCCGAACGCGACCATGATCATGCACACCGACACTGCTTTCGTCGTCCGCGAACGCCTGGCCTCGCGCGTTGTCCGGAACCCCGATGCACAACTCGAAACGATCGTGCCCGCCGCACTTTCCACCTGGCTGGCGTACCACGGCTTCCCTGCTCCGCATTCGCGCTGCGTGAACGGCGAAACGCCGTTGATGCGCGCCGCGCAGCATGGCGAGGACGCGGTGGTCGAAGCGTTGCTCGCACTCGGCGCACGCGCCGACGCGCTCGATGACGACGGCAACCATGCGCTCTGGTTCGCGTGCCTGCACGGCGGCCCCGCGACCATCCTGCGGCTGATCGACGCCGGCGCGCCGATCGACCATGTGAACGACGACGACATCACATGCCTGATGCAGGCAGCCGCGAGCGCTCGCCTCGACGTCCTGCAGATGCTGCTTGCGCATGGGGCGAACGCAGAACTGTGCGCACCGGATGGCCGCAGCGCGTTCGACATGGCAGCCGACCTCGGGCTGCAACTGCTGCTTGCTTTCGGATGACAGGCTTTGTTAGCGAGTCTTACAGTAACCGTCAAACGGTGTCGGCATCGGCATCAGATGGGCGCGCTCCTGCTCGAACACGTCGGCGACGCTCAGGTCACGATAGTCCGGATGCTTCACCTGATCCCACAACGACCGGCACCGGGTCGCCAGCCATGCATTCAGATCAGCGAAACTGCCGAAGCGTTGCGCACGCGCCTCAATCCAGATGCGCAGACGGCTGTCCTGCACGTTCTTCTCGACGACGCCTTTCTCCCAGCCACTGGCGACGTTGCAGAAGTCCGGATCGAACAGGTAGTGCGAACACATCACTGCGAAACGCGGATTTACTGTGCGACCCTTGCCTTTGTGAACCTTGTCTACGGCCGTTTTCATATTGTCGTAGATGCCCCGGCGGGCCACCCCGCTGAAGGCCGCGAACGAGCGCGTATGGGCATCGAACAGCATCTCGTGCCCCTGGCTCGGATAGGCAACCAGCCAGAACGCCCGCGACGCACATAGCTTCATGTGCGACACCTGCAGCTTGCGGTAAATGCCGCCGACAACCAGTCCTTCCTCGGACCGGTCAAACTGGAATGCCTCGCCCAGCTCGAATCGCAACGGCACAAACACCGATTTCGAAACCGCCTTGCCTTCGCCTTGCCGCCAGCCCCGGATGAAATCGGTCACCCGCGAGTAACAGCCGTCGTAGCCGCCCGCCTTGATCTCCTGAAACAGCATCCAGGCGGTGCGCCGCTCCTTCTTCGGTCGCCGCGCGTCGACGCTGAGCGCCCGCACCACCACCTCATGAAACGGCGTCAACCGGGTCGGCTGGGAGCGCCGCTGATACTTCGGCTCCTCCTGAACATCCATGTTCAGATATTTACTAATCGTGTTGCGCGACAGGCTTGTGAGACGTGCTATCTCGCGTACCGACTTGTTCTGGCGGTGGAACATCTGCCGCACCTTGCCAATCATCGTCATCGGGATCATCCCCAAACACCCTGCCAGAAAAACTAGCAGGATAGGTTGATTGCCCGGCTCAATTTTCAGTCGGCGCGATCCCTACATGTGGCTGAATTTTCGGTCGGCGTAAACACGGTATGTTCACCCCGAGCCCCGGTGGCACGTCTTGAGATGCGTTCAGTATGGCACGCTGGTTGCCACTCATCGGTGGCTTCCGCCACCGATTGAGCAGCGCGAAAGCTTCGAACTATCAGGAAGCGTCGGCCTGTAGAACGCCGAGCATTGCGATACAAGTGGTTAAACGAAGCTCAACGACGGAGGGAGACGGGTCCTGATTGAGATCGTTAATAATCACGGTGAAGTCTGCGGCAGTGTCATCGATCGCGGTCTTCAGATTTGTCAGGTCGCTAAGGCTGGAGGCCTCGGCGGTGGCCAATGTCTTTCACGCCGTGACCAAACCCTGCAGCACGCCGATCTGACTCGATAGCGAGTTGATGCGATTCTGAATCGCGGCAGCATCGCTTTTCCATTTGAGATAAAGACCAAGCGCAGCCGCAAGGCCCGGTAGACCGAATGGCCCCAGTGCAAGGAGATAGTAGTAACGCTTTTGTGCGGCAGCCAATTGGCCCCGTGCCGCGCCTTCCTGTGCCTGCAAAGTCGTCATCTGACTCTGGATAGAGCCTTCGACGTGGGCTAGCTGCGTAAACGACGACGACATGAGAGCCGCGGCAGCGTTCGATTGGGTGAGTAGTGATGTCGCGCTTTGTTGGTACGTACTGATGGTGGCAGCGACGTCCGAGACAGTTTTGGCTATCGAGCCCGGACTTGCACCTTTTTTAAGGTCAGCGAGCGCACCATTCAGCGCGGTGATTGCCGAACCGGTATAGCCGAGCAGGGCCGTCTGAAAAGGAGCGGCGTCCTTCAGAATGCCGATAAGAGAATTGCAGACGGAGTTCTGAATTGGCACCGCGTCGCCGGGCAATCCTTGGATGGACCGCAATTTGGAGACACTACTGTTCAGGGCGGCCAAAGTCTGTGAAAAAGGACCCATGTTGTCTCTTTCCTTCGTTGTGGTATGACGGGCCCGCCTCCGTTGGAATCAATCCCGACGGAGGCCGCACGGGCTAGCGGATCGCGTTACGCCACTTCTGCTTAGGCGGGCAGATTGGCGACCTTCGCGATGAGATCGCTTACGGTCTGTTGCGCGGCGGCCGATTGCACGGTTACGCCAGCCATTTGGCCCTTGACCGTCTGGATGTCCGCCAGGAGCGTCCCGATTTCGCCGTTTGCCGCGTTTATGAACAGGGTGCGGATCTCGTCCGCATTCGAAATCCCGTTGTTCAAATCGGCGATGATGTCGCCCAGATCAGATGTGATGCTTTCCCACGCGTCTGCCATCGCCGATGCTGCAGTAATGGCACCATTGACCTACGTAGAAAGTGATGTGTAGCCGCCACTAATCGCCGTAGCGAGCTTTACCTCTTCCTTCAGGTCCGCTTGTTCGGTGAGCAGCGACGCCTTCGCCTTATTCGCTGCGACGAGCCCGGCTGCCGAGCCGGCTTCGCCGGTGACTCCCACCAAGACAATGCCAACGCCGCCGATGACTGCACCGGTAGACGCGCCAGCGGTGACAAAATCAGCGATCGCCCCTACGCAGATGACAAATACGCCGCCTACGACAGCCAGCCCGCTCAGAACGATTCCGGCGATTGCGCCGTCGATTTCTGCCTGAAATTTGCTGAGTTCCCCTTTGATGGTGGCGAGAATCCCGTCTGCTCCGCCAACCGCACTATTCATATTGGTAACGGTGGTTGTGAAGTCCGCTGAGTCCGTCGTTAGATTCGCGCCAAGCGTCTGGAGGTTGGTGACAATCTGGTTCGCGGCGCCTTGGTATTTCACCGACTCCTGCTGCACCGCCGTGAGGGCGGCTGTCCACTCAGCAACAGTCGAGCTTGCCGGCAGCGTCGCCGGTAGTGCTTTGTTGAGCTGGTAGTAGTTGTCGATGTTTGCCATGTTTTCGATCAGGCTGGGCTGCAGCGTGTCCAGATAATAGATCGCATGGCCTCTCGCGGTGGTGAGCCCGTCGTTGATTTGTGTCTGGTATTGCGACAGACCGTCGATGCCAGAAAAATCCACCTGGGGCTGTTCGAGAACGCTATTTACATAGGTTTGAACGGTCAGGGCAGCACACATTTGCTGAGTGTTTGCCTCGCCAATTGCTGTCGCATTTCCGCTGATATCCGGCATTTTTACCCTCGTTATTGAATTCAAATTGCATTGAACGCGACCTGAAGTGGCCGCACGTAACGAACGCCGAGCGAAAGCACGGAACCCCGAGTTGCGGGATTAGATGAAGGCCCCCGAGCGAACCGCAGTGTTCGTATTAATCGTCTTCCCGGCTTATGGTAGTGCTGGCCTGCAGGCTTTTTTATGCGTTACGGCTTGCACTGATTCCCTGCAAAGCCAGAAGGCTAATAGGGCGAATTTTGCCGTACGGTGTGACATTTTTTCTTACGACCGATTCAATTACTAAGAGGGACGTGCGTCGCGCGACCAGCGAAGTCGGTCCACTGATCAGCCGAAAAATCGTATAGTTTGCAGCCTCGTGCGGTGTCGAAGTACCAACGCCACGAAAA
Source organism: Paraburkholderia sp. 31.1 (assembly GCF_014397645.1). Classification (NCBI taxonomy): domain Bacteria; kingdom Pseudomonadati; phylum Pseudomonadota; class Betaproteobacteria; order Burkholderiales; family Burkholderiaceae; genus Paraburkholderia; species Paraburkholderia sp. 31.1. The sequence continues at coordinate 30,552 of NZ_VZQN01000047.1, forward strand.
CCGCTGCACGACGATCCGTTCCGGAAGCATCGCTTCGAGGGTTCGCTGAGCACCGACGAGCCCGTATAGAGGCAGACTCATGTCGACGTGATGCGCGGTGTGCTCCATGATGTGATGAAACAGCGCGCCAACACGCCAGCGAAAGGTCAAGTGCACCGTCGTGGATACGAACGGATCTGAACGCCCCCATTTCGCGCGATCGTCGTACCAGCGGATTTGCGGATGCGTGTGGTGCGCGTACACGACGAAACCCACCATCGCGCACCAGAACAGGAACGGCACCGCGAACCCGCATGCGATTGACGGGACCACCCCCCGCTGCGTCGCGCGAGCGATCCACGCGAGCGCGCCGATCCAAAGCAGTGCGAACACCGATATCAGCGTGCAGTCACGGAAGAACATGGGGCGCCGCGTCGGCATTGCGGCCCGCGACGGGAAAAGCATCTTCGTCCACCAAATTTCGATCATGTAGTAGAGACCGGGCGCCCAGCCGCTGCGATAGATACGTTCCAGTGCGCGCCGTGGCCCACTCAAGGCGCGATATTCCTGGATCGTCAGCGGTGCCCACACGAAATCGACGCCTTTCAGGTTCGTGTAGCCGTGATGCACCACGTTGTGACCCACTTGCCACAGGCTGTACGGCGTGAGCGACGGCAGGAAGGCGATCCGGCCCAGCCAGCGGTTGAGCGTGCGGTGCCGGGTCAGGCTCTCATGACATGCGTCGTGACCGATGACGAAGAGCCGTCCGATGACAAAGCCCGCCATGCATCCGAATACGGTCTTCAGCACGAACCCGTGCGCGAACACGCTCGCGGCGAGCGCACACAATAGCAAAACGTAGTCGAACACGAGCAGCAGAAGCGCGTAGGCGGTGCGGCGTTCGGCGAACGGTGTCAGCCACGAGCGGATGACCTTGCGATGGGGCAATGGCTCATTGGCGGGAACGGGGTGATTCGGACTGTTCATGAAGAAGACCGGTAGAGCGGTGCAGCACAACACTACGCACGCGGCCGACGGCTGCATGCCGTGTCCGCGATGATGTGACCAGACAGTTTCGCGCTGGTGGCGAGTCAGCGCGACATCATGTTCATGCTGACATTGTGCATTACCCAGATCGTGCCGAAGATCAGGAACAGCGCGGCGAGCGCGGTGTAGCATAGCGCCAGCACGTTCCAGCGCTGGCCGCGCGACAGGTCGAGATGCAGGAACGTCACCAGATGCACGACAATCTGCACGAACGCCAGCAACGCGAGCGCCATAATCGCGGAGCCGGACGGCAGCAACCGTTGCGTGACGATCGAGAATGAGCCAGCAGTCAGCGCCACGGCAAGCACGAAACCGGTGATATAACCGGCGACGTCACCACGCGAGGCGGTCGTGGACGTCGAGTGTGAATGGACCATTTAGAGCATGCTCCCGAGATAGACAAACGAAAACACGCAGATCCACACGATGTCGAGGAAGTGCCAGAAGAGGCTCAGGCATGTCAGACTCGTGAGGTCGCGACCGGACAGTTCAGGCGAGCGGACGACATGCACGACGAGCACGGCCATCCAGACGAGGCCGGCTGTTACGTGCAGGCCGTGGGTGCCGACCAGCGTGAAGAACGACGACAGGAAGGCGCTGCGACTGGGCCCAGCACCATTGGCGACCAGGTGCGAGAACTCGCGCAGCTCTAACGCGAGGAACAGCGCGCCAAGCACGAACGTCACGAGGAGCCAGCCGATCACGGCACCACGCCCCTGGCGCTGCGCGCCGAGCATCGCGAAGCCGTAGGTGGCGCTGCTCAGCAGCAGCACGCCGGTTTGAAGTGCGACACCCGGGATGTCGAACAGGTCCCGTCCGGACGCGCCGCCCGCGAACTCGTGCGCCATTACGGCGAACACGGCGAACAGCGACGCGAACAGCATGCAGTCGGTCATCAGGTACAGCCAGAAGCCGAATACGGTGGGCGTTGGGCCGTGGTCAGCGCTCGACCTGCCGTGATGGACGAGTAATGCAGATTGCGACATGGATCAGGTCTCCGCGGATTCGGGTAGTTCAAGGGCGGCCGGGGTGCGTGCGCCGCCGCGACGTGCTTCGATTTCGCGCACGCGCGAGGCCGGAATCACGTAGCCATGGTCGTCGCGGAAGCTACGCGCGATCAGCGCGGCGACGATCGCGACGAAGGCCAGCACGGCGAGCCACGTGATGTGCCAGACGCCGGCGAAGCCGAGCACGAGGCTGAATGCGCCGATCAGGAACCCGTCCGCGGTGTTCGACGGTAGGTGGATGTCCTCGTAATGCGCCAGTGCGGCATTTGCTGCGCCGCTTTCCTTCATGTGCGCGAACGCGTCGATCTGGTGGACGACCGGTATGCGCGCGAAGTTGTAGACAGCGGGCGGCGACGCGGTGGCCCATTCGAGCGTGCGGCCGTTCCACGGGTCGCCCGTCAGGTCGCCGTATTCCGGCTCGTTGCGATGGATCACGCTCACGACGACCTGGGCGATCTGGTGCACGACACCGAGTGCGATCAGCACCACGCCGCATGCGGCGACGAACAGCCAGGGATGCCAGGTCGGGTTGTCGTAGTGATTCAGGCGCCGGGTCATGCCCATGAAGCCGAGCACGTAGAGCGGCACGAACGACACGTAGAAGCCGACGAACCAGCACCAGAACGCCCGCTTGCCGAGCTTCTCGTCAAGCTTGAAGCCGAACGCCTTCGGGAACCAGTAATGGAAGCCTGCGAGATAGCCGAACACGACGCCGCCTATGATCGCGTTGTGAAAGTGCGCGATCAGGAACAGGCTGTTGTGCAACACGAAGTCCACGCCCGGGATCGCCATCATCACGCCCGTCATGCCGCCGATCGTGAACGTGACCATGAAGCCGATCGTCCACAGCACGGGTGTGGTGAACTCGATGCGACCGCGGTACATCGTGAACAGCCAGTTGAAGATTTTCACGCCCGTGGGGATCGCGATGACCATCGTCATAATGCCGAAGAACGCGTTGACGTCCGCGCCGGAACCCATCGTGAAGAAGTGGTGCGCCCACACGAGGAATGCGAGCACCGTGATCGCGCACGACGCGTAGACCATCGTTCTGTAGCCAAACAGCGGTTTCTTCGCGAAGGTCGCGATCACTTCCGAGTAGATGCCGAACGCGGGCAGCACGAGGATGTACACCTCCGGGTGGCCCCACGCCCAGATCAGGTTCAGGTACAGCATTGCGTTGCCGCCGAGCTCATTGGTGAAAAAGTGCATGCCTGCGTAGCGGTCGAGGCCGAGCAGTGCGAGCGTCACGGTTAGGATCGGGAACGTTGCCATGATCAGCACGTTCGAGCACAGCGCGGTCCACGTGAACACCGGCATCTTCATCAGCGTCATGCCGGGCGCGCGCAGCTTGACGATCGTCACGAAGAAGTTGATCGCGGTAATCAGCGTACCGACGCCGGAGAGCTGCAGACTCCAGATGTAGTAGTCGACCCCGACGCCGGGACTGAACTGCAGCTCCGACAGCGGTGGATACGCGAGCCAGCCGACCTGCGCGAACTCGCCGATCACGAGCGACAGATTGATCAGGATCGCGCTGATCGCCGTCATCCAGAAGCTCAGCGAATTCAGGAACGGGAAGGCGACGTCGCGCGCGCCGATCTGCAGCGGCACGACAAGATTGAAGAGGCCGACCATCAGCGCCATCGCCATGAAGAAGATCATGATGACACCGTGCGCGGTGAATATCTGGTCGTAGTGGTGCGGCGGCAGGTAACCGGGGCCGTGAAACGCGACCGCGAGCTGAAGCCGCATCATTACGGCGTCGACAAAACCGCGCACGAGCATCAGCACCGCGACGATGATGTACATGATGCCGATCTTCTTGTGATCGACGCTTGTCAGCCACTCGGTCCAGAGCCACTTCCAGCGGCCGAGCTTCGTGAGCGTGACGATGACCGCCAGCGCGATGAGCGCCATGAACGCGGCCGCGCCCATGATGATCGGCTGATCGAACGGAATCGCGCCGGGCGTGAGTTTTCCAAACATGGCTTACTCCGTGGTCTGCGTGCGACAGGCGGCGTCGCGGAAGGCCGTGACGTTGCCGTTGTTGTATCGGGCAACGATGTTGCGGAACAGGTACTGGTCGATCGATGAGAAGTAGCGTACCGACTGCTTCTCGCTCGGCTTTGCGACTTCGGCGTATTCGTCCATGCTCAGGCGGTCCGGCGAAGCCTTGACCTTCCGCACCCATGCGTCGAAGTCGGTGGCGCTCGTCGCGAGCGTGCGGAACTTCATGTCGGCGAATCCCTTGCCGCTGAAGTTGGCGGACATGCCTTCGAAATTTCCCGGTGCATCCGCGATCAGGTGCAGACGGGTCTGCATGCCGACCATTGCATACACCTGGGTGCCGAGTTGCGGGATGAAGAATGAGTTCATCACCGAGTCCGACGTGATCCGGAAATTCACCGGCGTATCGACTGGCACGGCGAGCTGGTTCACCGACGCAATGCCGAGGTCCGGGTAGATGAAGAGCCACTTCCAGTCGAGCGCGACCACCTCGACGTCGATCGGCTTCACGCTCGACTGCAGCGGCCGGTACGGGTCGAGCTCATGCGTGGTGCGCCACGTCAGGATACCGAGGTACAGGATGATCAGGGCGGGGATCGTCCAGACGACGATCTCGATCGCCGTCGAGTGCGCCCATTTGGGTGCATAGACCGCGTGACGGTTCGACGCACGGTAGCGCCACGCGAAGAACAGCGTCAGCAGGATCACCGGGATCACGACGATCAGCATCGCCCACGTGGCGGTGGCGATCAGCGACTTCTCGGCCGCGCCGACGCTCCCTTTTGGATCAAGCACAGTCAGACCACATCCCGATAGACAGGCGCTCAATGTCGTGACGATGGCTATCGACCGTTTCCTTAAGGCTTTTCTGTCTGTCATAGTGGTTAAGTCCGGGTTGTGGCACTTTTGACCTCAAGCTGGCTTGACGCATGCGGCATCACACTCGCAGTGTCATGGTCCGACAACCGGCCAGCTTTGTGATTGATGTCGATCAAGGACGAACAAAGCGGCGGGGTGCGGTGCACTGACGCAGTGCGCCGCTGAGTGCGCGTTCCACCACATCGAGTGGCTGGATGCGATTGACAGCCTGCTGAACGTTGGTAGCAAAGTCCTGTACGCCGAAGCTTGCGTAATGACCTTGTTGCATGCGCAGAAGTAGCAGAGTGATCTGCGTGCCGTTCGGCGGCTGCAGCCAGTCCGGCAATGGCTGCGAAATCGGTGTCTCCGGGTGCGAGAAACATCTTGGGTACCAGTCAATGCGGTTGAAGGCCAATAGTCCGGCCTCAAGGCTCCCGCTATCTCGACATTCCTACGCGTGACCCGGTGTCGCATCTTGACTTCGGGGTCGGGACCGGTTGATCCTGCGCAAGGGCAGCCCTGATTTGCGCGTCGACAATTCCCCGCATACGTCAACAAGGGGAAAGCGATGAAGCACATGATTAAGGCCGTCATGATCGTGGCAAGCCTGTGCACTACCGGTTTGTTCGAAGTGCTGGCATACGCGGATGACGTAAGCGCGAACGGAAGCACGATGGCAGGCGAGGTGCCGGCGGATGGGATCCACGCCGGTGACGTGCTCGTGCGTCTGCGTGCCATCTCGATCCAGCCCGAAGTACACACCAGCGGCACGTTGTCGTCGCTCGGCGTGGGTGTCAATAACGCACTCGTGCCGGAGTTGGACCTGACCTATATGATCCGCGACGCGATCGGCATCGAGCTGATTCTCGCCACCTCGCGGCACCACGTGACGTCCGACCTCGGCGATCTCGGTGGCGTGAACGTGCTGCCACCGACGCTGCTGCTGCAATATCACTTCAACCATGCTGGCATGATCCGACCGTATGTCGGCGCGGGGGTCAACTACACGTACTTCTACAACGACGGCCTGAGCGCGGGCCCCGTAGGCATCCAGGTGTCACGCAGCAGCTTCGGTCCGGCGGTGCAGGCTGGCGTCGACGTGCAGATCACGAAGACCGTCTTTCTCAACGCGGATATCAAAAAGATCTGGATGCACACGGACGCCTCGGTCGCCGATAGTTCGTTGGGCCGGCTGGACATCGACCCACTGGTACTGGGAATAGGCGTCGGGATGAAGTTCTAGCGAGCGCGCAATGACAGACCACAGCTCGCACCAACGGGCGATCCGCTGCGCCCCATCCACCTGAAACGGAGATCTGGTCACTATGCCCCTGTACGACTACCGCTGCGCGGCCTGCGGCCACGCATTCGAAACGCTGGTGCGCGCCGGCCACACGCCCGTCTGCCCGCAATGCGGCGGCACCGCGCTGGACAAGCAGGTCAGCGCGCCGGCCTCGCCCGGCAAGAGCCGCGCGATCATCTCCCGCGCGCGGCGTCAGGCGGCGCGCGAAGGGCACCTCAGCAACTATTCGCCGGCCGAGCGCCGCAAGCTGCTGCGCTGAGCCCAACGGGGAATCGCGCTGTCGATGTAGATGAACCTCGAGGACGCCTACGGGATGGCACTCAGTCTCACCGTCTTCATGGCCGGCACGCTGGATCGGGCCACCGCCGACAGCCTGCTGGAACGCGCGAAGGGCATCTGCCCGTATCTCGACGCGTGGCTTCGCAACATTGCGTCAGCACGGCCGCCCTCGCGCTCGCGCGCTTCGATGACCATGACGGAAACGTCCTGCCGGCTTGTAGAGCAGCGCGCCCGAGGCCGGCACGTGATCCAGCAACGCGCCGTCTGCGCTATAGGCCGCGAACCAATGGCCGAAATGCTCGGCCTGCGACAGCCCCTGCAACTGCGCCCAGCCGCCCTGCGGCCGCGCCTGCGCCAGCGCGCAGGCGAAGGTGTCGTCGGACCAGCTGTCGACAACCAGCCCGGCGCCGATCGCCCGCCAGCGCGCAATGCAGTGCCGACGGCGTCGGCGTCACGGCGAAGGCCTCATTCATGACGCTCACCAGCGACTTGCGATGCTTGAAGTTTTCGATGAACTGCGCCGCCTGGGTCAGCCGGGTGCGGATCTTGTGCAGCACGCTGACCTTGGCCGTGATGATTTCGGCGAGCGCGAGCGGCGTGGCAGGGACGGCCGTATCGGGGCACAGCGCGAGCAGCGCCGGTCCCAGGTACGGAATGACCCCGCCCGCACACAGGCGTTCGGCGATGGTCTGGACTGAAACGGTCATGCAGTGCGCCTCACAGATAAATGGCAGCGCCGGCGCCCACGTTGGTCGCGGTGTCTTTCAGCGTCTTGACGATGTACTTGACCTGGTCGGTGTCGAGTAGCGTGTGCAGCGGCAGCGCCAGCGCGCGATCGCCGATGCGCTCGGTGTCGGGCAACAGGCCGCTCTTGCGGCCGATCGCATCGCCCGCGTTCATGTAGTGGAACTGCTGATGCAGCGGATGGCTGTAGGCCACCGTCTCAATGCCGCAAGATTTCATGTCGTCGATCATCTGGGCGCGCGCGCTCTGCGTAAAACGCTTGCCCAAATGCACAACATAGAGCATCCAGTGCACTTCTTCGACGTCCTCGGCCACGTAGGCCGGCTTGATCCCTTCGAAGCTTTGCATCTCTTCGTGATACCAGGTCTCGACCTGCTTTCGCTGCGCGAGGCGCGTGTCGAGTTCGGCCAGTTGCGCGAGACCGAGCGCGGCGGTCAGATCACTGATGCCCGCCTGCAGCGGCACCCGCGAGCCGACCGAGACGGACGCGCGGTCCGTGACGCGCCGCTCGCGCAGATAGCGCAGTTCATGGACGAGTTCGTCATCGTCGGTGACGAGCATGCCGCCCGCTCCTGTGCACAGCGCGGACGGGCTGGAGAAGTCGAACACTGATACGTCGCCGAAACAGCCGACGTTGCGGCCCCGGTAGCGCGAGCCCAACGCCTCAGTACTGTCTTCGATCAGCCGCAAGCGCTGCGCGTCGGCCAGTTCGCGCAGCAGCGCCCACGCGGCCGGGTGGCCGTTGGTATTGCCGGCGAGGATCGCGCGCGTGCGAGGGCCGATCTTCTGCGCGGCTTTTTCGGCGCTCAGACAACCGCTCCAGTAGTCGATGTCGGCGAACACCGGCACGGCTCCCGCCAGCGTGATTGCCTGCGCCACCTGATGCCAGGTGTGCGACGCGCAGACCACCTCGTCTCCCGCGCCGATCCCCGTCGCGCGCAACGCAATCCAGGTGGCGAGCGTGCCGCTCGCGACCGCGACCGCATACTCCCGGCCAACCCAGCCCGCAAACGCGCGCTCGAACGAATCAAGCATCGGCCCGTCGCTCCAACGCGAGGATTGCAGCACCGCGTTGACGAGATCGATCTCGCGCGCCGCGCAAGCCGGTTCGCTCAACGCGATCTCATCGATTTCCATGCGCCTTGTCCTCGGTCAGGATCAACGCATCGGCCTCTTCAGGCCGCTGCGTGATGGTCCTGTAATACCCGGCCGATATCGCGAAATAGATACTGCGCACACCGAACCGGAGCGCTGCTGTCTCGTCGCGCATCACCGTTGCGCTGACATGCATTGTGCGCACCTCGGGATAACGTTCGTGCCATTGCGCGGCAGCGTCGCGTAGCGTCGGTGCCGTGCGGAGCAGGTCCGCCGCGAAGTCCAATTGCTCGGCGTTCAGGCTCATCTCACTCCTCCACGCCAGCAATGCGCCGCGCTTCGACCGTGATGGGCAGTGGCGTATCGTCGGCCATCGCGGGCAATTCGAGTTGCCAGCCGTTCGCGAGCGTGACGAGACCGCCCCACATCCCGGGCTGCGCGATCGCGACAATGGGCTCTTCCAGGTCCTTCTTTGGCACGTAGGCGCTCAGCGCGCCCTTGCTGTCCTTGCGGATCATGACTTTCATGGTTGCGGACTCCGGAGATCGATGACAGGTTCAAACCAGGTTCAAGCGGGATGCGCTGCTTCCTCCAGCAGTGTGCAGCCAGCGCACGCGCCAGCTTCAGGTGCGCCGCATGTTCGATCGCGCTGAATACGCCACAGTGCCGGCCCTCCGGCGCCGCCGCGTGCAGCCCGCACACGGCCAGGTGATTGGCTTCGGTGGCGCCGCTGGCGAAGATCAACTCTGCGGGCTTGCAACCGAGCGCTCGCGCGATCGTCGCGCGGGCCGCAGCGAGCGTGCCCTTCGCCTGCTGCCCGACGGCATGCTGCGACGACGCGTTGCCCCACACATCCGTCAGGATGGACAGCATCGCCTGCCACGGCGGAGGCTGGCGGCATGGTCGCGTTGTGGTCGGGATAGATCGTCGCCCGGCTCCGTTAGTTTGCTTCACGGCCAGAACACGCATTCGCGATCGATGCACAGCGTGTCCAGCAGCTCGGCCAGGTCGGTGCTCTCATGCTGGGGCATCCATCGGTGCGACGCATGATCGCGCGCGCTCAGGTGCCACATACCGTCTTCATCGCGCGTGAGCCAGGCTATGTCGATCAGCCCGCCATTCGCGTCGACATTGCGGGAGCAGCACGGGCTCTCGACACGGAACCCCTGCCCATCGCGCAGCACGCGCGGCAGCACATAGCGGTAGCGGGTACGCTCGCGCAACGCTTGCTCGATCTGGCGCTGGGTCAGGTCGAACGGGCGGCCCGCGCGCAAACCGTCGCGCGGCAGCGCCGCTTCTGGCGCGCTCGCCTGAACCGTCATGACTTGGCTCCTTCTTCGGGTAGCAGGCCGGCGGGTGCGGGCGCAATTTCATTCTCCGTGCATCCGACGACACAGTTGCCGAACTCCACCAGATAGACCGGCTCGCCGCTCTCAACCACCTGCCCGACGTTGACGATTTCGCCGACCGTACCCGCCTCGGCCAGACAATCGTCCTGGCCGCGCTCCGGAAAGCTGCCGTCGTTGCACAGGTCATCCAGCGCGATCACGCGCATGCCCCACTGATAAGCAGGCTGAACCGGTTCGATACTCATGCTGGCGGCTCCTGCGGTTGCGACGTTTCCGGCTGGACCCGCGTGCCGATCTTGTGCAGCGCTTCGGCCCGCTCGCCCAAGCCTTGCAGCACGTCGTCCGGCAGGTTGTCGAGCGTGCATAGCTCTTTCGCGCGCATGCCGACACGGTGGCCGCTCTCGACGAAATACACCGCGTAGATATAGAACTGCTGAAGGAAGGTGTCGATGCTGGTGACGTAGCCAACCTCGCCCTTGTTCACCAGCACTTCGCCGATGTCCTTGCCGTTGTAGGTGCCGTCGTTGCGGATCACCGCGCGTGCGATCACGCGCTCGCCGTAGTTGAAGCGCGGGGGAAACGCGACCTCGAGCAGGTCGTCGTCGCGGTTGATGTCAGCCATGCTTCACTCCTGCTGATCGTTGCGTCTGTCCGGTGGTCATCAGGTTAGCGACCTCGCCCGACTGCCCGGCGCTGCCGCGCGAGCGCGCGCACCTCTTCGTCCGCGTCATCCAGCAGCGACGCCACGATTTCGCCAGCGGCGCGCCGCGCGACTTGCCAGCGCACTCGCCAATCGGGATCGAACGCGAGGCGCGATAGCAGCGTCGCGGGCAGACATGCGCAAGCTGCTCGTTGGCCAGTTCAGGATGCCAGTGAAAGAAGCGCTCGATGCGGCGCGCGCACGCATCCTGCATGCACGCGTGACCTGGCCCGCAACCGTGCTCCGCCGGCAACTCGCGGAACCGCACGTAGCCGCAGCCGGCGCAGTCGAGCGGGCCGCCCTGGCAGTGGCGCAATGCAATGTCGCCGCCTGGTACGCGCACGTTTTGTACGCTCATGGTTGCGTCCCCGTCCAGCCGCGCGTCGGATACGCACTCAGCGCATCCATTGCATCGTCGGACCCGACGCCAGTCTCATGACGATCCAAGACCTGCGAAAGCAGCGCGCCTCCCACCCGGTCTTCGGGATCGAGCCGGCGCAATTCGCGCAGTCGCATGCGCGCTTCTTCAAAGTCGCCGAGACGCATGTTGAGGTACGCGAGGCCCTTCAGCGTGAACAGATAAAAACGCGCGGCCGCGTCATAACGCGTGGTCACGATCGCGGCCGCAAGCGGTTCGTCGCCGAGATCTGAGCCCAGCGCGGTGCGGGCGACCGCCAGCGCGTCTTCGCCGATCGCACGCGCCTGCGCCAATTGATGGCCGTAGAAGTAAAAGCGGTACAGCGCGATCAACGGCACCGGATGGCGCGGCGCGGCGGCGCGGGCGCGTTGCAACAGCGCGAGCGCCTCGTCGGGGCGCTCGCGCAACCGACCCGCCTCGGCGATCAATGCATTGACGCCCGACGGCAAGCCGCCGCCAATCGCGCTCTGCGCAAACGCGGTCATTGCGTCGTCGAGGGCACGGTCGCCGGACTCCATCGCCATCGCTCCTCTTCAGGAGATCTGACGCGGCAGCGGCGGCCGCCCGCGGCCAATCGCGCTGATATCGATGGTCGCCACGCCCGGCGGCGCCGATTCCGCACTGCTGCTGCAACCACAAGCGGCCTGGTTCGGATTGAAGAAGGTCAAGCCGGACTGGGTTGGCGTGTCGGCGAAATCGATCGTTATGCCTTCGAGCATCAGCCGGCTCTCAGCCGGCAGGAATACGCGCAGGCCGTTGATGTCGAGTTCCTGTTCGCCTGGTTGCAGCGCCGGCTCGGCGGTGAATTCCGCGGTATAGCCGGAACAGCCGCCGGCGCTCACCACCAGACGAAAGCCGGCCCCAGCCGGCAGGCCCGAAAAGCGCACGATACGACGCATGAACTTCTCGGCGGCGCTCGTAACGGTTACGTTGGACAGCATGATGCGTAGTCTCCTGATGGATGAATGGCCGGCCCGGCCGCGAGCCAGACTCAAACCTGAACGATGCAGCCGTCCACGGGACAGACGGCGACGCACTGCGGGTCGTCGAAGTGGCCTTCGCATTCGGTACATTTCTTGGGGTCGATCGCGAACACGCCGCCTTTGTCGCTGATCGCGACATTGGGGCATTCCGGTTCGCAGGCCGAGCATCCCGTACAGGTGGACGCGATAATCTTCAGAGGCATGGAGGCTCTCCTGTTGTCCTGTCTGGAAGGGTGTGGGGTGTCACGCCGCTGAGGCTGACGAGGTGTAAGCACCCTGGCGGATCGAAGCATCGCCGCGGTCCCGGTGCACGATGGCGCCGCTGGCGATGCGACTGCGGTAGTCGTTGAACCAGGCAAGCACCGCTTTTTCGATAAATTCGCCGACGTACTGATCGACCGGCTCGATGCCCGCTTGCGCCAGTTCGTCTTTCGGGCAGGCGCCGATCTTCGCGACCAGCACCGCGTGGCAGTCGTCGAGCGCGCGCACGACCGACGGTAGTTGCTCGTCGTCGCCGTAACCGCCCAGGCAATACAGGTCCACCCGGCGATGGCCGACGAACAGCGCTTCGGCTGCCGAGACATCGAAGATCTGAAACTCCGTGACGTGGCCGAAGTGCTCGTTGATCCGGCCGCCGCCCTTCGTTGCGACCGCGACCAGCACCTTCATGTCGTCGGCGACCTCGATCTCGCGAGAGACAGCCAGCGCTTCCTGCTTCGCGTCGTGCTGCGCCTGACGCTCGGCTTCGACGCGCTGCTGGTATTCACGGCGGCGGTCGAGGTCGTAGACCACTTCCATCCGCTCGATCTTGTCGAGCGTGAAATCCTCGCTGCGGTCCTCGCCCAGCAGGCCAACCGCATCCGCGCGGCACTGGCGGCAATGACGCATCAGGTTGGCGCCGCCCATGCAGGCGTCCTGCACGGCCTTGAGTTCCTGCGCAGTCGGTCCGCGCTGGCCGTTCAGGCCAAAGTGAGTGCCGTGCTCGGGCTCCGAGATCAGCGGCATGATGTTATGCAGGAACGCGCCGCGTTTCTTGACGTCGCGGTTGACCTCGATCAGGTGCTCCTCGTTGATGCCGGGAATCAGCACCGAGTTGATCTTGGTCAGCACGCCGCGTGCGGTGAGCATCTCGAGACCCTGCATCTGCCGGTCATGAAGGATGCGGGCTGCTTCGTAACCGGTCACGCGCTTGTGCTTCCAGAAAATCCACGGATAGATTTTCTCGCCCACCGCCGGGTCGACCATGTTGATGGTGATTGTCACGTGGTCGATGTTGTACTTGCAGATTTCGTCCACGAGGTCGGGCAACGCCAAGCCATTGGTCGACAGGCACAGCTTGATGTCCGGCGCCTGTTCCTGCAGCATCCGGAACGTCTCGAAGGTCTTCTTCGGGCTCGCCAGCGAATCACCGGGACCGGCGATGCCAAGCACCGTCATCTGGGGAATCTCGCTTGCGACCGCCACGACCTTCTTCACTGCCTGTTGCGGCGTTAGCTTCTGAGAGACCACGCCGGGACGCGACTCGTTCGCGCAGTCGTATTTGCGGTTGCAGTAGTTGCACTGGACGTTGCAAGCCGGCGCCACCGCCACATGCATGCGCGCATAGTGATGATGGGCTTCTTCCGAGTAGCATGGGTGATTCTTGACCTTCTCCCAGATGTCCGGCGGCATGTCGTCGAGACTACCCGACGCTCCGCAGCTGGCCTTACCCTCGCCACCGTGCGTGCCGCAGCCGCCACCGGTGGACGGGTCTTCGATCTTCACGCCGAGCGGTTTAATCTGCCCGATGCTGATATAGGCCGCTGCGGGCAAGTCGCTCGCATTTGAACTCGCTTGCATGCATATCTCCTCGCAACCAACGGCGGCCGCGCGAAAGCCATAGAGCCAGATCCATGCCACTCGACAAGAACGCCAGGAATCAACGGGTTAGGATATATTTCGCAGTTCTGTTTGATCCCGGCGCGCGACGTATCCCTACAATTTCGTTGCGTCGTGTCGGTGTTGCGACAAATCTCACACGACCCGGACAGCATGTTCCGAACCAGCGAGATGGACCCGCACAAACCAGATCAATCGTTCGCGTTCACCCTCCGGCTTCCCCGGCTTGCGATGTCGCGAACGTGCGGTCGTCCGCTGCTGCTCGTCACGCGAAAGACCCGTAGCGCTCAGGCCGCGCAGTTGCCCGTCCGGTTCGGCCAGCACCACAAAGGCGCGCCGCCACTCCATCGTCTGCACAAGATAGTTCAGGGACTCGCGCAAGGCTTTCGCCACATCGAGCGACGAAACCAGCGTCTTGCTCACCTCGTAGACGCCGTCCAACGCTTGCCTGAATGTTCACCGTTGACTTCCCCTTCGTGCGCTGCGCGCTTTCGATGTACCAGCTCAAGGCGCACGATCGACCCAAAGCACAGCGTTTGAAGTAAGCGCATTTCTACGCCTGACGATTCAGCCATCGCGCATGTCAATCCAGCGCGCGTAACGACAAATCCGACAAAAAGAACGGCGGCAATCCTCACTCGTCGGGCGCATCGACACAAAAACAACAGCGAAACAACAGGGGCCCAGATGAAAGAGGCCACTAGAGCGTGAAAATCCATTGGCATGGAAGTTGCCCTGAAGGTCGCATTACCCCGCTTTCAGGAGCCTGCAATGTCGGATTTCCAACGCGTCGGTACCGGCCTCCATCCGCGCGGCGCCAACCCGGTGCATGTGGGTCATGCCGCCACCACGCCGGTCGATCCGCGCGTGATCAGACGCATGCTGCCTTACCTGACCGAGATGTACGGCAATCCCGCCAGCCGTTCGCATGCCTACGGCTGGGTCGGCGAAGAAGCGGTGGAACTGGCCCGCGAGCAGGTCAGCTCGCTCGTCAACGGGGACCCGCACGAGATTGTCTGGACCTCGTGGAGCTCCGGCCGCGCATGCGGATCGCGCGCCAAATGCACGGCGGCGTCCACGAGCGCGGCATGCGCTCGGGGACGTTGTGCACGCATCAGATCGTCGAGGAACTGCCATTGCCGCCGGTCGAGATCCACTGCTCGATTCTCGCGCCGAGGACGCGATCAAGGCGGTCGTGTCTGACTTTCGCTCGCGCCAGACGATTCGAGGCGCAGCAGCCGACGACCTGTAACTCGCCGAGCAACCGACCTGCTCGTCTAACCCGAAGTGAGTCCATTCAAGCCTGAGAGGAACCTCCATGGAAACGCTCACCCAACCGGCTTCCGCCACACCCGGCGTCATGCCCGGCCTACTCGAATTCACGCCTCAGGCCGCTGCGAAAGTGGCCTCGCTGATCGAGGAAGAAGGCAATCCCAACCTGAAGCTGCGGCTGTACGTGTCCGGCGGCGGCTGTTCGGGCTTGCAGTACGGCTTCGCGTTCGACGACCAGGTGGCGGACGACGACATGCAGACCGTCACGGACGGCGTCACGCTGCTGGTCGATTCGATGAGCCAGCAATACCTGCCCGGCGCGCGCGTCGACTACGAAGACAGCCTGGAAGGTTCGCGCTTCGTCATTCACAACCCCAATTCGCAGAGCACCTGTGGCTGCGGCAGTTCGTTTTCCGTGTGAGGCAATCAGGAAAATCTCACTGACTGGCGCCTCCCGAAGACGAGGAGAACAACCAGTTCGACAATGCGTGGGGCCTTGACGTGCAATCGCGTCTCGCGTGCTGCGTAAAGCTGCGCGACGCCGACCTGACGATCGAACTGCCGCCACATACGCGCGAGCTCGCGCGTGAGCATTGAGGGCATGCGTCCTTAGCGCTGTGCGGCCTCTTCAAGCGCCATAGCGGTCATCGCCGCGTCCGCACGTCCTGGCTGACCACGCCCATCGCATCGCGCATCGCTTTCTGCAGCACCGTGTTCATCGCTACACCTGGCTGTTCGAAACAGGACATTCGCGACAGGTCTTCGTTGGAACCGCTTCATCACAGCGCCAGCGAACACCGGAAAGCCCCGCGGCAAGCGGCTATTCGCACTAAGCGTGCATGGCGCAGTACTTGCAAACCGTATGTTCAAATGCCTAAAGGACAACTTCCCGTGTCGAATCCGATCATCAACGACACCACACTGCGCGACGGCGAACAGACCGCTGGCGTCGCATTCACGGTTGCCGAAAAATGCGCGATTGCCGAGGCGCTCTCAAGCGCCGGCGTACCCGAACTGGAAATCGGTATCCCCGCGATGGGTGCCGAGGAAATCGATTGCATGCAGACCATCGTCGCGCTGAATCTCGACGCCGATCTAATGGTCTGGGGCCGTCTCACCGACGCGGACCTGGCGTCGGCCTTGTGCTGCAATCCCGACATCATTCACCTGTCGATTCCCGTGTCCGATATCCAACTTCAACACAAATTGCGCCAGCCGCGCTCGTGGGTGCTCGCGCAGGTGAATCGCGTGATCAGCGCCGCCGTCAAAAGCGGCCGCAAGGTTTCGCTGGGCGCGGAGGATGCCTCGCGCGCGGACCCCTCGTTCCTTGCCGACGTGGCGCGGCACGCGCAACAGTGCGGTGCGCAACGCATCCGCTTTGCGGACACGCTCGGCGTCCTCGATCCTTTTTCGACCTATGAAGCGATTGCGCGATTGCACGACGCGGTCGATCTGGAAATCGAAATCCACGCGCACAACGACCTCGGG
Source organism: Paraburkholderia sp. 31.1 (assembly GCF_014397645.1). Classification (NCBI taxonomy): domain Bacteria; kingdom Pseudomonadati; phylum Pseudomonadota; class Betaproteobacteria; order Burkholderiales; family Burkholderiaceae; genus Paraburkholderia; species Paraburkholderia sp. 31.1. Next base: position 46,962 of record NZ_VZQN01000047.1, read on the forward strand.
CTCGCGACCGCGAACACCCTTGCCGCACTGCGCGCCGGCGCAACCCACGCCAACACCACTGTCAATGGTCTCGGCGAACGCGCCGGAAATGCCGCGCTGGAGGAGATCGTGATGGGCGTGCGCCATATCATGGGTCGCAACACCGGCGTCGACACGACCGCGCTATTGAGCATCTCGCGGCTTGTCGAACGGGCTTCAGGACGCCCGGTCGCGCTTAACAAAAGCATTGTCGGCGCCAGCGTATTCACGCACGAGTCCGGCATCCACACAGACGGGCTCGCGAAGAATGCATCGACCTACGAAAGCTTCGATCCCGCCGAACTCGGTCGCGAACGCTCGGTCGTGCTCGGCAAGCATTCGGGTTCGCAAAGCGTGCGCCGGGCTTATGACGCGCTCGGCCTGGCCGTCAGTGAAAAGCTGCTCGTGCTGCTGCTGACCCGTATCCGCCACCATGCCGCCCAGCACAAGCAAACGCCCAGCGCCGCCGACCTGTATCGCTTCCTGATCGAGTTGCGCCACACCGTCGGAGAATTGTCATGAGCGGCGTTGTGGTCGGCTTCACGAGGTGCGTCGCGAAACCCGAACAGTCGGGCACGACGGCGCCGTGCGCCACCAGCGGCGCCTGCGACAAGTAGTTCGCCGAGCCGACGTTCTGTCCACACCGATCCTCATCCGCTTGCAAGGAGTAAACGCGATGGAAAGCTTTGTCCAGCAACTCAAGGCGCTGTCCTCAGCCGAGGACTTCCTGCAGTTCTTCGGCATTCCGTTCGACCAGAAGGTCGTCAACGTGAGTCGACTGCACATCCTCAAGCGCTTCTTTCAGTACATCCAGCAACACGACGCGCTGCCGGAAGGCGACGAACCCGCCCTGTTCGCGTCATATCACGCGCTGCTGCTGAAGGCTTACGGCGACTTCGTCACCTCCACGCCGGCGCAGGAAAAAGTGTTCAAGGTGTTCCGGGACACAAATGGGCGGCAGCACGTTTCACTCGACAGTCTGCGCGCGTCGCTGCCCGCGCGCACCCTTGCCTGACAGGTGGAGCAAGACCATGCACATCGTTAAGACCATGCACATTGTCGTCTGCATCAAGCAGGTCCCGGACTCGACGCAGATCCGCGTTCATCCGGTCACCAACACGATCATGCGCCAGGGTGTTCCGGCGATCGTCAACCCGTATGACCTGTTTTCACTCGAAGAGGCGCTGCGACTGAAGGACCGCTTCGGCGGCAAGGTCACGTTGCTTTGCATGGGCCCGCCGCAGGCCGAGGAAGCGCTGCGCAAGTGCATCAGCTTCGGCGCGGACGACGCCGTGCTGCTCACCGACCGTGCATTCGCCGGCGCGGATACGCTCGCTACGTCGTACGCGCTGGCAGCGGGTATCCAGCAGATCGCGAAGGAGCAGGCGGTGGACATCGTGTTCACTGGCAAGCAGACGATCGACGGCGACACCGCGCAAGTCGGCCCCGGTATCGCCAAACGCCTCGGGCTGCAACTGCTGACCTACGTGTCGCGCATCGTCGAGACCGCTCTCGATGCGCGCACGATCACCGTCGAGCGCCGCGCCGAGGGCGGCGTGCACGTGCTCAGGACTGCGCTGCCGTGCCTGATCACAATGCTGGAGAACACCAACGAACTGCGCTTTGCGACGCTGCCCGCGATGATTCATGCGGCCGGCTATCCGGTGCACAAATGGAACTGCGAACAGGCCGGCATCGAAGATCTCAGCAAGATCGGCCTGAAGGGCTCGCCGACAGTGGTCAGCAAAGTCTTTGGACCGACGCCGCGCAGCGAGAAAGCGGAGATGCTCGACCTCGACGCATCGAGTCTTTGCGACGTGTCGGTGAACCTGCTGCAAAAGATCTTCGCGCGCCATCCTACCCTGGAAGCTGACCTGCTGATGAAGGAGGGTTCATGAACACACCCGCCGCCCCCGCGAAGAAACCCGCCGGCCGCGCAGGACGCAATCTCGAACTGCCGAAACACCTGAAGGCCTACAAAGGCGTCTGGGTCTTTATCGAGCACGACCGTGGACACGTGCACAGCGTCTCGTGGGAACTGCTCGGTGAAGCGCGCAAATTGGCCGACACGCTCGGCAGCCGAGTGGGCATCGCGGTGCTCGGTGGCGCAAATGAACCGCTCGAACAGTTCGCCGCAGAAGCCTTCACTTACGGCGCGGACGATGCGTACATCGTCCACGACCCGGTCTTGCAAGGCTATCGCAACGAGCCGTTCACGAAAGGGCTGACCGACCTCGTCAACCGGCATCAGCCCGAGATCCTGCTGCTGGGCGCGACGTCGATGGGCCGCGACCTCGCCGGCTCCGTAGCGACGACCCTGCTGACCGGGCTGACCGCCGATTGCACCGAACTCAACATCGATCCCGCGTCGCGTGCGCTGGCGGCGACGCGCCCCACCTTCGGCGGCTCGCTGTTGTGCACGATCATGACGCTCGCGTACCGTCCGCAGATGGCGACGGTGCGCCCGCGCGTGATGCCGATGCCGATGCCGCTGCGCGACGCCGAACGCACCGGCAACATCGTCCATGGAACGCTGGGGATGATCGAGACGGACATCGTCACGAGGCTGCTCGACTTTATCCCGGATGCGAGCAGCAACCGGATCAACCTGTCCTATGCCGATGTGATTGTGAGCGGCGGCAAGGGGTTGAAGAGCCCGGAGAACTTCCAGCTGGCGTTCGATCTGGCGAACGTGCTCGGCGGCGAAGTGGGTGCGACCCGGCCATGCGTGCAGGCCGGCTGGGTCGAGGGGGAGCGCCAGGTGGGACAGACCGGCAAGACGGTGCGGCCCAAGCTCTACATCGCCGCCGGCATATCCGGCGCGATCCAGCACCGCGTGGGCATGGAAAGCGCAGACGTGATCGTGGCGATCAACACCGACCCGAACGCACCCATCTTCGATTTCGCACACTACGGGATTGTCGGCAATGCGTTGCAAGTGTTGCCCGCGCTGAAGCAGGCTTTTGTGGAGCATTTGACCCGGCGCCGCAAGCAGGCTGCCTGAGGAGAATCACGATGAGAAAACCTTCACAGTTCGATGTGATTGTGGTCGGCGCCGGTCCGTCCGGCAACGCTGCCGCTTACACGATGGCCAAGGCAGGTCTGGAGGTGCTGCAGATCGAGCGCGGCGAATATCCGGGCAGCAAAAACGTTCAGGGTGCGATCCTGTACGCGAAGGCGCTCGAAGAGATCATCCCGGACTTCCGCGACGATGCGCCGCTGGAGCGCCACATCATCGAGCAGCGGATGTGGATGCTCGACGATACGTCGTTTGTCGGTACACATGTGCGCAGCGAGGATTACAACAAGCCGCCCTATAACCGCTACACGATCATCCGCGCGCAGTTCGACAAGTGGTTTTCATCGAAAGTGCGCGAAGCCGGCGCACTGCTGCTCTGCGAGACCACGGTGAAGGAACTGATCATGGACGGCGACGTGGTGGTCGGCGTGCAGTGCGACCGCGAGCACGGCGATGTCTATGCCGACGTGGTGGTGCTCGCCGACGGCGTGAATTCGACGCTCGCGCGCAAGGCGGGCTTTCATGGAGAGATCGGGGCCGGCAACGTTGCGCTCGCCGTCAAGGAGATTCTCTTCATGCCGGAGGAGACGATCCGCCAGCGCTTCAACGTCGGCGAGGACGACGGCGTCGTGATCGAGATGGTCGGCAGGATCACCGACGGCATGATGGGCACTGGCTTCCTCTATACCAACAAGGAATCGCTCACCATAGGCGTGGGCTGCATGCTGAGCGACTTCAAGAAAAACCCCAACCGCACGAGCCCCTACGTGCTCCTCGAAAAGATGAAGCAGCACCCGTCGATCGCGCCGCTGATTGCGGGCGGCGAGATGAAGGAGTATTGCGCGCATCTGATTCCCGAAGGCGGTTTTCACGCAATCCCGCAGGTCTACGGCAACGGCTGGATGATCGTTGGCGATTCAGGCGGTTTCGTGAACGCCGCGCACCGAGAAGGATCGAATCTTGCGATGACCACGGGACGCCTCGCCGCCGAAACGGTGATCCACGCGAAAGCCGCGGGCCACGGCTACCGCGCCGGCACGCTCAAGGCCTACAAGGCCGCGCTCGATCAGAGCTTCGTGATGAAAGACCTGCACAAGTACCGCGACATGCCGGCCGTGCTGCACCAGAATCCGCAGTTCTTCACGACCTACCCCGACCTCATGGCGCGCGCCGCGCGCACGATGATCACGGTCGACGGTAAGGACAAGAAAAGCAAGGAGCGCGAGATTTTTTCGAGCTTCCGCACAGCCCGTTCGCTTTCCGGCATCGTGGGCGACGCCTACAAACTCCTGAGGGCCTTCCGATGAGCACCCTACCCGTCAACGTAGAGGAAAAGCTGTTCCAGAACCGTTATCGCGTCGATGCGGGACGGCCGCACGTCCACATCAAGGATGCCGACGTCTGCCAGAGCGAATGCAGCGCGAAGAGTTGCACCTTCGTCTGCCCGGCCTCGTGCTACAAGGCCGAAGGCAACGGCGCGGTGACGCTGATCACCGACGGCTGCCTCGAATGCGGCAGTTGCCGCATCCTCTGTACCGACCACCAGAATATCGAGTGGGACTACCCGCGCGGTGGTCACGGCATCCTGTTCAAGTTCGGTTGAGGAACATCGTCATTGCCAGACCAGAACGACATGTGTTTGCTTGCGCCGAGAACCGGCCGCCGCCGCATCCGCGGGGCGCCGGGCGGCAAGGGCTCGACCGCGCTGCTGAAGGCCTTCTGGGCGGAACAGCAGAAACGCCAGGCGCCCGATACCGTCGCGATCACGTATTCGGGCTGCCTCGGCCCGTAGTGGAAGCGTTGCTGCAACGGGCCGTCTGAGGAGACACACGATGTCCAAACAGCCCGCCATCGCATCGTTGGCCGACGACAATCTGGCAGCCGGCGGCGTGGCAGCAGTCGACCGTGCGCTGAGCGCGACATGGCCAACGAACCGGCGATGACAGCGCCGCGTTCGCACCACCTTAGTCGAGATACGGACCGCCCCCTAAGGTCGAACGTGCTGTTCTCGACGCTTACCGAAATAGCACCGACACGGGGGCCACTTCCCATCGTGATCGTGCCAAGGTCCGCGCCAAATCCAGATTTGACTTCTCCGAGCCATTCGCCTCAGTCGCGATGTCGCGGCCCCGACACGCCGCAAGTCCGACAGTCCTTTCAGAGACGCTTGATCTCGACACCGTATTTCCTCAGCGCGTAGCCAATCTGGCGCGGCGTCAGTCCAAGCAGCCGCGCCGCCTTCGCCTGCACCCAGCCGGATCTTTCCATGGCGGCGATGAGACGCTCGCGGTTGGTCATCTTCGCATCACTTCCGAGGACTGCGCCGCCAGCCGCTAACGGAGCCCGCTCGCTGCCGACAGGCTGGACCGCAGCAACTGCGCCCGACGTAGCAGCCTCAGCCCGCGGCGTAGCCGGCTTCACGGGCACTGGTACGATTCGCCCGGGCTGCGGCGCGATTTCGTCCGATCGGCTCTTCCACAGCATCGCGGACAGGCACTGGCCGTGGCAGCAGGCAAAGTCGTTTCTCACGATCGCTGGTCCCGGCGCCAGGGTCGCGCTCCGCTGCACGCAATTCTCGAGCTCGCGGACATTGCCGGGAAAACCGCAGTTCATCAATACTTCAATCGCACTCGCATCGAAGGTCAGCGTACGGCCGTTCTCGCTGTTGAAATTCTCGAGAAACTCAACGGCGAGGAGCGGAATATCGCTGCGCCTTTCACGCAACGGCGGCAACAGCAAGGGAACCACGCAGAGGCGATAATAAAGGTCGGCGCGGAACTCGTTCCTTGTCACCGCCTCTTCCAGGTTTTTATTCGTGGCGGCAATCACGCGAACATCGACCTTAATGGTCTGGTTGCTGCCGACGCGCTCGAATTCTTGCTCCTGCAGGACGCGCAGCAGCTTTGCCTGGAACGAGGCCGAGATCTCGCCGATCTCGTCCAGAAACAGCGTCCCCTTGTCGGCGAGCTCGAAGCGCCCCTTGCGCGAATTGAAGGCGCTGGTAAAGGCACCCTTCTCATGACCGAACAATTCGGATTCCAGCACCGTCTCATGGAGCGCCGCGCAATTGAGCTTGATGAAGGGCCGCTTGGCGCGCGGCGACAGCTCGTGAACGGCCTTGGCGACCAGCTCCTTCCCGGTACCGGATTCGCCGCGCAACAGAACTGTGCTGTTCGATTCGGCTACCACCGCGATCTTCGCGAGCAGCCCGCGCAGCGCCGGGCTGTCGCCAATGATCCCCTCGATCTGAAACTTCTTACGCTCACCTGCAGGGTGCTTGAGCTCGGACAATGGCTTTTGCAGCCCGTCCTTCCCCGCCATCAGTCGCTCGCGGTCGCTCTTGAAAAAGCGATGCAGCTTCACCGTCTGCCCCACCAGGTTGGCGACCATGGTAAGCAGCCGCACGTCGTAATCGAGCCGGAAGTTCGACCCATAGTCCAGGATGCGGTCGATGGTCAGCGTGCCTACGACTTTCGCGTCGATGCGAATAGGGACGCCAATGAACGACACTCGCGCGTTGTCGGAGGCACCGAGCACGCCCATGTCGGCGGCACTGAAGCCCGAATGCACCGCTATGTTCTCGGCGACGAGCGGCCTGTCCGTCGCCATGATCTGGTCAATTGCCTTCTGCGGCAGGCGCATCCGGTAGTGCTCATCGCTGCCTTCGCTCCAGTCCGCGCCAACGGTAATGTCCGGTACGCCATCATCGTCGAAGAGAGAGACGATACCGAGCCGCATCTGAACAAACGATTGCAGGAGATCGATGACGTTGGCCAACGTGACTTCGAGCCGGTAGGGGGCGGTCAGTACCTTCGATATTTCGAAGATGCCGGTAAGCACGCTCTCGTGCCACTGCACGATAGGGACCGCGTGGTCCGTCTCGGACTTTGAGCTAGGCCTTTCGCGTACGGAAGCGATATGCAGCATGACGACGTCCCCGTTGTGGGGACCGTGCTCCCCGTCACCTTGTTCGGATTTGCGGGCATTGTGTTGCATATTATCCTCGATCTAGCGCCCAATTTCACGGGCTGACTTCAAAAGATAATGCCCTTTCATGGAAGGACGGTGAAACTGTAGTGCCTTGATGTACTTATTTTCTGCTTTTGCGATTTCGCTGCGTGGATTCCGTTAGGAACGCGAGTTCTATTGATGTCGCTCAAATCAACTGCGATTTGTCTACTCCGGGTGTAGCCGATTACAGGTGTCGTCCATCATTGATTGCTGCCTCGGTGCCCGTGAGATAACTCGCCGCATCCGAGCATAGGACGAAGATGATCTATCTTTGCGACCGCTTCGGGCGTGCCCGCCCGGCGCAGCGGGATATTTGGCACAAGAAGCGCTTCCGTGTCGGGCGACAAAATGTCCGTCTTGAACTGGCCAAGGACGTATGGAAACTGTTTTCAGATCGTCACATCCGAGCCTATCGGTCCGATTAATCTGGTTTGGTAAGTCATGGCTGCGTTAGCGTAACGTTTCAAGTGCAAAAAAAAAGCCCTCCGGGCTCTAGGTGCCAGCCATCCTCACTACCTCTATTGTTTTGGCAACCCCAAGTATCTTCACGACGCGCTTCAGGTTGTAGGCCAACACCTGTAGACTCATTTCGGTGCTGACCCGTCCGAGCGTTCGGGTCAGGAAGTGTGGCCCCCAATCCGGTGCTTCAGCGTGCCGAAGACATGTTCGACAGTGCTTCTGCGGATGGTCATCGCGTCAGGCTTGCGCTCTAGCCGACGCTGCATGGCCTCAACTATATGCTCATGTTCCCATCGTCGAATGCGCCGGTAGTCGCTGGGTGACATCGTTCCTTGAGCGGGCAACGCGGGCAGGCGCTGGGCCAGTAGCCGTCGTACTTGCGCACGTTCTGGCCAAGAAAATCGAAACCGTCTGCAATGTTCGTGATCCGGGTCTTCTCTTCCGAGCGCTCCAGATCTTGAGCGGCCATAAACTGCCTGAGCGCCGGAAACACCTCGAATTCGAGCACTTCTTTCGACATACCGGTCACAATAAGTCGAGTCGCCCCGGGGAACTTCCCCCCGAGGCGCTCACGGAACCGGACGTGAACGTCTCCGCTCATCCGGCTCTTCCCATTGAAGCCTGTCCCCATAACAGCGACCAATGCGCGAACAGATGCGTTTCCTTCCGTGCAACGCGTGCGAGCCAGTGACTGGCTCGTCGGCGATGCCCGTGAAGACGCTTATGTTTGCGAGTCAGCCACAACACGAGTTTGCGATCGATCTGCCTGAGCGTGGGGTACAGTTCGGACTTGTAGAACGCACCGTAATAATTGACCCACCCTCTGATTTTGGCGTTGAACATATGCGCCAAGTCGAACAGGGACTTGTCACTGCGATTTTGCAGATTCCAATTCCTGACCTCTTGACGAATTGCTTTCCCCGCCTTGGCACTCATCGCTGGACTGAAGTTGACGAAGGTTTTACCCCATCGGTTCCTGGACAGTCGAGGCCTAAGGAAACACTGATTTATTTGGTGCGACCGTCATCGCAGATGTGGTCGAGGGCGTTGTAGAAGAAATTCACGGGACGGACGATCGACGATGAAGCGGCAGATCAGCTTTGCGGAAGCGGAAAGTG
>NZ_VZQN01000048.1:0-54402 GCF_014397645.1 Paraburkholderia sp. 31.1
CCGTTGCAAAAGCGTTGGCGGAAGAGTTCGTGCTTTATCGCGAGGAGCAGGAGAGGCGGAAAGCGTCGGCGACGTAACACAGCCCGCTAGCTCAACCGCAAACTCCGCAATACGTCGAGCACATACTTAGAAACTGTTGCGAAATTAGTTAAATAGAGGCTTTAGGCGCGTCCAGCAAATTAAGGCGCAAGCCAAAGACAGGAATGCTTCGTGAACGTGAGCATAGCGTTCGTAACGAATCTTGAGCCGTCGAAACGAGTGAAGCCAGGCAATCGAACGCTCGACTGGCCAACGCGTTTTCCCGAGCCCGCTGCCATGCGGCGAGCCGATTTTTGCGAGCATGGCGTGATGCTTCGCTCGCGCAAGCGTTGCCGATGGGGTTCGGAACTGTAGCCCCGGTCGCCCTGAACGATTTGCGGCTTGTGCAGGGTAGGTCCCGCTTGCCCCGGATGTGTGGAATGGCGTCGACCAGCGCGTCAAGCTGGGTAATGTCGTGCCGGTTCGCCGCGCTCAGGATGATCGCGAGCGGGATGCCTTGCGCGTCGACGATGAGGTGGTGTTTGCTGCCGAGCTTGCGCCGGTCCGTGGGATTCGGGCCGGTTTTTTTCCCGCCAGCATGGCGCGAATCGATGAACTGTCGACGAGCGCACGTGAGAAATCGATTTCGCCACGGCGACGCAGTTCGGCCAGCAACGTTTCGTGGATATGTTGCCAGACACCTGCTTCTTGCCACGCGACGAGCCGTCGCCAGCAGGCGGTGCCAGAACCACATCCCATTTCTTGCGGCAGAAGGTTCCACGCAATGCCTGAGCGCAACACGAACACGATGCCGGTCAGCACCGCCCGGTCGGGTGTCGGTTTACGGCCCGCATACTGGCGATTGCGTGGTGCTCGCGCAGGTAGCAGTGGTTCGATGAGTGACCACAATTCGTCGTCTATCAGTTCTTTAGGCATCGCTTCCTGTCAGGCAAAACAAGACAGAAAGTTAACACCAAGCCGGAAAAGTTAACAGACCCAAAACTTAATTTCGCAACAGCTTCTAAGATAGCGAGCAATTCGTGTCTAGTACTAAAGCAATTCAAAGTATACATAAAACGTCCCCCGTGCAGGCAATGGAGACGTCCTTTGGGGCGGTGGTTCGTCGGGATGGGGAATAGTCATGGAAGCCTCTTCAAACAGTGCCGATCGCGAGTGGAGCGTGTCATTGATCCAGACCAAAATGATCGCGCCGCGTATTCCGTCCGGCTGCGTGCAACGGCTTGCTTTACTCAACAGGCTCGATGAGCGACGACCAGGCAGCGTCGTCGTCGTGACGGCGCCGGCGGGCTTTGGCAAGACCACGTTGCTGACCGGATGGAGCGAAGCGCTGTCGGAGGAAAAGCACCCGGTCGCGTGGCTCAGCCTCGACGGAGAAGACGATGACCCGCAACTGTTCGTCGCCTATCTGGTGGCGGCGCTGTCCCGCGTGGCGGAGGACATCGCGTGGCAAGCGCAGCAATTGCTGAAACTCGATTCACTGACGCCGATCAGAACAGTCATTTCGGTGCTGTTGAATGGCATTGCCGGATGCGGCCGCTGCGTTTTCCTCGTACTCGATGACGTCGATCGTGTGACCGCGAAACCGGTGCTGGCGGTGATCTCTCGTCTGCTGCGCTATGCGCCTGAGAACATGCACGTCATGCTTGGCGCGCGCGCCGAACCCGCGTTGACGCTCGGGCAACTTCGAACGCCGGAGAAGCTGATGCGAATCGACGCCGAGGATCTGCGCTTTTCGATAGACGATGCACAGTCGTTTTTTGACCGGACAGGTACTGTGCGGCTCGAACGAAGCCACATCGAGCTGTTGAACGAAACGACCGAAGGATGGGTCGCGGGTCTCCAACTGGCCTCGCTTGCGTTAGGTCAGATGCGTGACGCGTCCAGGCTCGCCGACAATCTGGCGGGCCCGGGTTCAGGAATCGACCGCTACCTGAACGATACGGTCCTCACGCATTTGCCGCCGCCGATTCTGACGTTCCTGCTGCACACATCGATTCTCGAGCGGCTCAGTCCCGGTGTATGCGATGCGATCATGGGGGATGAAGACGGTGAAAGCGGAGAAAAGCTCGACTGGCTTGAACGGCACAACGTCTTCATCCGACCACTGGACGAAAGGCAAGACTGGTTTCGCTATCACGCAGTGCTATCCGATGCGCTGCGACGGCGTCTCATGCGCCAGATGCCGCAACAGATTCCGGTGCTGCATCGTCGCGCATGCCAATGGTTTGCGGCGCAACGTCTGTGGCCCGAGGCGGTCCGTCATGCTCTCGCCGCCGGCGATTTCGAACTGGCGACGCAGTGGGCGGAGAACTGCGCAATAGACATGCTGGAGCGCGGCGACCCCTACGCGCTGCTCGGTTGGATCAACAAGCTTCCGCCCGATGCCGTTCGTGGACGGTTGCGTTTGCGCCTTGCCAAAGCATGGGCGCTTGCGTTCTCGCTTCAGATCATCCGAGCGTCGAAGGAAATCGGCACGATTGTCGACGAATTCAACCGGAAGCATCACGCGGATGGTGGCGTGATCGACGAAGCGATGCTGGCCGAGGTCAACGTGGTTGCTGCACTGGTCGCCGGTATCGGTGACGACAGCGAGCGTGCGCTTGAACTGGGATGCGCGGTGGACGCTTGCGGTGTGGCAGTTGCACCGTGGGTCAAGCATTACTCGCAAACAGTGCAATTCTTCGGGTTGATCTATCGGGGCAGATTCGACCAGATCCTTCGTATATGGGACCTCGTCAAAGACCGCACGGAAGCCAATCCCGAGCCGCACCACTCGGACCTGCTGCGAGACTCGATGTATGGTTTCGCCGCGCTGATGCATGGCGAGCTGGCCGAGGCGAGACGAACGTTCGAAGCGACGTTGCGGCGCGCCGAGCGTGATCTGGGGGCTTCGGCGGCTGGCGTGGCGGGCATCGCCGGTTGTGTTGCATACATCTGCTACGAGTGCAATGAGCTGCCGAAAGCGCGGGAGATGATTGCCGGCCGCACGAACATCGTATTGGAGAGCGCTCCGATGGGTGCGCTGGTGCGGCACATACTTGCCGCGGCACGCCTGCTGTGGCGTGACGGGGAGACGGGTTCGGCACTGGCCGTTCTCGAAGACGGCCGTCAGGTCGCGTTGACCCGGCAATGGTTGCGTCTGAAGCTTACCTGCGATGCCGAAGCGGTGCGATTTCTGATCGAAGCCGGCAACCTGGCGCAAGCGAAGCGGATCGCCGACGAGCTGAGCGGGAGCGTCCCAGCGCTATGTGAAGGGCGGAAAGGATCGGCTATCGAGAGCTGGACGAACTATTGCATCCTGCAGGCCCGCGTTCAGATGGCCGAAGGCTTCGCTGCCAAAGCTGTCGTGCTTCTCGAACGCTCGCTCGATACGGTCGCAGCAATGGGCTGGCGTGGTTCCGAGGCGCTCGTTTCGCTTCTGCTTGCCCGTGCGCTTGAACAATGCGGGGAAACCGACAGGGCGCTCGCTATACTCGGCCGCGCGCTGAGCATTGGGGGGGCGATCGGCATCGTCAACAGCTTCGTCGATGAAGGGCAGCCCGTGCGCGCACTATTGCAACGGTTTCGCCGAGGATCGGGCAGCATTGTGACCGCGGAAATGGCCTATGCCGACAGATTGCTCGCGGCGTTCGACGCACGCGATGGTTCCCAATCCGTTCCCCCGAGGTCTGTCAGGGTCATGACAACATCGTCAGATATCCTGAGTGTCAGGGAGCTGGAGATCCTCAACTGCGTTGCGCTCGGACTTTCCAACAAGGAAATCGGGCGATCGTTGAAACTGGCGCCCGAGACCGTCAAATGGCATCTGAAGAACATCTTCGAAAAGCTCAACGTGAGCTCGCGCATCGAAGCCGTGCAGAGCGTCCTGGGTTTTGGCGTTGGCGAGGGGCGCGCCGCAATGTAGCGGTGCGAGGTGGTTCCAGAAGCGCCCCGGCTTGGACATTGCGAGCGACGACGCGACTTTTTCTGCGGAATGGCCGGCCGCGAGCTTATCGAAGTCAATACGCGTGCGGGCCAACCGCGAACACGACCGGAGATTACAATGGCCAGATTGTTACGGCCTCCTGCCGTTTTGACCTCGCTCCAATGAACGCATCCGAACGTATCGACGAACTGATCGCGGGACTCACCGACTGGCGCGGCGCGACCTTCGCTCGCATCCGTCAATGCGTGCTCGCAGCGGATCGGGACATCGTCGAGGAATTCAAGTGGATGGGTAGTCCGGTATGGTCGCGCGACGGCATGATCGCGGTCGCCAACGCCCACAAGGGCAAGGTCAAGCTGACCTTCGCGCATGGGGCGGGCCTGGCCGACCCGGACGGCTTGTTCAACGCAGGCCTCGAAGGCAACGCGCGGCGCGCTATCGACTTCTTCGAGAGCGACGGGGTCGACGAGCGCGCACTGAAAGCGCTGGTGCGCGCCGCAATCGACTATAACCAGAATCATCTGAAGCAGAACATGCGCGGCGCACTACCGAAAGCCGGCCGTAAGCGGGCGTCCGGCGACGCCTGAGGCCGGCACAGTCTGCTCGCCAGCCCCGCCGCGCCGCGAACCCCGGTGGGTCGATACCAGAATTGATATCGATATCACCCAAAATATAATTGGAAAGATATCAACTCGCTCCGTACACTTCACCATCCCTGGACACTGAGCGGCAACCTTGCGCCGTAGCGTCGGGCGGGCCGCTTCAGTCAAATTGGCCGGTGAGGGGTCCCGGCACATGCATCAAGGACCTAGTATGTCGGAAAAAAAGCGGAAATTGCGCTCGGCCGAGTGGTTCGGCACGGCTGACAAGAACGGCTTCATGTATCGAAGCTGGATGAAGAATCAGGGCATTCCCGATCATGAGTTCGACGGGCGTCCCGTGATCGGTATCTGCAACACGTGGTCCGAGCTGACGCCGTGCAACGCGCACTTTCGCAAGCTCGCCGAGCACGTGAAGCGCGGCGTCTATGAAGCGGGCGGCTTCCCGGTCGAGTTCCCGGTGTTTTCCAACGGCGAATCGAATCTGCGTCCGACCGCGATGCTCACGCGCAATCTCGCGGCGATGGATGTCGAGGAGGCGATCCGCGGCAATCCGATCGACGCGGTCGTGCTGCTGACCGGCTGCGACAAGACGACCCCCGCGCTGCTGATGGGCGCGGCGAGCTGCGACGTGCCGGCGATCGTCGTGACCGGCGGCCCGATGCTGAACGGCAAGCTCGACGGCAAGAACATCGGCTCTGGCACCGCGGTTTGGCAGCTGCACGAATCGCTGAAGGCCGGCGAGATCGATCTGCATCAGTTCCTGTCGGCCGAGGCGGGCATGTCGCGCTCGGCGGGCACCTGCAACACGATGGGCACCGCGTCGACGATGGCCTGCATGGCCGAGGCGCTCGGCACGTCGCTGCCGCACAACGCGGCGATTCCCGCGGTCGACTCGCGCCGCTACGTGCTTGCGCATATGTCGGGAATCCGGATCGTCGAAATGGCGCTCGAAGACCTGAAGCTGTCGAAGATCCTCACGCGCGAGGCGTTCGTCAACGCGATTCGCGTCAATGCGGCGATCGGCGGCTCGACCAACGCGGTGATTCATCTGAAGGCGATCGCGGGGCGCATCGGTATCGATCTTGATCTCGACGACTGGGTGCGCATCGGCCGCGACACGCCGACGATCGTCGACCTGATGCCGTCGGGCCGTTTCCTGATGGAAGAGTTTTATTACGCGGGCGGCCTGCCGGCCGTGCTGCGCCGGCTTGGCGAAGGGAACCTGCTGCCGCATCCGGACGCGTTGACGGTCAACGGCAAGTCGCTGTGGGACAACGTGAAGGATGCACCCAACACCAACGACGAAGTGATCCGTCCACTCGACAAGCCGCTCGTCGCCGATGGCGGGATCCGCGTGCTGCGCGGCAATCTCGCGCCGCGCGGCGCGGTGCTGAAGCCGTCGGCGGCGACACCCGAGTTGCTCAAGCATCGCGGACGCGCGGTCGTGTTCGAGAACCTGGAGCACTACAAGGCGCGCATCGTCGACGAGACGCTCGACGTCGACGCGAATTCGGTGCTGGTGATGAAGAACTGCGGGCCGAAGGGTTATCCGGGCATGGCCGAAGTCGGCAACATGGGCTTGCCGCCGAAGCTGCTGAGGCAGGGCGTGAAGGACATGGTGCGCATTTCCGATGCGCGCATGAGCGGCACCGCCTACGGCACCGTGGTGCTGCACGTGACGCCGGAAGCGGCGGCCGGCGGCCCGCTCGCCGCGGTGCAGGACGGCGACTGGATCGAGCTCGATTGCGACGCGGGCACGCTGCACCTCGATGTCAGCGACGCGGACCTCGAGCGCCGTCTCGCGCAGCATGTGCCGCCCCCGCCGCCGGAAGGCGGCGGCTACCGGCGCCTGTATATCGATCACGTGCTGCAGGCCGACGAGGGTTGCGACCTCGACTTCCTCGTGGGGTGTCGAGGTTCCGCGGTGCCGCGGCATTCGCACTGACGCGCCGTTGCAACGGCAACGGCTCGGCCCATGACCGTGCGGGCGATGCATTCGTGCATCGCCCGCATTTTTTTATGACCTGTCGTTGGCGTTCGCGGCGCAGCTGCCTTGGAAGGTGCGCCGCTAATGGCTATTGGCCGAGGTTGTCGACCGCGTCGAGCACGAGTCCGAAGAACTCGTTCGCCGCGGCCGGATTCAGCCAGCGCACGACCACGGTCATGCGCCGCTCCGGTTCGACCCACGTGAACGAACTGCCTGCGCCGACACCGAAATAGCTCGACTCCGGCACGTTCGGGAACACCTTGCGCCCGGTGTTGAGCCACACGAGGTAGCCATAGAACGGCGCGATCGCGCACGGCGTGCGCATGCGCGCGATCCATTCGGACGACAGCAGGCGGTGGCCGTTCGCGACGCCGTCGTTGAGCAGCATCTGTGCGACCTTCAACTGATCGTTCGCGCTGACCGATACGCCGCCGCCCCAGTGCGTGCCGCCCGGCACCGACTGCATGCGTCGCCCGTCGATTTCGACCCACGCATTGTCGTAGCCGACCCATTGCCAGTTTTCGCTCGCGCCCGAAGGCCGCATGATCGCTTCGCGAAACACCTCGGGCAGCGGCTGACGGAACAGATGCAGCAGCGCGAGCGAGAACTGGTTGATGCGGACGTCGTTGTATTCCCAGTACGTGCCCGGCCGTTGCGGCGGACGCAGATCGCCTTTTTTGCCATCGGGCGGCGCGGCGAAATTGACCGCACGGTAGTGATCCGCCTGATCCGACAAACCGAAGTACGTGCCGCGCCATTCGCTCGTTTGCTGCAGTAGATGCGCCCAGCTGATCGGCGCGTTGTGTTCGTCGTCGAAGCCGATGTCGGGTACGCGCACGCGCACCGGTTCGTCGACGTCGGGCAACAGGCCGCGATCGTGAGCGACGCCGGCCAGCAGCGCGAGGTACATCTTCGCGACACTGAAGGTCAGGTCGGCGCGATCCGGTTCGCCCCAGCTCGTCAGCACGCGGCCGTCGACGGCGATCGCGCCCGACACCGGCCCGCGATCATGCACGGGACCGAGCAGCCTGTTCCACGGCGGCGGGTCGTTCACGTGCACACCCCATGCGCCACCCACATGGCGGTCCCAAAGCGATTCATGATCCACCGCGAACTGCACGGCTTGCTGCAAACGGTCTTGCATGGATAAGTTCCTGTCGGTTCAACGAAGCCCGCGAGGCAGAGACTCAGCGTGCGTGCAGTCGCACGCGTGCCCACATCACGGTGAAAAGGCTGAGCACGGCCGCGAGCATCAGATAGAGTCCGGGCGCGAGATTATTGCCGGTCGCCGCGATCAGCGCGGCAACGGCGAGCGGCGTGAAGCCCCCGAACACGGTGGTGCCGATGTTGTAGCCGAACGCCATGCCGGTCGTGCGCGTGCGGGTCGGGAACAACTCGGACATCAAGGCCGGAATCGGCGCGAAGTAGGTCGCCTTCAGCAACGCGACCCACGTGACCGCGGCAAGCAACGAGCCGAGCGACGGGCGCGCGTTCATCAGCACGAAGGCGGGATACACGGTCGCGAAGAACAGCACGCCGGCGCCGAGCATGATGCGCACGCGGCCCACCTTGTCGGACAGATGACCGACGAGCGGCGTGAGCATCATCATGATCAGACCGGCCGCGAGCGTCGCGATGAAGCCCGACGACGGTGCGAGTCCGAGCTGCCGCGCCGCGTAGGTCGGCATGTAGAGCAGCATGTAGTTGGCCGTGGTGGTCAGCACGAGCACGCCGATCGACACGAGCACCCGTTCCTTTTGCGTCGCGAGCAGTTCTCGCACCGGCGCGGCGGATTTTTCCGCGCGCTCGAACTCCGGCGTTTCGTCGATGCGGCGGCGAATGTAGAGCCCGACCGGACCGATCAGCATGCCGAACAGGAACGGAATGCGCCAGCCCCAGCCTTCGAGTTGCGCGGTCGTCAGCGTGCTCGTCAACACCGCGCCGAACAGCGACGCCAGCACCGTGCTCGCGCCCTGGCTCGAGAACTGCCAGCTCGCCATGAAGCCTTTGCGCTCCGGCGCATGTTCGATCAGAAACGCGGTCGAACTGCCGAACTCGCCGCCCGCCGAGAATCCCTGCAACAGCCGCGACGCGAATACGCCAATCGGCGCGAGCACGCCGATCGCCGCATACGACGGCATCAACGCGATCATGCTGGTGCCGAGCGTCATCATCGCAATCGATAGCGTCAACGATGCCTTGCGGCCTTTGCGGTCGCTGAACGAGCCGAGCGCGAGCGCACCGATCGGTCGCGCGAGATACGACAGCGCGAAGGTGCCGAGCGTGAGCAGCAGCGATACGGTGCGGTCGTGCACCGGAAAAAACGTGCGCGACAGCACGGCCGCGAAGTAGCCGTACACGACCAGATCGTAGAACTCCAGTGCGTTGCCGATCGAGGTCGCGAGAATCAGCCGCGATACGCTCGAGCGCGAAGTGTGCCGCGCGAGCGCGTCGGCGGTGGTGACGGAGTCCATGCTCATGACGAAATCCTCTGGCGGCATTGGGAGGCGCGCCGGCAGTGTCGCGTGAGCGGCGCGGGCGCGAGATCGAAG
Source organism: Paraburkholderia sp. 31.1 (assembly GCF_014397645.1). Taxonomy (NCBI): domain Bacteria; kingdom Pseudomonadati; phylum Pseudomonadota; class Betaproteobacteria; order Burkholderiales; family Burkholderiaceae; genus Paraburkholderia; species Paraburkholderia sp. 31.1. The sequence goes on from NZ_VZQN01000048.1 coordinate 9,106, forward strand.
CGTGTGACCCGATGTTGGGGTGGACGATATTTATAGACAATTACAATATTTGGCAGATATCGTTGCCGAAACGGCAAAGCGGAATCGAGCTGACCCAGCTATTCGATATCGCATGCAGTCTCGAAGGCCTCGCGTTCGATCCGGCGTTCGTCGAATTGCTGACGGGCGCGATCAAGAATCCGGCGTTGCTCGACCGATTTCGCGCCGCAAAAGAAAAAGCGCCCCGCAGGGCGCTTTCCATTGATTCAATCAGCCAGGGAACACAGGTGTTCCCCACCGCGAACCGTCCGCTTAGAACTTGTGACGCAGACCGACACGGAACGCCAGCTGATTGTCGGCGCCGACGCCCGACGTGCTGAAGTAGCTCGTGCTCGAACCGATCTGTGCCTGCAGATCCTGCGTGCCGTTGCGGCCCGACGCGATCTGATAGATGCCCAGCACGTACACGTCCGTGCGCTTCGACAGCGCGTAGTCGCCGCTCAGGTCCACCTGGTTCCAGTGACCGACGTTCGCGCCGCTCAGGTGCATGTACGTGTAGCCCGCGCCTGCCGTGATAGCCGGCGTGACCGCGTACTTCGCGCCTGCTTCGTAGGCGGCGAACGTGGTGGACCCACCCGAGATCGGTGCAAGGCGCGTGTTGGTGTACAGGGCCCACAGCGTCGCCGGGCCGAAAGCGTAACGGCCGCCAACGCCGACCGTGCGCAGATCCTGGATCTGGCCGGTGCCGATCGTCGGGAAGCTGACGTTTGCCAGCGAAGTCGAGAAGGCCGGCGATGCCTGGCCCGGATAACGGATGTCCGTGTACGCCGCGCCGATACCGAACGGGCCGTTCGCGTAGTTCGCGCCGAAGCTGTAAGCGCGCGACGAACCTGCCACCGGGGCAGTGGACGTGCCCGTACCCGGCGTGCCGGCAAAGCCGCCTGCCGTGTTCGAGAAGCCGTACATCGCGCCGAAGGTCAGGCCGGAGAAGTTCGCGCTGCTGAACTTGACCGAGTTGTTGATACGGCTCGACGTGAGCTGGTCGACGTCGTTGATGTGGTAAGCGTAGTTGCCCGCGACGGTCTGGCCGCCGGTCGCGTAGTTGGAGCCGAGGTAGTCGGTCGAGAACGAGTACTGGCGACCGAACGTCAGCGAGCCGACGTTGTTCTGCGACACGCCGACGTACGCCTGGCGCCCGAACATCGCGCCGCCCTGGCCGGCGGTGCCGTTCCCGCTGTTGAAGCCGTTTTCCAACACGAACAGCGCCTTCAGGCCGTTACCGAGGTCTTCCGTGCCACGCAGGCCCCAACGGCTGCCGTTCGCGACGCCGTCGTCGTACTTGGTCAGGCTGCTGTGGCCGGTGGCCGTTTTCGAGTTGTTCACGTAGCTGATACCGGCATCGATCAGGCCGTACAGCGTGACGCTGCTTTGTGCGTGAGCTGCGGAGGCGAAGACGGCAAACGTAGCGGCGGTCAGGATTTTCTTGTTCAACATACTTCTCCGAGTTAGCAAATTTTGGCGATCGCGACGCGCTGCTCTGCGGCAACGTCGCGCGATGGCCGGCAATTTAAGGGAACGCTGAGTAAGGTCTGTGACACTGAAAAATTATTTTCACGGTGTCGTGTCGGCGCGACACTTTGCGTGTGCGCCGGAGGCAGGTGTATCGGTGGCGGGGCGGGTCGGTGGACCCTGGAGCGAGGCTGGACGCGTGGCAGCGAATCGCCCGCCTGGCGGCGGGCGATCGGTTATTTCAGCTGGTGCGTGAAAATTCAGTTACATGGCCGGCCGCGACAGCAGCGACGGTCGCAGCGGCTCTGGCGTCAGTTGCTCAGCAACGAGCCGCTGCGGAACGGCGTCTGGCCGGCGATGCGCGCGAATTCGAGGCCGGCCGTCGCGAAACGCGCCAGATGCCGCGCGTACAGCACGCCGGCCACGGTGTTTTTGATCGTGACGACGCGGTCCGTCAACGGATCGACGATGTCCGCGATTTGCTGGCCCACGTCCACCCACGTGCCGACCGCGCAGCGGTAGACGAGCACGCCGCTGATCGGCGCGACGAGCGGCTCGGCGCCTGCGAGCGGCGTCGCCGCGAATTCGAGCGCCGGCATCGGCGCCGGCTCGCCGTCGACCACGCCGCGCGAGGTCAGATACTCGATGATCGCCTGCGCGTCTTTTTCCGCGAGTTCGTGCGACACATCGCGCTGGCCGCGCAGCTCGATCGTGACCGAGATGCCGCCGTTCGGGATCGGGAAGCGTTCGCCGAAACGGCCGCGCAGATCCGACCAGCAGAAGCTGTGAATCTCGTCGAACGGATTGCCGACCGAATTCAGCGCGAGCAGCGACGCCTTCGCGTCCAGGTAGCGCGCGAGCGGCTCGACTTCGGGCCACAGGTCCGGATTGGTGTACAGGTGCATCGCGGCTTCCCAGTCGCAATGCAGATCGAGCACGACGTCGGCGTCGTACGAGAGCTTTTGCAGCGCGAGGCGTTGCGAGCCGAGTTCGGTGGTCGGCTGCTGCGCGTCGAGCGCTTCGCGCATCGCCGCGCGGATGGCGGCGCGGTTCGCGTCGATGTCGCTGGTCAGACGCGATTCGATGAACGGCTGCACGAGTTCCGCGAGGTCGTAGAAGTTGCGGTTGAAGTTCTGCGCGCTGCCGGTTTCGAAGCGGCCGAGCATCTGGCCGAGCAGATGCTGATTAAGGCCGATCGGATTCGGCACCGGCACGACTACGACTTCGCCATGCAGCTTGCCCGCGGCTTCGAGCGCGGCCAGCTTGCGGCGCAGCGACCACGACACCAGCATCCCGGGCAGTTCGTCCGCATGCAGCGACGACTGGATATAGATTTTCTGGCCGCCGCCGGGACCGTAGTGGAAACTCGTCAGTTCACGGGCGGTGCCAAGCGACGGGGCAATCAGCGGATGGGTCTGGGTTTGCATGGTTTTGGCTTCGCGGCCCGTTCGGAGCAGCCGCGCTAGGTGGTTGATTGCAAGGGGAAAGATGCGCGCCGGCAGCGCGCGTGGTCCGCATGCGCGGACTGCGGCAACCTGTCTCAGGGGAGCCGCGTCTCGCACGATCTTAGCCGATATGCCACACGATGTGGCTTGATGCGGCTAGATGTGGAGCCGCAAAACAAAACGGGCTCCGCGTCGCGGAGCCCGTTTCGGACAAGCTGCCGGCGCGCCGTGCGGCGCGCGTGGGCGATTTAGCTGCCGTACACGTTGAAGTCGAAGTACTTCTTCTCGATCTTCTTGTAGGTGCCGTCCTTGATCATGTCGGCGATCGCCTTGTCGACCTTCACCTTCAGATCGGTGTCTTCCTTGCGCATGCCGATGCCGGCGCCATTGCCGAGGATCTTCGGATCGTCGAGATCCTTGCCGACGAACGCGAAGCCCTTGCCGCGCGGCGTCTTCAGGAAGCCCTGGTCAGCCTGCACCGCGTCTTGCAGCGCTGCGTCCAGACGGCCCGAGATCAGGTCGGCGTAGACCTGGTCCTGGTTCTGATACGCCACGACTTTCGCGCCCGCCGGTTCCCAGTAGGTCTTCGCGTAGGTTTCCTGGATGGTGCCCTGCTCGACGCCCACCGTCTTGCCCTTCAGCGATTCAGCGGTCGGCAGGATGCCCGAGCCCTGCTTCGCGACGAGGCGCGTCGGCGTGTTGAACAGCTTCGACGAGAAAGCGATCTGTTCGGCGCGTTGCGGCGTCATCGACATCGACGACAGCACGCCGTCGAACTTCTTCGCCTTCAGTGCCGGGATCATGCCGTCGAAGTCGTTTTCCACCCACACGCACTTCGCACCGACGCGCTTGCAGATTTCGTTGCCGAGGTCGATATCGAAGCCAACGAGCTTGCCGTCCGCGCCTTTCGACTCGAACGGGGGATAGCTGGCATCAACACCAAAACGGATCGTCGACCAATCTTTAGCGTGTGCGCCAATCGAGACGGTGGCAAGCAGAGCAACCGTCAAAGCCGCTAGCAGTTTTTTCACTGTTTTTACTCCTCGGTGTAGTTCAATTACGCCCTCGGCGGTTGTGCCGCCTTGGGACGCCCGGCGCGTCTCGCAAACGGGCTTCTGGTCAGGATGCAAGCCGGGGTGGCCTGCAACGCGCGCCAAGCTTATCAGTTCAAAAATATTGGGAAGCTAGTAAAACACCGGATGGCGCGGGAGGATGCCCTCTAGAGCAACGCTTGCGCCCCAGCCGGTGTGACCGGATCGTACACCGTTGGTAGGGTTTGCGTAACGCGGATGCAATGCACGAGCGGTAATACGAAGGGCCGGCGAGCGTAATCGACTGGGATTTACGCCGGTTTTCTCGCGAGTTCGCCGAAAACCGGTTTGAAACGCGAGTTTGAAACGTGGACGGATCGTTAAAGCTCGCGGCTGAATTTGCCGTTAATTAAGAACGGCCTCGAGGCTATTGCCTTGCACGTTATTACCAGCACCGATATTTTTGCCCGGCCGTTTCGAACCGGTGCAAAAAACAAAGGCTTTGGCGCTATCATCGATGCTCCCTGCGCTGGACGCCGGCCGCCCGCGCAGGCGGGGATCGCTCGGGCGCAGGTCGTCGGACGGCCGTCAAGATTCAAATTCCGCGCGTTTGCGCTCGCTCACATGGCCTTTCTGCTCAACGGTGTTATGCATGCACACGATGTTGTTCACGGCGGATCAAACAGGCTGTTGCAAACAGACTTTCAAGCGACGAATCGCGAGCGCCGGCGTGCGGGCTCGCGCGGCATGCGCGGCATTATTGCAGCGCCGGTTTTTTGACGGTTTTTTGTCGAGCGTTACATCGGGATTTTCATCGATTGGCTCATCCGGATTTTCGTGCGACGTTTTTTCCGGGGTTTTGCCCCGCGTGTCGCGCGTTCTGATAGGCGCATTGCTGTGCGCGGGTTTCGGCGCGGCGACGCCCGCAGCGGCCGCCGAGAAAGTGCTGCACGTTCTCGCATGGCCCGGCTATGCGGACCCGGACGTCGTGAAGGCGTTCGAAGCGCGCTACGGCGCGAAGGTCGAGGTCACGCTCGTCGATTCCGATGAGGCGCTGTGGGCGCAGATGCACAGCAAGGGCGCGCCGCCGTTCGACGTACTCGCCGCCAACACCGCCGAAATCCGTCGCTATGCGCAGGCGAATCTGCTCGCGCCGCTCGATCTCGCGAGTCTGCCGAATACGAAGAAGCAGTTGCCGCGTTTCCAGGCGCTCGGCTCGATCGACGGCCTGACCTCGGCGGGCAAGGTATACGCGATTCCGTTCACGTATTCGTCGATGGGACTCATCTACGATCGCAAGCAGATTCCGGTTGCGCCGCATTCGATGCTCGAACTGTGGAACCCGCGCTATCGTGGCAAGGTGCTCGACTTCAATAGCGCGCAGCACAACTTCTCGTTCACCGCGCTTGCGCTCGGCTATCCGCATCCGTTTCAACTCGACCCCGCGCAGATGCGCACGATCGCGCACAAGCTCGTCGATCTGCGCCGCAACCTGCTGACCTACTACACGCTGCCCGAGGAGGCGACCGCGTTCTTCATCCAGCACAAGGTCGCGTTGATGTTCGGCAACTACGGCACGCAGCAGGTGCAGTTGCTGCGGAGTGCGGGCGCCGACGTCGGCTACGTGATTCCGGACGAAGGCGCGCTCGCGTGGCTCGATTGCTGGTCGATGACGCGCGCGGCGAGCGACCAGCCGCTCGCGCTCGAGTGGATCAACTACATGCTCGAGCCGAGCGTGAGCGCGTTGCTGACACAGCGCCAGGGGCTCGCGAACACGCTGACCGAGCCGGCCGAAGGCAGCGCCAACGCGCACATCGTCTGGATCAGTCCGGTGGAAGATATCGAGCGCCGCGAGCAACTGTGGACGCGCATCGTGTCGGGCGACCGTTCGGAGCGCTTCTGATGCTGCATCGCGGCCTGACCTTCAAGCTATCCGTGCTGCTCGCGTGCATCGGCGTGCTGGCGTCGGGCGCGACCGGCTATTACGCGTATCGCGCGAATCGCACGATGCTGGTCAACGAAGCGGAGCACAGCCTGCAGACGTCGACGGAGCTGCTCGGCCAGCGCATCGCGGTATCGATCGACGACGTCGCGGCGGACGCGCTCGTGCTCGCGACGATGCCGTCGTCGGTGAGCGTCGCGCAGACCGACGACGGTATCGGCCCGAACCTCGGCCGCGAGCGGCTCGCGCAGGTGTATTCGAGCTTCATGCTGCACCACCCGGAGTATCTGCAGGTGCGGCTGATCACGCGGCAGCATCACGGTCTCGAACTGATCCGTTTCGATCGCGATAGCGATGGCCTCGTGCGTGTAGAGGGTGACGATTTACAGGAAAAAGCTCAGTTTCCCTACGTATTCGAAACGCTCGCGTTTTCGCCGGGCCGCATCTACACGTCGCCGATTTCGGTCAATCACGAATCCGGCACGCATGCGGCGCAAGGCAAGCCGACGCTGCGTCTCGGCACGCCGATCGCGGATGCGCGCGGCACGGTGGTCGGCGTCGTCGTAATCGATGTCGATCTGGCCGGCATGCTGCGGCGTTTGCAGAGCGATCTGCCGAGCGACTATCAGGTCTATCTGGCGAACGAGTGGGGCGACTTCCTGATCCATCCCGACGCGTCGAAAACCTTCGGTTTCGACCGCGGCCGTCGCGTGCTGATGCAGGACAGCTTCCCGGCCACGAAGCAGCTGTTCGAGCAACGCCAAAGCGAGGTGCTCATCAACGGTCTCGCGAGACCCGGCGAGGCGGCCGGCCGTGTGCTCGCGTTCGTGCGGCGGCCGTTCGGCGGTTCCGAGGGCAACCGCTTCATCGTGCTCGGTCTCGCCAAGCCGCTCGAGGACGTGCTGACCGGCGCCAATCAGCTCGGCACGCGGATCATTCGCATGGTGCTGGTGTTCAGCGCATTGTCGGTACTGCTGGCGATCCTGTTCGCGCGAGCGCTGACCAAGCCGCTGCATCTGCTCGCGTATGCGGCGACGCACCTGTTCGCCGACCACGCGATGCACACCTTGCCGCTCAAACGCACCGACGAAATCGGCGTGCTCGCGCGCTGCTTCGAGCGTTTGCGTTGCGAAATCCGCGCGCAGATGGATACGCTGCACAGCAAGCAGAGCGAGCTCGTGCATCTGGCCTCGCACGACGTGCTGACCGGCTTGCCGAACCGCATGCTGTTCATGCAGAAGCTCGAGAACGCGATCGAGGAGGCAAGCTTCCGCCGCGAAGGCCTCGCCGTGCTGTTCGTCGACCTCGACCGCTTCAAGCAGATCAACGATCAGTTCGGTCACTCGGTCGGCGACAAGGTGCTGGTCGCGGTCGCACGCCGTCTGAAGGACGTGCTGTATGCCGGGGACGTGGTCGCGCGGCTGGGCGGCGACGAATTCATCGTGCTGATCGAAGGGCAGCGCGCGGCCGAGGTCACGCCAGAAATCGCCGAGCGCATCATGGACGCGCTGAACGAAACGCTGACCGTCGACGGCAATAGCATGACGGTCGGCGCGAGCATCGGCATCAGCGAGTTCCCGCACGACAGCGGCAATGCCGAGGAACTGCTGCTGAACGCCGATGCCGCGATGTATGCGGCGAAATCGGGTGGCCGTTGCGCGTATCTGCGCTATCAGGATCTGCTCGCCATGCGGCTCGACGAACAGGCTGGGCAGGCGAGGGCTGCCCAGGCCCAGCTCGCCCAGGCGCACGCCGCGCGCGATGCGACCGAGGGGCGCGAGGCGGAGCCCACCGCGTGACGCGGTTTTACCCGCGCCGCTGAGGGTTTTCTATTGCCACGCCGCGATCGCGCCGCGAGCGCCTTCTTGCTGCAACTGTAGCAACGCGTGATCGAGCGTCAGGCGCGCTCAACCAGCCCACTCAAACGATCCGCACCCCTGCGCGATAAGTCGCGCGCGGCACCGGGAGCTTGTCGAGCATCGTCACGCGCACGAGATCCGCGCGCAGGCCGGGCTCGATCGCGCCGCGGTCCGTGAGACCGGCGGTGCGCGCCGGCTCGGCCGAGACCGTTGCCATCGCGCGCGGCAGCGACCAGCCCGCTTTTTCGACGAGATCGAACACCGCGGTCAGCAAGCTCGACGGCACGTAATCCGACGACAGAATGTCGAGCAGGTCCGCGCGCGCGAGTTCGAGCGCCGACACGTTGCCCGAATGCGAGCCACCGCGCACGATGTTCGGCGCGCCCATGATCGTCGCGATGCCATGCTCGCGCGCGGCTTGCGCGGCGATCCGCGTGGTCGGGAATTCGGCGAGCACGATGCCCTCGGCCTTCGCCTGTTCGACGTGCTCGATCAGCGTGTCGTCGTGGCTCGCGACCGGAATGCCGAGCCGCCGGCAACGCGCGACGATCTCGCGGCGGTGCTCGTCCGCGTAACGCTCCTGTTCGACCGCGAGTTCGGCGAGCGTGCTCGCGACACGCTCGTCGCTCATCTTGCCGTTGCGCTCCTGGAAGCGGCGCCATTGCTCGCGGTCGTGCCATTGGCGCTGGCCCGGCGTATGGTCCATCACCGACGCGAGCCGCAGCAGCGGATGCGCGCACAGCGAATCGAATACCTCGAGCACGTCGGCGGTCGCGATCTCGCAGCGCAGATGCAGAAAGTGCTCGGCGCGCAGTAGTCGACGCGTGGACAGCCGCAGCAGCGAATCGGCGCATTGCGTTTGCACATCGCGGTTACGCAGCCCAACGCTCGAGCGCGAGCCGATGGCGAGCGCGTCGAATACCGTCGTGATGCCGGCTGCGGCGACCTGCGCGTCGTGAATCACGAAGGCCGCGTCGGTATTCCATTCGACGCCGGGACGCGGCACGAGGTGCTTCTCGAGGTTGTCCGTATGCAGTTCGATCAGACCGGGCAGCAGATAATCGCCGTCCCAGTCTTCGGCGTCACGCGCCAAACCCGCGCCGCGTTCGACGTCGCGAATCACGCCGTCTTCCACGCGCACGGTGCCAATGAATTCTTCGTCTCGCGTCACGATGCGAGTGTTGCTGATCAACATCGACTTGCTCCGTAGTCAGTCGGGACTGGTGTCAATTTAGTGCCGCAGCGGCGGCCGCAGTTCCAGGCGGCGCGTCGCGACCTTGTTGCGGGTCTCTTCGTCGTGAAAGATACCAACGATCGCCGCGCCGCGCTCGCGCGCCTCGACGATCAGATCGGCCACAACGTCGCGGTTTTCCGCATCGAGCGAAGCGGTCGGTTCGTCGAGCAGCAACAGCGGATGTTCGGCGATCAAACCTCGCGCGATGTTCACGCGTTGCTGCTCGCCGCCTGAAAACGTCGCGGGCGCGAGGGACCACAAACGCTCGGGCACGTTGAGCCGCGCGAGCAATTCAGCGGCGCGCGCGTTTGCTTCAGGTTCGGCGACGCCGTGCAAGATCAGCGGCTCGGCGACGAGCGCAAGCGTCGGCACGCGCGGGATCACGCGCAAAAACTGGCTCACATAGCCGACCACGCGACGGCGCAGCCGCAGTATGTCACGCGGTTCGGCACGGGTGATTGCAATGGGGCGACCGTGATCGCTAGTGTCGCGAATCGCAATCGAGCCGGTGCTCGCCAGATAGTTGCCGTACAGACAGCGCAGCAGCGTGCTCTTGCCCGCACCCGACGGCCCGACCAGCACCACGCATTCACCGCGCTCGACCTCGAGCGACACGTTCGCGAGCGCGTCGATCCGCACGCCGCCCTGGCCGTGCAGCGTGAAAGTCTTGCCGATGCCGATGGCGCGCAGCATCAGCGCCGCGTTGTCGGCGAAAGCGCGCTCGCCGTGGCGTGCATCGCTGCCTGCTTCATTGACTACCTCAGTGACTACCTCAGTGGATTGCATCGTGAGCCTCAAACCGGCAGAACCGAGGAAACCAGCGTTTGCGTATAGGGGTGCTGCGGATCGTCGAGCACCTGATCGGTCAGACCCGCCTCGACGACTTCGCCCGCCTGCATCACCATCAGCCGATGCGCGAGCAGACGCGCGACGCCGATATCGTGCGTGACGATCAGCACCGACAGATGCAGCGTCGAGCTCAGCGTGCGCAGCAAATCGAGCAGACGCGCCTGCACGGACACGTCGAGACCGGCGGTCGGTTCGTCCATGAACACCAGACGCGGACCGGTGACGAGATTGCGCGCGATCTGCAGACGTTGCTGCATACCGCCCGAAAACGCGGCGGGGAATTCGTCGATGCGAGTGGGGTCGAGCTCGACGTGCTCCATCCATTGCGTGGCTGTGCGGCGAATCTCGCCGTAGTGGCGCGCGCCGACCGCCATCAACGGCTCGCCGATGTTGGCGCCGGCCGATACGCCGCTGCGCAGGCCATCGCGCGGATTCTGCTGCACGAAGCCCCACTCGGTGCGCGTCAGCAGACGGCGGCGCGGCTCGGACAGCGCGCGCAGATCGAGCGAGTCGCCATGCGATGCGGTGTAGTGCAGCGAGCCGCTATCGGCCTCGGTCTTCAGCGCCAGCGTGTTGAGCAGCGTGGTCTTGCCCGAACCCGATTCACCGACAATGCACAGCACTTCACCCGGATACAGATCGAAACTCACGTTGCGGCAACCGTTGCGGCCGCCATATTGTTTGGTGAGCGCGCGTGCGCTCAGAAGCGGCGTCATGCGGATTCTCCTTCGCGCGTGGCGTGGGGCAGCGGCGCTTGCGCTTCGATAGCGCCGTCGCCGTCGCTATCGCCATCGCCGCGCCGCCCGTGACAGTAGTCGCTGTCCGAGCACACGAACATGCGCGTGCCCGCATCGTCGACGATCATCTCGTCGAGAAAGCTTTCCTTCGATCCGCACAGCGCACACGCGTGCTGCCACTTCTGCACTTCGAACGGATGATCGTCGAAGTCGAGGCTGCGCACCGGCGTATAAGGCGGAATCGCGTGAATGCGGCGCTCGCGGCCCGCGCCGAACAGTTGCAGCGCGGCGTTCATATGCATCTTCGGATTGTCGAACTTCGGGATCGGCGACGGCGAGCTCAGATAGCGATGATTGACGATCACCGGGTAGTCGTACGTGGTCGCGATGCTGCCGTGATGCACGATGTCCTCGTACAGTTTCACGCTGATCAGCCCGTAATCGGCGAGCGCATGCAGCTTCTTGCATTCGGCGACGCGCGGTTCGAGCCGGTACAGCGGCTCGGGCATCGGCACCTGATAGACGAGGATCTGCCGCTCGGTCAGCGGCGTTTCGGGAATCCGGTGCCGCGTCTGGATGATCGTCGCTTCGCTCGTGTGCCGCGTGGTCGCCACACCCGTGGTGCGCGCGAAGAAGCGGCGGATGTTGACGGCGTTGGTGGTTTCGTCGGAGCCCTGATCGATGACCTTCAGCGTGTCCGTCCTGCCGATGATCGCGGCCGTCACCTGGATGCCGCCGGTGCCCCAGCCATACGGCAGCGGCATTTCGCGCGACGCGAACGGCACCTGGTAGCCCGGCACGGCGACTGCCTTCAGCAGCGCGCGGCGCAGCATGCGCTTGGTCTGCTCGTCGAGATACGCAAAGTTGTAGCCGTGCGCGGCGGTGTCGTATGAGGTATTGGCAACAGCGGTGTCGGGCGCGTTCATGCTGCCTGCTCCTTGTCGGTGGCGCGGCTTGTTTCATCGTTGCTGTGATGCTGCGCGCGCAAACGCCGCACCAGTTCCAGCTCCGCCTGGAAGTCGACGTAATGCGGCAGCTTCAGGTGCTGCACGAAGCCCGACGCCTCGACGTTGTCGCTATGCGACAGCATGAATTCGATGTCCTGCGTCGGTGACGCGAGCGTCTCGCCGAGTTCTTCGGCACGCAACGCGCGATCGACGAGCGCCATCGCCATCGCCTTGCGCTCCGAGTGGCCGAACGCGAGGCCGTAGCCCTGCGTGAAGGTCGGCGGCACCGTGCCGCTGCCCGCGAACTGGTTGATCATCTGGCATTCGGTGATGTCGATATCGCCGATGTCGACCGCTTCGCCGAGTTCGTCGAGGTCCATCTCGACCGCGATCGTGCCGAAGCGGATCTCGCCCGCGAACGGATGCGAGTGCGCGTAGCCGCGTTGCGTCGCATAGCCCATCGCGAGCAGAAAGCCTTCGTCGCCACGCGCGAGATTTTGCAGACGCGTCGCGCGGCTCGCCGGAAACGCGAGCGGTTCACGCGACAGGTCGCCGGGTTCCGCGCCGTCGGGTGTCGGGCGCTCCTGTTCGATCAGGCCTTCCTTGTCGAGCAGCGACACGACGCGCGGCATCGATTCCGCCTCGGGCGGCTCTTGCGGAACCGGCCCGCTGCCCCGCGTCACGTCTTGCTGCGCGTCCTCACCATCGGCCAGCAACGCGAAATCGAGCAGACGCTGCGTGTAGTCATAGGTCGCGCCGAGCAACTGGCCGCCGGGCAGGTCCTTGAAGGTCGCCGAGATGCGCCGCTCGACCTGCATCGTTTCGGTATCGATGGCGCGCGTATAGCCGAAGCGCGGCAACGTGGTGCGATACGCGCGCAGCAGGAAAATCGCCTCGACCAGATCGCCGGCCGCCTGCTTGATTGCGAGCGCCGCAAGCTCCTCGTCGTAGACCGAGCCTTCGGTCATCACGCGTGCGACCGCGAGCCGCAACTGCTCGCGAATCTGCGCGACGCTCAGTTCGGCGATTCGCGTATCGCCGCGGCGCGCTTTGTCGAGCAGGCGCCACGACGCTTCGATCGCGCGTTCTCCACCTTTGACGGCAACGTACATCAGTTCACCTTCGCTTCGGTTGTGCGCGGCAGGCCGATCACGCGCGGGCCGCAAACCAGATAACAGTCGATGCCGCACGGAAACAGCGGCGCGAGCATTGCGCGTTCTTGCCAGAACCGCGCGGGAAGACCGACCGGCGAAATCGTTTCGGCATCCAGAATGCCGGGGCCGCTCAGCGTGACCGCTGCGCCGCCCGTCAGCGCGTCGACGCGGATCAGCAACGTGGCCGATTGTTCCGGTGACTCGGCGCTGCCGGGCGCGAAGCTTTCGAGCGACGGCAACGCGTCGGCATCGTGCACATACACGAACGCGGCGTTGCCGGGCGCATCGACGAGCGGCGCGCCGGTATGAAAACGCAACGCCGACGCGAGCGCGGGATCAGGCTGCGCGAGCCACACCGGCGTCGCGTAGTCGCAGAGCGTCAGCAGTGCGGCAAACGCGGCGGGTTCGACCGGCGTGTTGCGCAACTCGGGCAGCACGTCGCGGATCACGCCGATCGTGCCGGGCCGCGACAACGCGTCGAGCAGCGTGCGAAACACGGCCTGGGTATCGTGGACCGGGTCCGCGAAACCCGGCGTCAGCGTGGACAACGCAATCGGTGAACGTTCCATCAGTCGCCTCGCACCATCGTGAAGAATTCGACGCGCGTCGCCGCGACGTCCTGTTGCTGTTGCGCGCCCCGGGCCTGCTGTTGCGCGGCGAATGGCTCGATCAATTGACGATGCAGGCTGTCGTGATGCTCGGGCATCTGCAGCAAGGCATCGGCGAGCGCGGCAAGTTCGGCGCGACGGCGGTCGCGTCCCAGATGACAGGCGACGCCGACGGTGGCTTCGGCGTCGCCGCTGGCATGCAGACGCAGCGTGGCGCGCGTAACCGTGGCTTCGCCGAGATTGAACGGATCGCCGCTGCCGCCGATGCGCCCGCGCACCATCGCGAGGCCGATTTCAGGGGGGCGCAGCCAGTCGTAGGCGGGGGTGGGGCGGCCTTGCAGCGCGCGTTGCAGCGCGGCTTCGAGGTCGGCGCGCGGCGTGCGCGCCAGCACGGCCATCCAGGCGCGCCGCGCCGCCGAAGACACGGCCGGCAACGGCGAAGAGGATGGTCGGGGCGGAACGGAACTCGGGCTCATCGGATTTCCTGTCGATCCAGCGAGTGGGCATTGAAGCATCTATGCTTATAAACGTCTAGACGTCTAGACGTTTATAAGCATAGTTGTCTGGACTGTTGTGCGCGGCGGACGTTCATATTTTCATCACGGCTCGCGCACTACAATGCACGTCATGGCGATCATTTGAACCGAAGGGAATGACAGCACCATGACATCGAACGACAGCGCGGCGCCGGCCACGACGCTCGAACGCGGCGCGGGCGTGGCCGTCTGGAGACAGATCGAACAGATTCTCGCCGCAGAGATCACGGCAAGCGGGTTCGGCGAAGAAGGGCGGCTGCCGAGCGAGGGTGAGCTGGCGAAGCGCTTCGACGTCAACCGTCACACGGTGCGCCGCGCGATGCTCGGCCTCGCCGCGCTCGGCCTCGTCAGCGTCGAGCAGGGGCGTGGCACGTTCGTGCAGCCCGGCGCGATCGACTATTCGATCGGCCGCCGTACGCGTTTCACCGAAAACCTGCGTCAACAACACCACTCGCCCGCGGGCACGATGCTGTCGGCCGCGCGCGTGAAGGCCGAGCCCAGTGTCGCGAAGGCGTTGGGTCTGCGCGCGGGCGCGGCGGTCTATCGCATCGAATCGCTGAACGAGTCGGACGGCGTGCCGCTCACGTACGCGCGCAGCTGGTATCCGGCCGCGCGTTTTCCGGATTTGCCGGAGGTCGTGCAACGCCTCGGCGGCACGACGAAAGCGCTGGCCGAATTCGGCGTGGACGATTATCTGCGCAAGTGGAGCCGCATCGGCAGCGTGCTGCCCGAGCCGGAAGTCGCGCGGCGGCTCAACATCAACCGTCAGCAGCCGGTGCTGTGGGTCGAGAACGTCGACGTCGATCTGCAGGGCACGCCGGTCAAATACGGCTTCACGCATTTCGCGGCCGATCGCGTGCAACTGCTCGTGGAGCATGACCTGTGAGCGGCCCCGTATGGAGTGCCGAAGCGCGCTTTGCGCTGTACTACGCGCCGTCGGTTGAATCGGCGTGGTGGCAGGCCGGCTCGACATGGCTCGGCCGCGACGCGCACAGCGGCGAGCGCCGCGCGCAGCCGCAGCCGCCAGGCCTGACGCGCCCGCTCGCCGCGCTGACCGACGCGCCGCGCCGCTATGGCTGGCATGGCACGCTGGTCGCCCCGTTCCGGCTCGGCGCCGGCGTCACGCAGCCCGACGTGCTCGCGGCCGCGCGAGCCTGGGCGCTCGCGCAGCGGCCGTTCACGTTGCCGGTAGAAGCGGCCACGCTGGGCGACTTCGTCGCGTTGCGACCGGCCGATGCAGATGGCGAGACGCGCATTGGCGAGCTCGCGTCGAACGCGCTGCAGTCGCTCGACAGGCTGCGCGCGCGGCCGTCGGCGGCCGATCTCGAGCGACGGCTCGCCGCGCCGCTCAGCGAACGCCAACGTGCGTTGCTGTTGCAATGGGGCTATCCGTACGTGTTCGACGAGTTCCGTTTTCATATGACGTTGTCCAGTTCGCTCGCCGATGCCGACGAGCGCGCGACGCTGATCGCATGGTGGCGGGAGCGCACGCCCGCGCTCGGGCCGCTCGCTGTCGATCAGGCCGCGCTGTTCGTCGAGCCGGCGGCGGGCGAGCCGTTCGTGCTTTGGCAGCCGCTGCCGTTCAGCCACGGCGCGCAACCTGGCGATCGCACGAACAAGCAGCAAGACGAGGTGAGCAGCCAATGACTGGGCGTTTGATCTATGTGATGGGGCCGTCGGGCGCGGGCAAGGATTCGCTGCTGCAGTTCGCGCGCATGCGGCTCGCCGGGGAGCCGCTCGTATTCGCGCATCGTTACATCACGCGGCCGAGCGGCAATGGCGAGGTGCATGTTGCACTAAGCGTCGAGGAGTTCGCCGCGCGCTCGGTGCTTGGCCTGTTCGCGCTCGAATGGTCGAGCCATTCGCTGCGCTATGGCATCGGCATCGAACTCGATGCGTGGCTCGCGCGCGGCTGCACGGTGGTCGTCAACGGCTCGCGGCAGTACCTGCAGCATGCGCTCGCGCGCTATCCACGCGCGGAGGTGGTGCACGTGAGCGCCGCGCCGCATATTCTCGAAGCACGGCTCGGCGCGCGGGCGCGCGAATCGTCGGAGCAGGTCGCGGCGCGGCTCGCGCGGCGCGCGCCGTTTGCGTTGCCGGCCGGCGTGCGCTGCACGACGATCGACAACTCCGGCGCGCTCGAAGAAGCGGGGCACGCATTGATCACGGTGCTCAAGGAGCAGGTGAGCGCGTAGCGCAAGCACGCGGCCTTACCGCACGGCTCCCATCCGCTCCCGCGTCACCTGCCGCAAACATGCGACGAACTGCTGCACGGCCGGCGTCGGCAGCAGATCGCGTCGCGAGATGATGCTCAGATCGTAGTTCGGCAGCGCGTCTTCGATCTGTGCGACGCGAATGCCGAGCGGCGCGACCCTCTGCGCAAGCGGCCGCGTGAAGCAACTGATCACGTCGGTCTGCGACACGAGCCCGAGCGTGACTGCAAACGACGAGGGCGCGCGCAGCAAGCGCTTCGGTACCGGCAAGCCGTGCGCGCTGAACATCGCCATCATCACGCTGTGCGGGAAGTGATCGGCGCCGACCGTGACGATCCACTCGGCGTCGAGCAGCTCGGACAGACGCGTGACGTTCGCGAGCGGATGGCCGGCGCGCATCGTGACGACGAACTGCGTCGAGTACAGCGGCACCTGCACCAGATCGTTATCCAATGCCAGAACGTGATGGATCGCCGCGAGATCGAGCGCGCCGTTGCGCAGACGCGCGAGCGCGTCGGGCACCGTCACTTCCTCCAGATGCAGACTCACGAGCGGCATCCGCTCGCGAAAGCTCGACACCGCATGCGGCAGTACCGTCAGCGCGAGCGATGGCATCGTGCCGACGCTGACCTTGCCGGCCAGTTCGCCCTTGACCTGCTCGACGGCCTCGACCGTGCGGCGCATGTCGCCGAGCAACTGCTCGGCGCGCGGCAACAGCGCGAGCCCGCACGCGGTCAGCTCGATGCCGCGCACGCTGCGCACCATCAGCTCGGCGTTGAGCGCGCTTTCCAGCTCGCGAATCGTATGCGTGACGGCCGGCTGCGTGACGCCAAGCTCACGCGCGGCGGCGCGCAGACTGCGGTGATGCGCGGCGGCGACGAAGGCCTGCAACTGCTGCAGCTTCATAAGGGTAACCCCGTATATAAGGCCTGTTAATCAGGGTGAAAAAAATAGCATCTTATTCGAACAAAACAGCGTGGCTATAGTGCGAGGCTACTCACTGGAGCGATACAAACTATGAACGAGACCCCGCGTTTGACCGAAGTGTCCGATCTGGAACCCGCCGCCGCGAGCCTGCGCGAGATTCGCCATCAGATTCACCACCATCCGGAACTCGCGTACGAGGAAGTGCAGACCGCGGCGCTCGTCGCGGAAAAACTCGAACAGTGGGGCTGGCAGGTCACGCGCGGGGTCGGCAAGACCGGCGTGGTCGGCACGCTGAAAGAGGGTGACGGCAAGCGCAGCATCGGCATTCGCGCGGACATGGACGCGTTGCCGATCATCGAACAGACCGGCCTGCCGTACGCGAGCGGCACCCACGGCAAGATGCACGCGTGCGGCCACGACGGTCACACCACGATCCTGCTCGGCGCCGCGCAACGTCTCGCGGCCACGCGCAATTTCTCGGGCACCGTGCATTTGTATTTCCAGCCGGCCGAGGAAAGCGGCATCGACAGCGGTGCGCTGAAGATGATCGACGACGGCCTGTTCGAGCGCTTCCCGTGCGACGCCGTGTTCGGCCTGCACAACCATCCGGGAGCCGAGCCGGGCGTGTTGCTGTTCCGCAAGGGACCGTTCATGTCGGCGGGCGACAAGGCGATCATCACGATCGAAGGCGTCGGCGGCCATGCGGCGCGTCCGCATCTGACCGTCGATCCGGTCGTGGTCGCCGCGAGCATCGTGATGGCGCTACAAACGATCGTCGCGCGCAACGTCGATCCGTCGCAGCCCGCCGTGGTGACGGTCGGCTCGATGCACGCGGGCACCGCGAACAACGTGATTTCCAGCAGCGCGCGGCTCGAGCTCAGCGTGCGCTCGTTCAGCCCCGAGGTGCGCGCATTGCTGAAGAGGCGCATCACTGAGTTGGCCGAGTCGCAGGCCGCAAGCTATGGCGGCAAAGCGCACGTCGAGTACATCGAAGGCTATCCGGTCGTCATCAATACGGATGCCGAAACGGATTTCGCGGTGCAGGTCGCGCGCGAACTGGTGGGCGACGACAAGGTGGTCGAGCAGACCGACATCCTGATGGGTAGCGAGGACTTCGCATTCATGCTGCAGAAGCGGCCGGGCACGTTCCTGCGCATTGGCAATGGCGTCGGCGAGGACGGTTGCATGGTGCACAACCCGCACTACGACTTCAACGACCGCAGTCTGCCGATCGGCGCGGCGTTCTGGGCGCGGTTGGTGGAGCGCTATCTCGCGCAGTGAGCGCTTGATGCAAACGACGCGGCGCGCACGAGGCGTGCGCGCCCGGCTGCTCATCACCGCGCGGCCAGAGCCACGAAGCGTTCATTAGCCGCGCCGCGCGACCATCTCCGAGACTGTCTGCGCGGCTCGCTGCAGCGGTTCCAGGAACGCCTTCACCATCTGTTTGGCCGAATTGCGCTGTGCGTTGCCGCTGATGTTCATCGCGGCGATCACGCGGCCCTGGCGATTGCGAATCGGCGCGGACAGCGAAATCAAGCCGCCTTCGAGCTCCTGATCGACGATCGCCCACCCCTGGCGACGCACCTGCTCGATCAGCTTCTTCAACTCTTGCTTGTCGGTGACGGTGCGCGGCGTGTGCGCGTAGAGCGGCGTCGAGTTCAGCGTGGCGTCGAGCGTCTCGTCGTCGAGCGAGGCAAGCAGCACGCGGCCCATCGACGTGCAGTACGCGGGCAGGCGGCTGCCGATCGACAGGTTGATCGTCATGATCTTGTGAGTCGGCACGCGCAGCACGTAGACGATCTCGGTGCGATCGAGCACGGCCGCGGAGCAGCTTTCGTGCACCTGCGCCGACAGGCTTTCCATCACCGGTTCGGCGAGATTCCAGAACGGCATCGAGGTCAGATACGCGAAGCCGAGGTCGAGAATCTTCGGCGTCAGACGAAACAGGCGTCCCTCGGCTTCCACATAGCCGAGTGTTTGCAGCGTCAGCAGGATCCGGCGCGCGCCGGCGCGCGTGAGGCCAGTCGCCGCGGCAACGTCGGTGAGCGTCTGCTCAGGCCGGGTCGCGTCGAACGCGCGGATGACCGCGAGGCCGCGCGCGAACGACTGCACGTACGAGTCGCCCGGTTTCTCCGGGGCCGGTTCGGCGTTGGCGGGCGCGACGGAAGACGGCGGCAGGGCTTTGCTCATGGACCTTGATCGTGGGTTCGGAAGAGTGCGTGCGAAGGACACGCGACGCGCGTTCGTTTCGATGCGGCGACGCGTTTTGCGTTGCGGCGCAAAGGCGAGACGATAGCTTAAGCCTTCTATTTCGCCAAATAACGCCGATTCGTGCAAAAACCCCAGGGTTTGCGTGGATGCGATTCCCCACTCCAAATTTGTATGATGACCCGATAACCTGACTAGTTCGCGACACCCTGTCCAACCGATCCGCCATGTTCGACAAGATTCCCGCGCGCGCTTTGAGCGACACCGTGGCGCAGCAACTGCTGAAGCAGATCGACAAGGGCACCTTTGCGCGCGGCGCCAGGCTGCCGACCGAAGCCGTGCTCGCGCAACAGTTCGGCGTAAGCCGCACGGTGATTCGCGAGGCGCTGTCGCGGCTGAAGAACGAGGGGGTGGTCGAGCCGCGCCAGGGCAGTGGCGTGTTCGTCGCCGGGCACGGCGCGATCCGCCCGCTGCGAATCGACTACGCGCAAGCCGTGGAGCCGGGCTCGGTCGTGCAGATCCTCGCGCTGCGTCGCGCGATCGAGGCGGAGGTCGCGTCCGAAGCCGCGATGCGCCGCAGCGATGCCGACATGGCCGCGATCGACGCCGCGCTCGCGCGCATCGAGCACGCGGTCGGCACTGGCGAAGACGGCGTCGCCGAAGACGTCGCGTTTCATCGCGCGATCGCGGCGGCTACGGGCAATCCGTATTTCCTGAAGACGTTGACGTTCCTCAATCAGTACCTCGAAGCGGGTACGGTCGTCACGCGCCGCAACGAGGCGCTGCGCGAGGACTTCTCGCGGCAGGTGCGCGAGGAGCACGCGGCGATCGCCGCGGCGATTCGCGCCGGCGATCCGATGGCGGCGCGCAACGCCGCGCAGACGCATCTGTACAACGCGGCGCGGCGGCTTGCCGAGGCGGGCATCGTCTGACGCGCTGAAGGCGCGCGGTGATTCCGACGCGCGCGAACCCACGAATGCGGCACCCATCCATAGAGGTCATGCATGTCGAGAACTGTCGGTGTCATTGGCTTGGGGGCCATGGGGCTCGGCGTCGCGCGCTCGCTGTTGCGCGCGGGCTTCAGGGTCCACGCGTGCGACTTGCGGCGCGACGCGCAGCAGGCGTTCGTCGATGAAGGGGGCATCGGCTGTGCGACGCCCGCGGAGCTCGGCGCGCAGTGCGAGGTCGTGATCACGCTGGTCGTGAATGCGGCGCAAACCGAGGCCGTGCTGTTCGGTGAGCACGGCGCGCTCGCGGCCATGAAGCCGGGCGGCGTCGTGATCGCGAGTGCCACGGTCGCGCCGGAGTTCGCGAGCGATCTCGGCAAGCGCGTCGAGGCGGCCGGTCTGCAGATGCTCGACGCGCCGGTGTCGGGCGGCGCGGCGCGCGCGGCGTCGGGCGAGATGACGATGATGACGTCCGGTCCCGCGGCCGCTTATGCCGCGTGCGAAGACGTGCTCGCCGCGATCGCCGGCAACGTGTATCGGCTTGGCGCCACGCATGGCGCAGGCTCGAAAGTGAAGATCATCAACCAGCTGCTGGCCGGCGTGCATATCGCGGTGGCCGCCGAGGCAATGGCGCTCGGCCTGCGCGAAGGTGTCGACCCGCACGCGCTGTACGACGTGATCACGCATAGCGCGGGCAATTCGTGGATGTTCGAGAACCGCGTGCCGCATATTCTCGCGGGCGACTACACGCCGCTGTCGGCGGTCGATATTTTCGTCAAGGACCTCGGCCTCGTGCTCGATACCGCGCGTCGCACGAAGTTTCCGCTGCCGCTGTCGGCGGCAGCGCATCAGATGTTCATGATGGCGTCGACGGCGGGCCACGGTGGCGAAGACGACTCGGCGGTCGTGAAGATTTTCCCAGGCATCGAATTGCCGACGAAGCAATAGGCGAGGGAGAGGTCATGACGACTCAAACGAAACCCGCGCTGCTCGGCTGCATCGCCGACGACTTCACCGGCGCCACCGATCTCGCCAACATGCTCGTGCGCGGTGGCATGCGCACGGTGCAGACGATCGGCGTGCCCACCTCCAACGCAGCGCTTGGCGCCGACGCGCTCGTCGTCGCGCTGAAGTCGCGCACGATCCCGGCCGCCGACGCGGTCGCGCAATCGCTGGCCGCGCTCGCCTGGCTGCGCGCGCAAGGGTGTCGGCAATTCTTCTTCAAGTACTGCTCGACCTTCGATTCGACCGATGCGGGCAACATCGGCCCGGTGACCGATGCGTTGCTGAATGCGCTGTCCGCCGAGTTCGCTGAGCGCGCGTCGTTCACGATCGCGTGTCCCGCGTTTCCCGAGAACGGCCGCACGATTTTTCGCGCTCATCTGTTCGTCGGCGATGCGCTGCTCAACGAGTCGGGCATGGAAAACCATCCGCTGACGCCGATGCGCGACGCGAACCTCGTGCGCGTGCTGCGGCGGCAAACGCAATCGAAGGTCGGCCTCGTGCGTTACGACCAGCTCGCGCAAGGCGATGCGGCCGTGCGTGCCGCATTCGCCGCGTTGCGCGCCGACGGCGTGCGCATCGCGATTGCCGATGCGGTGTCCGACGCCGATCTGCACACGCTCGGCGCGGCCTGCGCGGATCTCGCGCTGATCACCGGCGGCTCCGGCGTCGCGCTTGGTTTGCCCGCTAACTTCCGGCGCGCGGGTCTGCTCGGCGAGCAAACCCATGCCGCGCAATTGCCGCGTATAGAAGGTTTGTCGGCGGTGCTCGCGGGCAGTGCGTCGACGGCGACCAACGCGCAGGTCGCCGCCTGGTGCGCGACACGGCCCGCGTTCCGCATCGATCCGCTCGCGGCGGCGCGCGGCGAGGACGTCGTCGGCGAGGCGCTAGCGTTCGCACAACAGCGCTTCGTGCACGCGGAACCGGTGCTGGTCTATGCGACCGCATCGCCCGACGAAGTGCAGGCCGTGCAGCGCGAACTCGGCGTCAACGAGGCCGGGCATCTGGTCGAGAAGACGTTGGCGGCGATTGCGCGCGGTCTGCGCGAACGGGGAGTGCGCAAGTTCGTCGTCGCGGGCGGCGAGACTTCGGGCGCCGTCGTGCAGGCGCTCGACGTGCGCATGCTGCGCATCGGCGCGCAGATCGATCCGGGCGTGCCGGCCACGGCGACGACCGGCGCCGAGCCGCTCGCACTCGCGCTGAAATCCGGCAATTTCGGCACCACGGACTTCTTCGACAAGGCCCTGCGCCATCTCGACGGAGCCGCGCAATGAGCGACGCACCGGCACTTCACACCTGCGCCGAAGCGCGCGTTCGCGAGGAAATCTGCGCGGTCGGCGCGAGCCTGTATCAGCGCGGCTATACGGTCGGCAGCGCCGGCAACATCAGCGCGCGGCTCGACGACGGCTGGCTGATCACCCCGACCGACGCGTGCCTCGGCCGCCTCGATCCCGCCGACATCGCGAAGGTCGATGCAAACGGCCACGCAGTGTCGGGCGGCAAGCCGTCGAAAACGCTGGCGCTGCATCGCGGTATCTATGCGCGCAACGGCGAGGCGCGCGGCATCGTCCATACCCATTCGACGCATCTGGTCGCATTGACGCTCGCGGGCGTGTGGAGCGAAGCGGACGTGTTGCCGCCGATCACACCGTACTACGTGATGAAAGTGGGCCACGTACCGCTGATTCGCTACGAACGCCCGGGTGATCCCCGAGTGGCCGCGCAGATCGCCGCGCTGGCCGATCGGGTGCGCGCGGTGTTGCTCGAACGTCTGGGGCCGGTAGTGTGGGAGCGCTCGGTCGCGCACGCGTCGTATGCGCTCGAAGAACTCGAGGAGACCGCGCGCCTGTGGCTGATGACGAATCCGCGGCCCGCGCCGCTCGACGCCGCCGCGATCGAAGAACTCCGTGCCGCGTTCGGCGCGCGCTGGTAGCAGCGCGCATTGCCGATGAACGCCGCGCACCGTATCGCACTGTCTTGAAGGAGTTGCCACCATGCCTCGCTTCGCCGCCAATCTGTCGATGATGTACAACGAGCACGCGTTCCTCGATCGCTTCGCCGCCGCCGCGCGCGACGGCTTCAACGCGGTCGAATTCCTGTTTCCCTACGAGTTCCGCCCGGGTGAGCTGAAGGCGCGGCTCGACGCGCATGGCCTCACGCAGGCGCTGTTCAATGCGCCACCCGGCGACTGGAGCGGCGGCGAGCGCGGCCTTGCGTCGTTGCCGGGCCGTGAGGACGAGTTCCGCCGCGGCATCGACACGGCACTCGAGTACGCGCGCGTGCTCGGCAATCGCAAGCTGCATGTGATGGCGGGGTTGATCGCCGGCGATCAAGCGGGTGAAACGCAGCGCAAAACACAACGCGACGTGTACCTGAACAACCTCGCCTATGCCGCGCGGACCACGCAAGCCGAACAGATCACGGTCGTCATCGAGCCGATCAATACGCGCGACATGCCCGGCTATTTCCTCAATCGACAGGACGACGCGCAAGCGATCTGCGCCGAAGTCGGCGCGCCGAATCTGAAGGTGCAGTTCGATTGCTATCACTGCCAGATCGTCGAGGGCGATCTCGCGACGAAGCTCAAACGCGATATGGCCGGCATCGGTCACATCCAGGTTGCGGGTGTGCCCGAGCGGCACGAGCCCGACATCGGTGAGCTGAACTACCCGTACCTGTTCGATCTGATCGATGCGCTCGGCTACGACGGCTACATCGGCTGCGAATACCGGCCGCGCGCGGGGACCTCGGCGGGGCTTGGCTGGCTGAAGCCTTATCTCGATGCGGGGCGTTGACTCTTTCCGACAACCACTGACGCACACGTAACCATGAAAGTACTGATCACCGGCGGTGCCGGTTTTCTCGGCCAGCGTCTCGCGCGCGAACTGCTCGCGCGCGGCGCACTGAAAGATGCGCACGGCGCGCCGCAAGCGATTACCGGGCTCGTGTTGCTCGACGTCGTGCGCGCACACGATTACGGCGATGCGCGCGTGCGCACCGAAGTCGGCGATATCGCGGAGCGCAGTGTGCTCGAACGCGTGATCGACGATCAAACCTCGGCGATCTTTCATCTCGCCGCGATCGTCAGCGGCCAGGCCGAGGCGGACTTCGATCTCGGCATGCGCATCAATCTCGATGCGTCGCGGCTGCTGCTCGAAATCTGCCGGCAGCGCGGGCACCAACCGCGCGTCGTGTTCACCAGTTCGGTCGCGGTCTACGGTGGCGATCTGCCTGCGGTCGTGCAGGACGACACCGCGCTCAATCCGCAGTCGTCGTACGGCGCGCAGAAGGCGATCGCGGAGCTGCTGCTCAACGATTATTCGCGGCGCGGTTTCGTCGACGGCCGCGTGCTGCGGCTGCCGACCATCAGCGTGCGGCCGGGGCGGCCGAATGCGGCGGCGTCGTCGTTCGCGAGCGGCATCGTCCGCGAGCCGCTCAATGGCGAGGAGGCCGTGTGTCCGGTCGCCGGTTCGACGCGGCTGTGGTTGCTGTCGCCGCGCAAGGCGATCGAGGGTCTTATCGCCGGCCTCGAACTCGATGGCGCCGCGCTTGGCAAGCAACGCGTGCTGAACCTGCCGGGCTTGTCGGTCAGCGTCGACGAGATGATCGCGGCACTGCGCGAGGTCGCGGGCGAGGCGGTCGCGAACCGCATTGTGCGGCAGCCCGACGAGCGCATCGAGAAGATCGTCGGCAGCTGGCCCGGCGCGTGGGATACGTCGCGCGCCGAACGGCTCGGGCTCGCGACCGAGCGCAGTTTCGCGGACGTGATTCGCGACTACATCGCCGATGAAGGAATCGAAGTTCGCTGAAGATCACCCCCTCCGCGTATTCCCTGGTGTCGCTTGGCACGGCTGCGGCCGTGCTTGACATGCTTTCGCGCCCCCGCCTATTATCGAGGCTGTTTTGTTCGATATATGACCTTGTGTTCGTATATAGAACACGAGGCAGGGCGAAGAAGAGGCGACAGCCGTATCGGTCGTCAATCCCAAGCCCATCGTTCACGATCCTGCGCTAAGCTGCTTCGACGTGTCGGCGCGCTACGCCGCCGCCATTTTGCAGTTGCCCGTCCGCGGCCGTTGGCGCCCAGGGCCGATGCCTCGGCGCCTCGAACCGGCCTCATCGGTGCGAAGCCGGCCGAGGCGCAGCGCACGCAGCATCTCAACTGGAGACATCCCATGACCGAAGCATTTCTGTGCGACGCGATTCGCACCCCCATTGGCCGCTATGCGGGTTCGCTGTCGTCGGTGCGCGCCGACGACCTGGGCGCGGTGCCGCTCAAGGCGCTGATGGAGCGCAACAAGAACGTCGACTGGACCGCGATCGACGACCTCATCTACGGCTGCGCGAACCAGGCCGGTGACGACAACCGCAACGTCGCGCGCATGTCGCTGCTGCTCGCGGGTCTGCCGAAGGACGTGCCGGGCTCGACGGTCAACCGTCTGTGCGGCTCGGGCATGGATGCGGTCGGCATCGCCGCGCGCGCGATCAAGTCGGGCGAGGCCGCGCTGATGATTGCCGGTGGCGTCGAAAGCATGAGCCGCGCGCCGTTCGTGATGCCCAAGGCGACCAGCGCGTTCTCGCGTCAGAACGAGGTCTACGACACGACGATCGGCTGGCGTTTCGTGAACCCGCTGATGAAGAAGCTGTACGGCGTCGACTCGATGCCGGAAACCGGCGAAAACGTCGCGACCGACTACAACATCAGCCGCGCCGACCAGGACGCATTCGCGCTGCGCAGCCAGCAGAAGGCGGCGCGCGCGCAACGCGACGGCACGCTCGCGCAGGAGATCGTCGGCGTGACGATCGCGCAGAAGAAGGGCGATCCGATCACGGTCATGCAGGACGAGCATCCGCGCGAAACGAGCCTCGAAACGCTCGCGAAGCTGAAGGGCGTCGTGCGTCCGGACGGCACGGTGACGGCCGGTAACGCATCGGGCGTGAACGACGGCGCGGCGGCGTTGCTGCTTGCCAATGAAGAGACCGCGAAGCGCTTCGGCCTCACGCCGCGCGCCCGCGTGCTCGGTGTGGCCACCGCCGGCGTCGAGCCGCGCGTGATGGGCATCGGCCCGGCACCCGCCACGCAGAAGCTGCTCGCGCGTCTGGGCATGACGATCGATCAGTTCGACGTGATCGAACTGAACGAAGCGTTCGCCTCGCAAGGTATCGCGGTGCTGCGCGCCCTCGGCGTCGCCGACGACGATCCCCGCGTGAACCCGAACGGCGGCGCGATTGCGCTCGGCCACCCGCTCGGCATGAGCGGCGCGCGTCTGGTGACGACCGCGACGTATCAGCTGCAACGCACGCAGGGCCGCTTCGCGCTGTGCACGATGTGTATCGGCGTCGGCCAAGGCATCGCGATCGCGATCGAGCGCGTGTGATGCGTGAGCTGGTTTAGCGCCAGCTTCGGTCCCCGCGCCAGGCGGGTCTCCGCGCAAGCTGAATAGTAAAAAGCAGAAGGGCCGGCGTCGAGACACGCCGGCCCTTTGTTTTGATCGCGCCTTGTTGCGCCGGGCGCAGGCGTTATGACGCCGCTTCGACGGTCAGATGCATGACCTCATGCACCGGTGCGAGCCGCGCGCGGATCGTCTCGGCCGTAACGCCGCCATGCGTGCGCACGCTGACGATCGCCGCTCGCGCCTGCGGGCCGATCTGCCAGACGTGCAGGTCGGCGATCTCGGCGTCGCCGTGCGAATCCAGGATCTCGCGGATTTCGCCGGCCACGTGCTCGTCGGTTCTGTCGAGCAGCACGTCGGCCGTGTCGCGCATCAGCGTCCATGCCCAGCGCGCGATGACGATCGATCCGACGATGCCCATCAGCGGGTCCGTCCAGACCCACCCGAGATAGCGGCCGGCCAGCATGGCCACGATCGCCAGCACCGAGGTCAGCGCATCGGCGAGCACGTGCACGTAGGCCGAGCGCAGGTTGTTGTCGGACCCATGCGCATGGTCGTGATGATGGTGATGATCGTGATGCCCATGGTGTGCATGGCCGCCCGACAACAGCAGCGCGCTGACGATGTTCACGACCAGCCCGATCGCCGCAATCACCGCGGCCTGCCCGAACGCGACACCGGTGGGATGAACGAGCCGGATCGCCGATTCGATGCCGATGCCAAGCGACACCAGCGCGAGAATCAGCGCCGAAGCGAAGCCGGCAAGCTCGCCCACTTTTCCCGTTCCGAAACTGAACGCGCGGTTTGCCGAGTTGCGTCTCGCGAACGCATACGCGAGCGCGGCAATGCCAAGCGCGCCGGCATGCGTCGCCATGTGGAAGCCATCGGCGAGCAGCGCCATCGAGCCGGTCACGTAACCGGCCGCGATTTCGCCGATCATCATGACAACGGTGAGCGCGACGACGAAGCGGGTCCGGCGCGCGTTGTCGTCGTGCGAGCTGCCGAGAAACGAGTGCTCGTGTTTGTGGATCAGATGGTCAGTCATACAAACTTACTTCGAATAGCGGCGGATTGCGCCGATCAATGCATCAACTCCCTTCTTGCGCTGGCTGGCCGTCAGGTCCGGATGCGCGACATGTTCGCGCGCGTGCGCCTCGACGATCTCGTCGAGCAGGCCGTTCATTGCGCCGCGGGTCGCGGCCACCAGGTGCAGGACTTTTTCGCAATCGGCGTCCGACTCCAGTGAACGCTCGATAGCCTGAACCTGGCCCGCGATGCGACGAACGCGCTTCAATAAGCCGTCTTTGTGTGTGCTTAGATGTGCCATACATATACCCCCTATGGGTATATAGGATAGCACGGTGCCGAGATGGCGTTTCTGATGGCTGTCGGCGGCCATGCCGATGCATACGTCGGCAAATCGTTCGCGTCATACTGTTGGCCGTGGTTGTCCTGTAGCCGCGGAGTTCATGACGCCGGGCACGAATGCTGCGTAGCACGAAGCGAATGCGCTCGACGCGCATGACCGACCGTCAAGCCGTATCGATACCTTGCAGGAGGAGAACGCGGATGAAAACAGCGACGATAGCTGCAGCATTGGTCATCGCGGTGGTGGCCGCGGCCCCGCCGGCGCGAGCGCAGGACGACATGGCGAGCACCGCGCAAGCGGTGCTCAGCGCGGCGCAGCCGGTGCATATGACGGCGGAGATCGTCGCCATCGATGCGGGCAACCGCTCGCTGACATTGAAGGGCCCGCATGGCGACGTCGCGATCGTGCTCGTCAGCCAGCAGGTTGCCGGTTTCGATCAGCTGAAGATCGGCGATCGCGTCGACGTGCTGTACAAGAATGCGTTGCTCACCAAGGTCGAGAAGGCAAGCAGCGCGGGCAAGGGGATTCGCGAGCGGGTCGACCGGCGGAGCTATGCGCCGGCGTCGGGCGGGTACGAGTCGGCGCGGCAGACCGAGGTGCTCGCGACCGTGCTGAAGATCGATCGCAAGCAGCGCCTCGTGACGCTGCGCGGCGCGTATCAGACCCAGACCTTCGAAGCCGCGCCCGACGTCGATTTGAGCGACGTGAAGGTCGGCGACACCGTGCATGCGGCGTTCGTGTCGGCCGCCGCGGTGCAGGTGACGCCGGTCGGGCAGTGAGCGGCGGGGCCGCAGTCGATTCCGGCGGCCGCATCTGTTTCGCAAACTATGTCGAAATATGTCGCGGCTCCCGCCGAATGCCCGCAAAACCTTGCCTGGCCGGCCCGCGTCGCGGTGAAACAGCGCGACATATGTTCCGTGATGATTTCCGCGGAGTGTCCTTCTATAGTCCGTTCGTCGCCACGCGGCAGTGACGCAAGTGGCCCGAATCCAGCAAGGACATACCGTGAAAAATCGTTCATTCGCAGGTTCCGACAGGGTCTGCGCCAGCATGGCGCGAGGCGCGCTGCGCAAGGCGGTGTTCGGCGCGGCCGCCGCCGTGCTCGCGCTCGGCAGCGCATCGGCGTTCGCGTGGTCGGGTCACGGCACCGCGTACACGTCGCGCGGCGTCTATAACGGCGCGCACTACGGCTCGTGCGGCGGCGGTAGCTGCTCGCATGCGGGCAGCGTGGCCGGTCCCTATGGCGGCGTCGCGAGCAACACTGGCACGGTCACGCGCACGGCGCCCGGCCAGTTCACGAACTCGGGTACCGCGACGGGCCGCTATGGCAACTCGGTGCAGCACTCGGGCGACACCAGCTGCGCGGGCGGCTCCTGCTCGCATAGCGGCACGCTGACCGGTCCCGACGGCAAAACGGCGACGACGTCCGGCGACGTGACGCGCACCGCGCCGGGCCAGTATTCGTCGTCGGGCTCGATCACCGGGTCGAACGGCAATACGGTCAATCATTCTGCGTCGACGAATTGCGCGGGTTCGACCTGCGCGCGCTCGGGCACGGTGACGGGTCCGGACAACAACAACGTCTATCACTCAGGCACCGCGACGCGGGTCGCGCCCGGCGTCGTGACGACTTCGACGAGCGTGACCGGCACGCAAGGCCACACGGTGACCTCGAGTGGTACGGTGGTAACAGGCGGGGTGGTGGTCGCGGGCGGGACCACGACGGCGACCGGTACGACCGTGGTCGTTGCGCCGAAGCCGGTGGTGGTCGTGGCGCCGCCCCCGCCGGTCGTCGTGCCGCCGCCGGTCGTGTACGTGCAGCCGAAGACCGTCGTGGTGACGCCTCCGCCGGCCTATGTTCCGCCGCCGGTGGTGGTCGTGGCGCCGCCCCCGCCGCCGGCCGTCTACGTCGCGCCGCGTCCCGTGTATGTCGCGCCGCGGGCTGCGGTCTGGGTGCCGGGCCATTGGGTCGGGCGCGTGTGGGTGCCGGCGCATTGGGCGTGACGATGAGCGCGGCGATGAGAATCAGAACCTGCGTAGAATCGTGGCGCTCACGTCGCGCCGCGCGGTGCGACGCGATGTGCGAAATGGCGGGCTCGTGTCCACCATCTGCTGAGGCGGAGCGTCACTCGCGAGCGCAAAGGGCTGGGCGGGGCGCGCTCCGCAAAACGGTCGCGCTCGCGACGATCGTCGTGGCGACGTTGCTGGCGGTCAACGCAGCCGGCGACGCCAACGACGACCTTCGCGCGAACCCCGACGCCGGCGCGGCGAGCGACTGTTCCGCGCGCTACGCCGCGTTGCTCGATCTTGCCGAACTCGCGCGGCGTGACGGCAAATCGTCCGAGGTGGTCGTGCGTGGCTTGAGCCAGCAGAACGGGGCAATGAGCGAGTGCATACCTGCAGGCCGGGTCAGGCCTGCACCGCCATGACATTGAACGCGGCCGCGTCAGATCGCGTTCCAGAAAAATCGCGCCGGGGACCGGATTGAACACGTAGGCGTCGATGGGCTCGAATCCCAGCGATGCGTAGAGGCCGAGCGCCGCTTGCATCGTCGGCAGCGTGTCGAGACGCATGCGGCGATAGCCCGGCACCAGATGCGTGGCAAGCGCGGTGAGCGTAACCGCGCGCAGTTGGGGGTAAGCTACCACTGCGGCCATGAGCAGCGGCAGAGGCGCTGAAATGTCTGCGGTTGGCGGCACTGTCGGCGGGGTGCAGCGTGGTGCCATCCATCGCGAACAGCGAGAATCCCTTGAAGAGGTATCGGTCCTGATCCTGCGCAACCCAGTTTCTGGCTGATTCGTGAAACAGCCACGCCAGTGGCGTCACGCCGACGCGCTACCGCGCCTGGGTGATGGCACTCCTGCTGACAAACGACGCATCGGCCACAGGTAACGCAAGGTCCAGTTCATCGACGACCTCGCTGATTGACTGGTGTCGGTAATCGCCACGCCCCGTTTACAACTACTTTGCGCAGGAAACAAAAATGCCGTTTAGTCGCTTAACTGAACGGCATTAGGGCTCAATGCCGCCATTTGTGTTGGGCCGTGATATCGGAAAAATGCACTGAATGAGATGCCCGGAATCATCAGAATCGAAAATATTTGTCAAAATGGTTTTATCTCAAATTAAAGTCGTTGACCGTGTCGTGTGTTAGATGATTAATTCTCTGCGTGTGTTCTGGAAAATCAGCAGAGGTCAAATGGGACAGCAGAAACAGGATGAAACCGGCGGCAAGGAAGAGTGCCAGCTTTGCCGTATCACCTATTCAATCTACTCAAACTTCCCGCCAATGCCGTCCGCCATGGCGCTGAACGCCGAAACCGGCGAATGGTTTCCGTTCGATAGGCTGAAATCGTATTCAAACGGTTACGACATGGCCGAAGCCCTGGGTTACGCATGGGCGTGCGACTGTCGCGAGCGGAAGGCAGCGCCAGCGCTAACGTCGAAGGATCGCACTCACGACGAACAATACACACTCAAAGATGGTGACGGCCGCGTTATGCCTGACACGTATTACACGGTTCGTCTGCCGTCCGGTTCGCTCGTCCATGGCGTAACGGATGGTCTGGGGCGCACTAAACGCTACAAAACAAACGGCGCTCAATCCATACATATTTATCTTGGTCACAGAGAGGAGGCGTAATGCCTGACGCACTTGGAACAGCGGTAACGAATACAAATCCGGATTCCAATATGGTGGTCCAATCCAGACGGCTAGGCAAACCCTGGAAGATATCGCGACAAGGGATAACTTTCATTGCAGGCTGGGAAGCTTTCATGCCGCATATATATGACAATGACGGGGCTGGTAAGGGAGGTAATGCAACTGTTGGATATGGGCATCTGGTTCATATGGGGCCAATATCTGGTGCGGCGTCTGAAGCGCCGTTTCGTAATGGCATAACAATTGCGGAGGCACGAGAATTATTGCTGCTTGATCTTGAATACCCGGAGCGCATTGTAAATAAAAAAATTCACGTGCCACTATATCAGTTCGAGTACGACGCACTTGTTTGCTTTGTATATAATCTTCCAAGTGGTAATTCTGGCTTGTTGAATCTTGTTAACTCGGGTCATTATGGCCGCGTGCCGGCAAAATTTTTGGAGTACACGATGGCCGGTGGTGTGCGTCCGCGTGGACTGATCAAGCGACGTCGCTCAGAAGGTAGTCTTTTCAAAGAAGGAAATTATGACCACAGCCATTAAAGCCATCGTGGCCGTATTAATTGTATCGGCATCTATTTCCGTGTTTGCGGATACGTCATGTGAAGAAAAGGCAAAAACGCGAAACGATTTTCTTGCCTGCACTAACGCCGACACAGAAAAAATTCTCGCTGACGCAGAGAAGCTGTATCGAAGCATCAGGAAGATCACGACGGGAGATAAACAAATTGCTCTAGACAAGAATTTTGAAGTATGGAATGAAAAAATATCATCGGACTGTACTTTAATCGCTTATTCGTTTAACGAATGGAGTGATCGCTATGCTCCTGATACTGGTTTTCAGGTTGCGGAATGCCGGTTGAAGATCGCGTCGCAGGAAATGGAATTCTATAAGTGGCTGGCTTGTCCTGGAGATATGGAAACATCAAAAATTCCAAAATGTGCTGCGATCAATAAATTACTTCGAAGAAGTCAGTAGAAAGGATTGCGAGAGTGACGCAATGAATTTGTGTCGACCTCTATCCAATAAAAACGGGTTGAACGACCCGTTTCGACGGGGCCATTTAAAGGCAGGTCATGCAGGCAAGCGGCACCACCACGACTGGGCATACGCGACATCGCCGATGAACTCGATGCCGGTGAGCACGAAGCCGTTAGGCCCCATCCAGCTAATTTCAACATCGTGCAGCGGCGGCAGTGGCGGCCAGTCCCCTCTCCGGTCATTTGACGCTTCCGCAGGTCAACGGCCGGTAAGAAATCCGAACGGACACTCTATCAGCCATTCTCCGTTGACTCTCTGGCCGCCTCCGCGCGCGCGACAACCAGGAGACTTGGCTGATACCAACTAATGGATTGAATCGCTTGACCGGGTATCTGTGGAGGAGGCGCAAGATCAAACTATGTTTCAGTCAGGACTGGTGCATTGCAGAACATCTTTGTCAAAACGTTGCTCAAAATCGCTTCGGCCGAAGCGTTCGACAGATCATTGGGCATCATCATGTTGAAGTAGAGGATGCCGTCGATCAATGCGATAACGGCGAGCGCGTGGTCGGCGAAAGGGCCCGGCAACTGTATGTTGAGGCGCTTGCATAGCTGCTCAATGAAGTACGCGATCATGTCGCGCTTTTGCAGGCATAAGGCATTCACATGTTGTCGGAATTCCGCGTCACGCATGGCATGCAAACGTGCCTCAGCCCAGATGATGTAGTTGTTGTCGTCGCGATAGCACTGCGCGTACAACAAGGTGAGCTGCACTTGCAGGTTTTCGCTGGACGGTGCGGCGTCTCGCAGCTTCTGCAAGTTTTCTTGCATGTTCTGGTGATCGAGACGGAGCAGTTCGACGAATAGATCGCTCTTGCTGCTGAAGTTCGAGTAAAACGCGCCGCGGGTATAGCCGGCCTGGGCTGCGATATCCTCCACGCTAGTCGCAGCAAACCCTTTTTCGGCGATGCTCGACGCTGCTGCGTCGAGCAAGCGCCGCCGGGTTCGCTCGCGGCTTTCTGCTCGCGTCATTCGTTTGTGTGGCATGCGGCAAAGCGCTCATCTGGCAAAGAACGACGGCCAAAATCCACGCTCCTCGCAAATCGTTGGGTGCGTAGGGTTGCTATTTGATGGCGACCGCTTCGGATTCGCGAGGTTGCCATCCGCCACCGAGCGCCTTGAAGGCAGCAACGGCTGCGCGTGCGGATTCCGTTTGCGCCTGCACCCGCTCGTCCGAGGCGCGTAGCAGGTTGTCGTCGGCCTGCAAGACTTCGATCAGGCTGACGACGCCTTTTTGATAGGCTGCGAACGAGGCGGCTCGCGCCCGGCCGAGCGAGTTCACTCCCTGGGCGAGCACCGCGGCCTCTTGCTCGCGCTTCACGAGTGCCGAGAATGAGTTCTCGACGTCTTCGGTTGCATGAAGCGCGGCGAGCCGATACGCGGCCAGCATTTCCGCCTGCTGCCCCTTGGCCTGCTCGATCTGCGCATTGATGCGGCCGAAATCGAACAGACGCCAGCGCAGCCCCAGCACGCCAGCGGCCTGATTGGCGCCGGTACTGAACAGGTTGCCGCTGGCCACCGAGGTGGCGCTGCCGAGCAGTCCACTAAGCGACACCTTGGGGTAATACTCGGCGATGGCCACGCCAATGCGCGCGTTCGATGCGGCGAGGCGACGCTCGGCCACGATCAGGTCGGGCCGGCGCCTGAGCAACTCACCCGGCGATCCTGTGTCCGCGATCCGCGGGGCGACCGGGATGTCGCCAACTTCGACCAGTTCGGCTCGATGCGTGCCGGGCTGTGAACCCAGCATTACATCCAGCGCGTTCATCGCAGCATCCAGACCCGCCTCGAGGACCGGGACGGATGCCTGAACCTGGGACAGCGCACCTTCGGCCTGGCTCACCTGAAGGTCGGCCGCCAATCCTTTGCTATACAGGAGGTTGATGGTCGAAAGCAGATCCTGCTGCGTCTGCACCTGCCGCCGGGCAACCTCCAGACGGGCCTGCAATCCACGAATCGTGATGTAAATATCGCCAGTCTGCGCCGCCACTGCCAGGCGCGTGGCCACCGCACCGGCTTCCGAAGCCTGGTATTCGGCAAGTGCCGCTTCCCGCCCGCGACGCAGGCCACCAAACACATCCAGTTCCCAGCTCGCGTTGAAATCAGCCTCGTAATCATTGCCGTAGCGATCGAAACCGGGTGTCGAATTCAGAACTCGCCCCAAGGGGGTTTCGACCGACTGGTAGACTCGCGCCGCCTGCCCGCTGACAGTGCCGGACGGCAGCAGCGCGGCATTCGCCGCGCCAAGTCCCGCGCGCGCCTGCGAGACGCGAGCGGCGGCCTGCGCGAGGTCCAGGTTCTGATCCAGTGCGAGCGTGACGAATCGTGTCAGTTGCGGATCATCGAAACCCGTCCACCACGTGACAAGGCCGGCACTGGCCGCCGCGTGCCGGTGATCCACCGCGGCCTGGCCCTGGAACTGCTCGGGCATGGCTACATCGGGCCGGACATAATCGGGGCCTACAGCGCAGCCAGCCGAGAGACTGGCGGCAATAACCGCGGCAAGGATGGGTTTGGGTAGCATGAGCGTCTTCGCAAGATTCCGGTGGTGACTATAATACCAAATAGTCACTGGTTGTCCATTCCTGTATGCTATACCCATGAAAAAAGCCACCAGTTCCCCCATCCCGGCGCGCGGCCCCGCTGACCACGAGGTACGGGATCAGATCGTTGTCGCCGCCACCGAGCACTTCAGCCGGTATGGCTACGAGAAAACGACGGTCTCAGACCTTGCCAAGGCGATCGGGTTTTCCAAGGCCTACATCTACAAGTTCTTCGAGTCCAAGCAGGCCATTGGCGAGATGATTTGCGCGAACTGCCTGCACGAGATCGAAACCGAGGTCAGGTCGGCCGTCGCACAGACCGATCTGCCACCGGAGAAGCTGCGGCGGATGTTCAACGTCTTTACGGAAGCGAGCCTCCGTCTGTTTTTCCAGGACCGCAAGCTCTACGAGATTGCCGCATCGGCGGCCACGGAGAACTGGCAGGCGGTGCTTGCGTATGAAGAGCGCGTCCAGAAGCTGCTTCGGGATGTCCTCCAGGAGGGTCGGCAAAGCGGGGACTTCGAGCGCAAAACCCCCCTCGATGAGACTGCGATGGCGATCTATCTGGTGTTGCGCCCCTACCTCAACCCAATGCTCCTGCAGTACAGCTTTGATTACACCAAGGTCGCGCCTGCACAACTGTCCGGTCTCGTGCTCCGCAGTCTGTCGCCTTGATGGAAATCTCGGTTGTGACCATTGACTAATTTGGTCACTAGAACCATAATGAAAGCCCCGATCACTCCGTCAATGGGTCTTTCATGCTCCGGCGTCGCCTTGCTACCTCTACAGTCGTCTGTGCACTGGCACTTGCGCTAGCCGCCTGCGGCGCAAAAGCACCGTCCGATCCGCGCACCGAAGCGCCCCTGGTGCGTACCGCCATCGCTCGGGCGGCGATCCCCGCCTCCCGTTCGTTTACCGGAACCGTCGCCGCGCGCGTGCAGAGCGACCTGGGATTTCGCGTCTCCGGCAAGGTGCTCGAGCGGCTGGTGGATGCCGGGCAAACCGTCAAACGCGGCCAGCTGCTGATGCGCCTCGACCCCATCGATCTGAGGCTTGCCGCGCAGGCCCGGCAGGACGCGGTCACCGCCGCGCGAGCACGGGCGCAGCAGACCGCGCAGGACGAAGAGCGCTACCGCGACCTGCGCGGCACCGGCGCGATATCGGCATCGGCCTACGACCAGATCAAGGCGGCGGCCGATGCCGCCAAAGCGCAGCTCAGCGCGGCCGTGGCTGACGCCGACGTTGCGCGCAATGCGACTGGCTATGCCGAACTGCTGGCGGACGACGATGGCGTCGTGATGGAAACGCTGGCCGAACCGGGCCAGGTCGTCAGCGCCGGCCAGCCCGTGGTGCGCCTGGCGCACGCCGGGCGCCGCGAGGCTGTCATCCAGCTACCCGAAACCCTACGCCCCGCAATCGGTTCGGTCGCCCAGGCCACGCTGTTCGGCAACGGCGGTGTTAGCGTGCCGGCGACGCTGCGCCAGCTTTCGGATACGGCGGATCCTCGTACCCGGACCTTTGAAGCGCGGTATGTGCTGCAGGGAGAGCTGGCCGACGCCCCACTGGGCGCCACCGTCACGGTCCAGATTCCGGACGCGCGTTCCGCGGTGCAAGGCGGTTTGCAGGTGCCGATCGGCGCGCTGTTTGACGCGGGCAAGGGACCGGGGGTGTGGGTCATCAACGGCGAGCCGGCGAAGGTTGCCTGGCGGCCGGTTACTGTCGAACATCTGGACGACGATAGTGCTCGCGTCGCCGGTGAGATCAAGCAAGGCGACCGGATCGTCGCGCTCGGCGCGCAGCTGCTGCGCGAAGGCGAGCAGGTCCGGGTGACAAGTCAAGCCGTCGCCATGACGGCCGAGGGAGCCCGTCCGTGAGCGAAGGCCGTTTCAACCTGTCGGCGCTCGCCGTGCGCGAGCGCTCCATCACCCTGTTCCTGATCTGCCTGATTTCTCTGGCAGGGCTCGTTTCGTTCTTCAAGCTGGGCCGGGCGGAAGACCCCGCGTTCACGGTCAAGGTGATGACCATCATCACCGCATGGCCGGGAGCCACGGCGCAGGAAATGCACGATCAGGTCGCCGAGAAGATCGAAAAGCGCATGCAGGAGCTGCGCTGGTACGACCGGACCGAGACCTACACACGGCCTGGGCTGGCCTTCACGACCTTGACCTTGCTCGACAGCACGCCGCCGTCGGAAGTGCAGGAGCAGTTCTACCAGGCCCGGAAAAAAATCAGCGACGAGGCGGGCAATCTTCCATCCGGCGTGATCGGACCGATGGTCAACGACGAATACGCGGATGTTACCTTCGCGCTGTTTGCGTTGAAGGCGAAGGGTGAACCGCAGCGCCTGCTCGTTCGCGATGCCGAGACGCTGCGCCAACGGCTGCTGCACGTGCCGGGCGTGAAGAAGGTCAACATCATCGGTGAGCAGGCGGAGCGGATCTATGTCGAGCTCTCACATGACCGGCTGGCAACGCTGGGCGTGAGCCCCCAGGACGTGTTCGCCGCGCTCAACGGTCAGAATGCCCTGACGCCGGCCGGCTCCGTGGAGACCAAAGGTCCGGAGGTGTTCATTCGCCTGGACGGTGCCTTCGACAACCTGCAGAAGATCCGCGACACGCCGGTCGTAGCGCAGGGCCGCACGCTGAAGCTGTCGGACATTGCCACCGTTACGCGTGGTTATGAAGATCCGGCGACGTTCATGATCCGCAACAACGGCGAACCGGCACTGCTGCTGGGCATCGTCATGCGCGACGGCTGGAACGGGCTCGATCTCGGCAAGGCGCTGGACAGCGAGGTCGGCGCAATCAACGCCGGGCTGCCGCTAGGCATGAGCCTGACCAAAGTCACCGATCAAGCCGTCAACATTCATTCGGCGGTCGACGAGTTCATGCTCAAGTTTTTCGTCGCGCTGCTGGTGGTCATGCTGGTGAGTTTCGTCAGCATGGGCTGGCGGGTGGGCCTCGTCGTTGCCGCGGCCGTACCGCTGACACTCGCGGTGGTGTTCGTGGTGATGGCCGCAACCGGCAAGAACTTCGATCGCATCACGCTCGGATCGCTGATCCTCGCGCTCGGCCTGCTCGTGGACGACGCGATCATCGCGATCGAAATGATGGTGGTAAAGATGGAGGAAGGCTACGGCCGCATCGCCGCCTCCGCCTACGCGTGGAGTCATACGGCCGCGCCGATGCTGGCGGGCACGCTGGTGACCGCCGTCGGCTTCATGCCCAATGGTTTCGCGCGCTCCACGGCCGGCGAATACACCAGCAACATGTTCTGGATCGTTGGCATCGCACTGATCGCATCGTGGGTCGTCGCCGTGGTCTTCACGCCCTACCTGGGTGT
Source organism: Paraburkholderia sp. 31.1 (assembly GCF_014397645.1). Lineage (NCBI taxonomy): Bacteria > Pseudomonadati > Pseudomonadota > Betaproteobacteria > Burkholderiales > Burkholderiaceae > Paraburkholderia > Paraburkholderia sp. 31.1. Next base: position 47,584 of record NZ_VZQN01000048.1, read on the forward strand.
GAAGATGCTGCCCGACTTCAAAAAGGTCGAAGGCGGTCACGACGCGATCTACGACACGCCGCGCTACAACCGCTTCCGTCAGTTGCTCACGCGCGTCATCGCGCGCAAATGGCTGGTCGCCGGTTCGGTCGTGGGCCTCTTCGTGCTGGCCATCCTCGGCATGGGCGTGGTCAAAAAACAGTTTTTCCCGATCTCCGACCGTCCCGAAGTGCTGGTCGAGGTGCAGATGCCCTATGGCACGTCGATCTCGCAAACCAGCGCCGCGACGACGAAGGTCGAAGCGTGGCTCGCGAAGCAGAAGGAAGCCAGGATCGTCACCGCATACATCGGGCAAGGCGCGCCACGCTTTTACCTGGCGATGGGGCCGGAACTGCCCGATCCGTCGTTTGCCAAGATCGTGGTGCGCACGGACAGCCAGGATGAGCGCGACGCATTGAAGCAGCGACTGCGTCAGGCAGTCGCCAACGGTCTCGCCTCCGAGGCGCGCGTGCGGGTCACGCAACTCGTGTTCGGTCCGTATTCGCCGTTCCCGGTCGCCTACCGTATCTCTGGTCCGGACCCGGACAAGCTGCGCGGTATTGCGGGAGAAGTTGAGCAGGTGATGGACTCCAGTCCGATGATGCGTACGGTCAACGCTGACTGGGGTACGCGCTCGCCCACGCTGCACTTCACGTTGCAGCAGGACCGTCTGCAGGCGGTGGGGCTGACATCCAGCGCCGTGGCGCAACAACTGCAATTCCTGCTAACCGGTGTGCCTGTCACCGCCGTGCGTGAGGATATTCGAACCGTGCAGGTCATCGCGCGTTCGGCCGGCGATGTTCGTCTCGATCCGGCTCGGCTCGGCGACTTCACGCTGGCTGGCGCGAACGGGCAACGCATTCCGCTGTCGCAGGTGGGCAAGGTCGACGTGCGCATGGAGGAACCAATCATGCGCTGGCGCGACCGCGTGCCGACGATCACGGTACGGGGCGACATCGCCGACAACCTTCAGCCGCCGGACGTATCGACGGCGATCACCAGGCAGCTCCAACCCATCATCGCCAGGCTTCCGACCGGCTACCGTATCGAAGAGGCGGGCTCCATCGAGGAATCGGCTAAAGCGACGAAAGCCATGTTGCCGCTCTTCCCGATCATGCTGGCGGTTACGCTCATCATCATCATCTTCCAGGTGCGCTCGATCTCCGCGATGGTGATGGTGTTCCTGACCAGCCCGCTGGGCTTGATCGGGGTGGTGCCGACGTTGATCCTGTTCAGGCAGCCGTTCGGCATCAATGCGCTGGTCGGTCTCATCGCGCTATCGGGCATCCTGATGCGCAACACGCTGATCCTGATCGGACAGATTCACCAGAACGAGCAGGCGGGGCTGGATCCGTTCCATGCGGTCGTCGAAGCTACCGTGCAGCGTGCCAGACCGGTGATCCTGACGGCCATGGCGGCGATCCTCGCTTTCATCCCGCTGACCCATTCGGTGTTCTGGGGAACCCTCGCGTACACGCTGATCGGCGGCACGTTCGCCGGGACGATTCTGACCCTGGTCTTCCTGCCGGCGATGTATTCGATCTGGTTCAGGATTCGACCCGAGCGTATCGCCGGCTTGCGCAAAGATCGGCATGAGCAGGTGCAGTCTTCCGAGCAAACGCTGCAGGACGCGCTCGACGCGGACAGTTAAAAAAACACCATCAATTCACCTGAAGGGAGCTGTTCATGTCGAATTCCACTGTTGTCGTTGTTACCGGCGTGTCATCGGGTATCGGACGCGCCGCCGCCGAGAAGTTTGCCAGGCGGGGGTGCCGCGTATTTGGCACCGTGCGCAGCATCGCAAAAGCCGCGCCTATCTCGGGAGTCGAGCTTGTCGAGATGGATGTTCGCAACGATGCTTCGGTCCAGGCTGGAATCCAGTCCGTCATCGATCGCGCCAGGCGAATCGACGTGCTCGTTAACAATGCAGGAACGAGCATGATTGGCGCGGTCGAGGAAACGTCGACTGCCGAGGCCTCGTCTCTGTTCGATACCAACGTATTCAGCATTCTGCGCGCGACACAGGCTGTACTCCCCCACATGCGGGCACAACGCGGTGGAAGGATCGTCAATGTCAGTTCGGTGCTCGGGTTTCTCCCGGCGCCCTACATGGGACTCTATTCGGCGTCCAAGCACGCTGTGGAAGGGCTGACCGAAACCCTCGATCATGAGGTGCGCCAGTTCGGCATACGCGCAACGCTGGTCGAACCGACTTTTACCAGGACCAATCTCGACATCAATGCGCCCCAGGCGGGTTCGAAAATCGCCGACTATGACCGCGAGCGTGCCCTTGCAATGAGCGCAGTCGTGAACAGTGTCAAAGGTGCCCCCGAGCCCGAGGGCGTGGCAAACACTATTGTCGAAGCGGCGCTTGGCGCCTGGCGGATGCGTCGCACGCCTGCCGGACAGGCGTCGTTGCTGAGCAAGTTACGCCGCTTTATGCCTGCTGGTCCCGTCGATTCAAGCTTGAGGAAAACATTCGGCCTTGGTTGAAGCGCTCGTCCACGCATCACATTGCGGCCAAGGTTCGGCGCAGCGGAAACCGGATCTCGAACGTGGTCCCCACGCCCTCGCGCGACGCAAACTCGATCTGCCCATCGAGCACGCGGCATAGCTCCCTGACGATCGCGAGCCCGAGCCCCGTGCCCGGAATCTCGTCGCAGGCCGCGCGCTCGAACTCATCGAATACGCGCTCCGCGTCGGCGGGCGCAATGCCGACGCCGGTGTCGGAGACGCGAATCGCCCAGTGTTCGGCGCCATGCATCGCGAACCGGATTTCGACTTGCCCCGACTTCGTGTACTTGATCGCGTTGGTCAACAGATTGACCGCGATCTGCTTGAGCTTCAGCCGATTCGACGTGACGACCGGCAGCGCCGCGTCGAACGCGCTGCGCAACGCAAGCCCTTTCGCCTCGATCGACGGTCGCGTCGACGCGACGAGTTCGTCGAAGAGTTCGCGCAAATCGACGTCTTCGAGCACGAGTGGCGCGGAGTCTCCGAGCACGACCGAGTACTCGACCATCTGGTCGACCAGTTGCTTCATGTCGGCAGCCTGACGGTTCGCGAGCGTCAATGCGGTATCGGCTTTCGACGGCGCTCGCTCGACCAGTTGCAGCGCGACCGAAAACGCGTTGAGGAAATTGCGCAGATCGTGCACGACGCTGCGCGTGATCTGCATCCGCGATGCATATAGATCGCCGACCAGCCGTTGCTCGAGCGTCAATTCGTGATTCGCGCGTTCGAGCCGTCCCGTGTATTCGTCGATCTTGCGATCGCGTTCGGCGACCACTTCCTTGATCGACTCATACCTGACCACGCTGAATGCTTCGGCGATCAGGCGGCGCGCGCGGCTCTCGTGACGGCGCGTGCAAGTCCGGTCGCGTTCGACGAACTCTTCGAGCGCTTCGAAGAGCACCTGCTGAAAGAGGTCCAGTTCGCGCACCAGCTCTTCGATCCGGTAGCCCTGCTGCCAACGGACCTTGCCGTGCTTCTTCGCGTCGCGTTCGATCGACGTTTCGACGCGCTCGAGATCTTCTGCATCGAGCGCCCGGCACAGCTCGTCGAGAATATCCGGCAGATGGTCGGCCAGTTGCCGATAAGTGAGCTTGTCCGCTTCGACGAGATCGGCGTCGGCGGAGACGGCATGCATCCATTGCCGCGTCAGGCCGCCCCGTTCCGCGCGGATGAAGTTGGCGAAGTTGCGCAGCGGGCTCACGCGTCTGTCGGTCATGATGGATACCGGAATGGAGTTTCTACAACATACAACGCGCGAACGGTTCGAACGCCTCGATTTGCGCGGGCACCGCAAACCTGTTTCGCTGCCGATCGGCCAGGCGACCCGATGCGCGCCGGCAACCCGCGTCATTATCCGCGCAATTGCCGTTCGTGGAACATCTCTTGCGGGACTCTGATCAGACGAGAAGGCAAATTTTGTCCGCAAAACATGATGTATTCGATATTGCTGGTCGACGACGAACCGGAAATTCTAGCCGCATGGCGGTTGATTCTGGAGAGCGCAGGGTATGAGGTGAGTTGCGCGAGCAATGGCGCCGAAGCACTCGCTTGTGTCGTCGCTCACGTTCCCGACCTGATTGTTACGGACTGGATGATGCCGGTCATGGACGGCGCGGAGTTATGCCGCCGTTTGAAATCGATGCCGCTATCCGTCAACGTACCGATTCTGGTCCATACCGCGGTGCCGCCTTCGGACAGCGATGCGCATTACTGCAGCGCATGTCTGCTGAAGCCGATCGGCGCGGATCTCTTTCTGACCACGATCGCGCAGCTCTGCGCGCCACGATGCTGATATGGCACGCGTCGCCGCGTTCACCGTCGTGCGATGACGTCAACGCCGTGCCACGTCATCGTCCGGGACACTTGCTGAGTCGGCCTTCAGGAAATCGACGAACGCGCGCAGCGGCGCGGGCACATGACGATGGCCCGGATAGTAAAGAAAAGGCCCTGAAAAGCGCTGCCACCACGGTTCGAGAATCGCTTCGAGCGCGCCGCTGTCCAGATGCGGGCGCAGCATGTCTTCGAACAGGTGAATGATGCCGAGGCCCGCGACCGCGCCGCTGACCGCGAGGTCGATCGCGGCGCCGGGCCGCACCAGCAGCGGTCCTGTCGGATTCAATTGCAGGAGCTCGCCGTCGCGCTCGAAGTACCAGGTCGGCATCGCGCCACTGGCGAATTGCCCGCGCAGGCAGGCATGCGCGAGCAATTCGCCGGGATGGTGCGGACGGCCGTGCGCGTCGAGATACGCGGGCGCCGCGGCGGTCGCGAAGCGCTGCACGCGCGCGCCGATCGGCACCGCGATCATGTCCTGCTCGAGGCGTTCATCGTAGCGAATGCCCGCATCGCACCCGATCGACAGCACATCGACGAACCCATCCTCGACCACCACTTCGACGCGAATATCCGGGTACTGCTTCAGAAAGCGCGCAAGCACGTCGGGCAGCACGATGCGCGCGACGCTCGACGGCACGTTGAGCTTCAATGTGCCGGTCGGCTTGTCGCGAAAGCCGTTCAGCACGTCGAGCGCCGCTTCCATTTCGCCGAACAGCGGCGTCAGCTTCTCGATCAAACGCAGCCCGGCTTCGGTCGGCGCGACGCTGCGCGTGGTGCGGTTCAGGAGTCGCAGCCCGAGTTTCGTTTCGAGGCGCCGCACCGCGACGCTCAGACTCGACGCCGACACGCCGCTCACGCGCGCCGCGTCGCGAAAGCCGCCGGCGCGGGCGACGGAAACGAAGGCGGCAAGATCATTCAGTTCCATGACGATTGATTGTGCAGAATTTTGAACAACCCGTACACGTTAGACCGCTTTATTCAACAACGCAATTCCGGCGATACTGCCGCTCATCACTTCACAAGGAGATCGTCATGCCGAACTTCAGCTCCATCGACACTTTCGCACTAGCCGGCCGCCCGGTGCGGCGCATGGGCTATGGCGCGATGCAGCTGGCCGGCCCCGGCGTGTTCGGGCCGCCGAAAGACCGCGACGCGGCGCTCGCGGTGCTGCGTGAGGCGGTCGCGTCGGGCGTCGACCACATCGATACCAGCGATTTTTACGGGCCGCACGTGACCAATCAGTTGATCCGCGAGGCGCTCCACCCGTATCCACGCGATCTGACGATCGTGACGAAGGTGGGCGCGGTGCGCGACGGCGCCGGCGCCTGGCTGCCGGCGCATGAGCCCGCCGACCTCGAGCGCGCGGTGCATGACAATCTGCGCAACCTCGGGCTCGACGCGCTCGACGTGGTCAACATGCGCGTGATGGGCAACGTGCACGAGCCGAGCGAGGGCTCGATCGAAAAGCAGGTCACGGCGCTTGCCGAGCTGCAGCAGCGCGGGCTCGTGCGTCATGTCGGCCTGAGCAACGTGACGGCCGCGCAGATTGCCGAGGCTCAGCGCATCACGAAGGTCGTGTGCGTGCAGAATCACTACAACCTCGTGCATCGCGACGACGATGCGTTGATCGATGCGCTCGCGGAACAGGGCATCGCCTACGTGCCGTTTTTCCCGCTGGGTGGCTTCACGCCGATTCAATCGTCGGAGCTGTCGGAGCTTGCGCGCAAGCTCGAGGCGACGCCGATGCAGGTCGCTCTTGCCTGGCTATTGCATCGGGCACCTAACATTCTGCTGATTCCGGGCACGTCTTCGGTGACTCATCTGCGTGAAAACCTGCAGTCGGCGCAGTTGAAGCTCAGCGACGAGGTGCTCGATCAACTGAATGCGATCGGCGCTGAAAAGGGCTGATTACACCGATGCCGCGATGAACTCCCGCAACCATTGATGCGCGGGATCGCGATACACCCGCTCGTGCCATAGCATCGCCATCTCGTAGCCCGGCACCTCGACGGGCGGCTCGACCATCCGCAGCGCGTCCGTGCCGCGCACGAGACGCGCGGGCAGCATCCCCACGAGATCCGTGCTCGCGAGCACCGACTGCATGAACAGAAAGTGCGGCACCGACAGCACGACCTTGCGCGCGAGACCCACCTTCGCGAGCGTCTCGTCGGTGACGCCGAAAAAGCCGCCGCCATCGGGCGACACGATTACGTGTTCGAGCTTGCAGAACTGCGCGAGGGTGGGCCAGTGGTCACAGGTCTGCACATTGGTGGTCGGCCATGTGTAGCGAGCTATGAGCGTAGTCGGCTTTCGGCCGGCGCCTCCGCCCGAAGGACAACATGAACATGATTATGGCAAGAGCCGATGCGGCAATGAGTGTTATCGCCGCGACACCTTTAGACCCTCGCGGATTGCGCGATCGCACTGGCGGCAGCATGCGCATCGATCCTGATC
>NZ_VZQN01000049.1:0-51334 GCF_014397645.1 Paraburkholderia sp. 31.1
CAACGACATCTGTTGCAAGGTCTTTTCCTCGGCTTCGCTCAGCTCTACAACACACTTCATCTGGACTCCGGCGCAATGGGGTCGCCGAAGTTAACAAAATTCAAACGCGTTTACCAGCAACACTTAACTGCGCGTAAATTTATTCAACAAACGTTTGCTTTGCGGCTAATTTGCGGCTAGTTCGGCGAGAGCCCTTCGCCTTCAAAAATGGCGCATTTGCTTTCAACAAGCTTCCTGACGATTTCGCCATTTTCATGCCATGCAGGCGTTGGTGCCATCGATCTAGCATAAGCGCAGATTCAATCCCTCCCTCCACCCGCATTTTCTCTGGCCCGTTTCAATGTGGATCGTCAACGTAGCGCTTAAGCGGCCATACACGTTCATCGTGATGGCAATTCTGATCGTGCTGGCGACGCCCTTCGTGCTGTTCACCATGCCCGTCGACGTGCTGCCGGATATCAACATTCCGGTCGTCAGCATCATCTGGACGTATACGGGGCTGTCGGCCGAAGACATGGCCACCCGCATCACGTCGGTCAACGAGCGCAGTCTGACCACGACGGTCAACGACATCGAACATATCGAATCGCAATCGCTCCCCGGCATCGCGATCCTGAAGGTGTTTCTGCAGCCGAACGCGAACATCCAGACGGCGATCGCGCAGACGGTCGCCATCGAGCAGGCGCAATTGAAGCAGATGCCGCCGGGCGCCACCGCGCCGCTGGTCATCAGCTACTCGGCTTCCAGCATTCCAGTCATCCAGCTCGGCCTGTCGAGTCCGAAACTCTCGGAGCAGGATCTCAACGACACCGCGCTGAACTTCCTGCGACCGCAACTGGTGACGATTCCGGGCGCGGCCGTGCCGTATCCGTATGGCGGCAAATCGCGGCTGATCTCGGTCGACCTCGACACGCGCGCGCTGCTGGCCAAGGGCCTGACACCTGCCGACGTGGTCAACGCGTTCAACGCGCAAAACCTGATTCTGCCCACCGGCACGGCCAAGATCGGGCCGAAGGAATACACGATCGACATGAACGGGTCGCCGCCGACGTTGGAAGGTCTCAACGACATTCCGGTGCGCACCGTCAACGGCGCGACGACCTACCTGCGTGAAGTCGCGCATGTGCGCGACGGCTTCTCGCCGCAGACCAACATCGTGCGGCAGAACGGCCATCGCGGCGTGCTGATGTCGGTGCTGAAGAACGGCAACGCGTCGACGCTGTCGATCGTCGATACGTTGAAAGCCATTTTGCCGGCCGCGCGCGCCGCGCTGCCGCCGGATCTGCAGATCACCGCGCTGTTCGACCAGTCGGTATTCGTGAAGGCGGCGGTGCAGGGTGTGGTGCGCGAAGCGCTGGCCGCCGCCGCGCTGACCGCCGCGATGATCCTGCTGTTCCTTGGCAACTGGCGCAGCACCTGCATCATCGCGATCTCGATTCCGCTGTCCATTCTGTCGTCGCTGATCGTGCTGCACGCGCTCGGGCAGACCATCAACATCATGACGTTGGGCGGCCTCGCGCTCGCGGTCGGCATATTGGTGGACGACGCGACCGTGACGATCGAGAACATCGAGCGGCACCTGCACTTGGGCACGAATCTGCACGATGCGATTCTCGAAGGCGCCGGCGAAATCGCAGTGCCGGCGCTCGTCTCGACACTGTGTATCTGTATCGTGTTCGTGCCGATGTTCTTCCTGACCGGCGTCGCGCGCTATCTATTCGTGCCGCTCGCGGAAGCGGTGGTGTTCGCGATGCTTGCTTCGTACATCCTGTCGCGTACGCTCGTGCCGACGCTCGCGATGCTGCTGATGGGCCACGCGCACAAGCCGAAGGCGGGCACGAAGCCGAATCTGTTCATGCGTCTGTATCACCGCTTCGACGCAGGCTTCGAGCGCATGCGCGCGACTTACATCATGATCCTGAGCAGCCTGCTCGTGCGTCGCAAGATGTTCGGCGCGCTGTTCCTCGGTTTCTGCGTGCTGTCGATGGGCCTGTTCTTTGCACTCGGCGAAGACTTCTTTCCGAGCGTCGACGCGGGCGACATCCGTCTGCACATGCGCGCGCCGACCGGCACGCGTATTGAGGAAACCGCGCGGCTGGCCGACGAGGTCGAAAAGGTGATCCGCGAAGTCGTGCCGCCCAGGGAGTTGGGCACGATTCTCGACAACCTCGGCGTACCGTATAGCGGCATCAACCTGTCGTATAGCAATGCGGGCACGATGGGCACGCTCGACGGCGAGATCCAGATTGCGTTGAACGAAGGCCACAAGCCGTCGCAGATCTACATGGACAAGCTGCGCGCGATCCTGCCGCAGCGTTTCCCGGGCGTCGAGTTCTTCTTTCAGCCGGCCGATATCGTCACGCAGATCCTGAACTTCGGCCTGCCTGCCGCGGTGGACGTGCAGATTTCGGGCGCGAATCAGCAGGGCAACCTCGACGTCGCGCGCAAGCTGCTGAAGCAGGTGCGACTGATTCCCGGCACCGTCGACACGCATATCCAGCAGAAGCTCGACGAACCGGTGATCGATCTGCACATGGACCGCACCCGCCTGCAACAACTGAACCTGACCGCGAACGACGTCGCGCAGAACGTGCTCGTTTCGCTCTCGGGCAGCTCGCAGACGTCGCCGGGCTTCTGGGTCAACAACAGGAACGGCGTGGAATACAAGGTGGCGGTGCAGACGCCGCAGTACCAGGTGTCTTCGATCGACGAACTGTTGCGCACCCCGGTCTCGGCCACGATGAACGGGCCGACGCAACTGCTCGGCAACCTCGTGCAGATCTCGCCGAAGAGCCAGTTCGCGGAAGTCACGCATTACAACATCCGTCCGGTGATCGATCTGTATGTGAGCGTTGAAAAGCGCGATCTCGGCAGCGTGGCGAATCAGGTCGACAAGCTCGTCGACGAGGTGCGCGGCTCGCTGCCACGCGGCAGCACGATCACCTTGCGCGGCCAGGTACAGACGATGCGCAGTTCGTTCTTTGGGCTCGGCATCGGCGTCGCGATGGCGATCGTGCTCGTGTATCTGCTGATCGTCGTGAACTTCCAGTCGTGGGTCGATCCGCTGATCATCGTCAGCGCGTTGCCGGCGGCGCTCGCGGGGATCATGTGGATGCTGTTCCTGACCGGCACCCATCTGAGCGTGCCGGCGCTGACCGGCGCGATCATGACGATGGGCGTCGCGACCGCGAACAGTATTCTGATGGTCTCGTTCGCGCGCCAGCGGCTGTCGGCCGGCGCGCCGCCGCTCACGGCCGCGCTCGAAGCCGGCGCGAGCCGGATTCGTCCGGTGCTGATGACCGCGTTCGCGATGATCATCGGCATGATTCCGATGGCGCTCGGTCTCGGCGAGGGCGCCGAGCAGAATGCGCCGCTTGGCCGCGCGGTGATCGGCGGGTTGCTGTTCGCGACCGTATCGACGCTGTTTTTCGTGCCGCTCGTGTTTGCGGGAATTCATTCGTGGCTCGCGCGCCGTCGTAAGAACGGCGGCGACGACGACAACGGCGGTGGCGACGCTGGCGGCAACGGCGGTGGCAGTGGCGGCCATAGTGACACCCCCGCACCGGAACCCAGCAGTGCGGCGACGCCCGCGTAAAAGTTAAACGATGGTTGACTGAGATGACCGAAAAAACTCATGCATCGCTAGCGATCCCCGCGCGGGAAACCGAAGAAGGAGAGCACCGGCTGCCGCCGCGCCATCGCGAATGGAAGCGCGCGAAGATCGCCGTCGTGATCGTGCTCGTGCTGCTCGTGGCAGGCACACTTCGCACCGTGATCGCGAACGTGCTGCAAAACCGCGAAGTCGCGGCGATCGCGCAGCAGAATGCCACGCAGTACGTGAACGTCGTCACGCCGACCCAGACCGAGGGCGGCGGCGACACGCTGCTGCCGGGCACGCTGCGCGGCTATGTCGAGTCGCCGATCTATGCACGCGCGACCGGCTATCTGTTGCACTGGTACGCCGACATCGGCACCCACGTGAAGCAGGGGCAACTGCTCGCCGAGCTCGATACGCCGGAAATCGACCAGGAACTCGCGCAGGCTCTGGCACAGCGTCAGCAGATCAATTCGAGCCTCGCGCTCGCGAAGAGCTCGCTGGAACGCTGGCAGCAGCTGCGCCAGCGCGATGCGGTGTCGCAACAGGAGCTCGACGAACGGCAAAGCACCTACACGCAGGACCTCGCGAATCTCGCGGCCGCCGATGCGAACGTCAAGCGTCTGCAGCAGCTCGAATCGTTCAAGCGGATCGTCGCGCCGTTTACCGGCGTAGTCACGCAGCGCAACGTCGACGTCGGCGATCTGATCGACGCGGGCAGCGGCACGAGCCGTGCGTTGTTCGCGCTTGCTCAATCGGACCCGTTGCGCGTCTATGTGCAGTTGCCGCAGGCCTACGCGCAGAACGTCGCGGTCGGGCAGAAGGTCGTGGTCACGCAGGCCGAGCTGCCGGGTCAGCAGTTCAACGGCAAGATCACGCATATATCCGGCGCGATCGACGTACCCACGCGCTCGTTGCAGATCGAAGTGACGCTGCCGAATCCCGACGACAAGCTGCGCCCCGGCGCGTACGTGCAGGTCGCGGTGCCGGCCGCCGCGCATGCGCGTCTCACGGTGCCAGGCAACGCGCTGCTGTTTCGCGCGGAGGGTCCGCGCCTCGCGGTCGTCGATGCAAAGGGCAACGTGAGCCTGCGCAAGGTCGTGATCGCGGTGGACCTCGGACAGCAGCTCGAAATCGAACGCGGTATCTCGCCGAGCGATCGCATCATCGTCAACCCGAGCGATTCGATTGCCGATGGCGATCACGTGCAGGTGCAGCCGCTGCAGAAGAACGGCAAGGGGGCGTCGTGATGTTCGCGGCTTCACGCCAGGCGCGTACGCGTGGCACTGTCTTCACCGCGCTGAGCGCGTGCGCCGGCGCGGCGCTGCTCGCCGCGTGCACGGTCGGCCCGGACTATCAGCGGCCGCAGGCCGAAGTGCCGCCCGAATGGCACACCGATTCGTTCTGGCGCGTCGCCGCGCCGTCGCATGCGCCGATCGCGCCGGACTGGTGGACGGGCTTCGCCGACCCGACGCTCGCGACGCTCGAAACCCAGGCACTCGCGCAGAACCAGACGCTCGCCGCGGCGAGCGCGCACTACGAGCAGGCGAAGGCGACGCTCGCGAACACCAGCGCGCAGCGCGTGCCGGAAGTCGATTTCAACGCACAGGCCTCGCGCTTCCGTATTTCGCACGACCGGCCGCTGACGAACTACGCGACGCCGACCGAATCGACGGTGCAGAACAACCTCCAGCTCGGGCCGACGATCAGCTATGACACCGATCTGTTCGGCCGCATCCGTCGTCAGGTCGAGGGCGCGCAGGCGTCGGCCGAACAGTCGGCGGACGATCTCGCGAACGCGCGCCTCGTGCTGACGACCGACCTCGCCACCGACTACTTCTCGCTGCGTGAGCTCGACCGCGAGATCGACGTGCTGAACCAGTCGGTGAAGCTGCAGCAGAAAGCGCTCGACTACGTGAACACCGAGCACGATCTCGGTTCGGTATCGGGCCTCGACGTGCTGCAGCAGAAATCGCAGCTCGATTCGACGCGCGTGCAGGCGCAACTGCTGCTCAATCAGCGCGCGCAGTTCGAGCATGCGATCGCCGCGCTGGTCGGCGTGCCGGCACCGCAGTTCGCGATCGAGCCGAAGGTGCTCGACATCAAGGCGCCGACCGTACCGCTCGGCGTGCCGAGCGACGTGCTGCAAAGGCGCCCCGACGTCGCCTCGGCGGAACGTGCGATGGCGGCGGCCAACGCGCAGATCGGCGTGGCCAAGGCGGCGTTCTTCCCGAGCCTCACGCTGACGCCGGGCATCGGCTGGGAGAGCACCGAGTTCGCCAATCTGCTGAGCGCGCCGACGCTGATGTGGACGCTCGGCGCGACGGTCGGTCAAGTGATCTTCGACGGCGGCCGGCGCGCGGCCAACGTCCAGTACGCGAGCGCGGGCTACAAGGCGACCGAGGCGAATTATCGGCAGACCGTGCTGAGCGCGTTCCAGCAGGTACAGGACGGCATCACAGGACTGTCGGTGCTCGACGGCGCGGCGAAGCAGTCGCGCGAGGCGGTCGAGGACGCGCAGCGGCTGCTGTCGCTCGCGAACGATCGCTATTCGGGCGGCCTCGTCGCGTATCTGAACGTGATCGACGCGCAGGAGTCGCTGCTGACCAGCGAGCGCACGGACGTGCAGATTCACGGCCAGCAGTTGACGCTGTCGGTGGCGCTCGTGAAGGCGCTCGGCGGCGGCTGGGAGGGCGGCGGGCAAGGTGGCGCAATGGCCGGGAACGAGGCTACCCGTACGAACGCGACAGCGAACGTCGCCAGTGCTACGGCATCGCCGCAGCAAGCGCCAGCCGGCGGCGCGCAGCAGAAGGAGATGCCGGCTCCTGCACACTGAATCGCCCCGGCAGAGCTTCCATGCCGAGGCAGTGGGATCGGCGCGAGGCGTTAGGGGCGTTTCGTATAATGGACAGTTGACCGCCAAACGTGGCATGGGGACGCGGATGAAATTGCTGATCGTTGAAGACGAGCACAAGGTGGTGGACTACCTGCGCTCCGGTTTGACAGAGCAGGGCTGGGTCGTCGATGTCGCGCTCGACGGCGAGGAAGGCATGCATCTGGCCACCGAATTCGATTACGACGTGATCGTCCTCGACGTGATGCTGCCTAAGCGCGACGGCTTCAGCGTGCTGAAGGCGCTGCGCATGCGCAAGTCGACGCCGGTCATCATGCTGACCGCGCGCGATCACGTGAACGACCGCGTGCGCGGCCTGCGCGAAGGCGCGGACGACTACCTGACCAAACCGTTCTCGTTCCTCGAACTGGTCGAGCGTCTGCATGCGCTCGCGCGCCGCACGCGTTCGCAGGAGTCCACGTTGATTTCCGTCGGCGATCTGTTCGTCGATCTGATCGGCCGCCGCGCGACGCGCGACGGCGTACGCCTCGACCTGACCGCCAAAGAGTTTCAACTGCTCAGCGTGCTCGCGCGCCGTCAGGGCGACATTCTGTCGAAGACCGCGATCACCGAACTCGTGTGGGACGTCAACTTCGACAGCCACACGAACGTCGTCGAGACCGCGATCAAGCGGCTGCGCGCGAAGCTCGACGGCCCGTTCCCGTCGAAGCTGCTGCACACGGTGCGCGGCATGGGCTACGTGCTCGAAGTGCGCGAAGAGGCCGAGACATCATGAACCGTTCGATTGCCCGCCGTCTCGCGTCGATGTTCGCGCTGGTCGCGCTGTTCGTGTTTACGCTCGTCGGCACGGGGCTCTTTCTGGTGCTGCGCACGCAGCTCGAACATCATCTGCGCGAGTCGCTCGACGATCGCACGCAGATCGCGCGCATCATCGTCTATCACGCGGTGACGCCCGAAAAATGGCGGATGTGCCGCGAAAAACTCACCGACATGACGCCGCACGACGGCAGCACCGTGTACTCGGTGACGAGCGCGGACCCGAGCTATCACTTCGGCACGCCGGTGCAGGGCACCGTCACGAAGAGCTGGCCGGGCGGCTATGCGCGCATCGCGCCGGCGGGCGGCGGCCCCGACATGCTGACCTCGACGGTGAGCTTGCCCGCCAACGCCGCGCGGCCGCCGGTGCAGTTGCAGGTCGCGTCGAGCTATTCACCGAACCTGCGCACGATGCGCGTGTTCGGCTCGGCGCTCGCGGCGTTGTCCGCGCTCGGCAGTCTCGCGGTGCTGCTGCTCAGCTACTCGGTCACGCGCATCGGTCTCGCACCGCTCACGCGTCTGACGCGCGACGCATCGGCGGTCAGCCCGAACAACCGCTCGCAGCGGCTCAATACGGCGTCGCTGCCGCTCGAACTGAACGACCTCGCGAACTCGTTCAACGGCGCGCTCGAACGGCTCGACGGCGCCTACGGCCGGCTCGAATCGTTCAACGCGGACGTCGCGCATGAACTGCGCACGCCGGTCACGATCCTGATCGGCCAGACCGAGGTCGCGCTGACGCGCAACCGCTCGGTCGACGATCTGCGCCACACGCTGCAATCGAATCTCGAAGAATTCGAGCGGATGCGCACGATCATCAACGACATGCTGTTCCTCGCGCGCGCCGATCAGGGCGAACGCGCGACGGGGCTCGTCGAGGTGTCGCTCGCGGCGGAACTCGCGCATACGCTCGAGTTTCTGGAGATTCCGCTCGAAGAGGCGCGCGTGCATGCGCAGTTGCACGGCGATGCGTTCGCGCGCGTGAACCGGTCGCTATTCGGCCGCGCGTGCACGAACCTGCTGATGAACGCGATCCAGCATTGCGAGCCGGGCGCGTCGATCAGCGTGACGATCGCGCGCGGGAAAGGACCGATGCGCGACCAGGTGCGCGTCGCCGTGGCAAATCCTGGCGAGCCGATCGCGCCGGACGTCCTCGAACATCTGTTCGACCGTTTCTATCGCGCGGAAGTCTCGCGCACCAATAGCCGCGAAAACCACGGGCTAGGGCTCGCGATCGTGAAGGCGATCGCGGAGATGCATCGCGGCACCGTGTCCGCGCACAGCGCCAACGGCGTCAACACGTTCTCGTTTTCGGTGGCGGCGTCGGCGCTCTCCACGTCAGGCGACGTGCCGGCCATGCGTGCGAACGCGACCGGCGTCGCCGGCGACAGCGCCTATTCGTCGCTCGCGAAAGGCAAGTCGGCCTGAACCGGCAGGCGCGGCTTCAGCGCCTGTTCGCTGGCCGACGTCAGCGTGCTGATGCGCACGCCCAATAGCCGCAGCTTGCGGTTCAACTCCACGCGTCGCAAACATTCGGTCGCCGCGCGGCAGATTTCGCTCGCGTCGGCGGTCGGTTCGTCGAGCGTCAGGTCGCGCGTGACGGTGTGGAAGTCGTCGTAGCGCAGCTTGATGCCGATCGTGCGGCCCACGTAACCCTTGCGCACGAGATCGTCGGCGACACGCACGCACAGCCCCGTAAACGCGCTCGATAACGCCGGTCGATCGTGGCGCGGATGCAGATCGCGCTCGAACGTGGTCTCGCGGCTGATCGACTTCGGCTCCGATTCGACCACCAAGGGCCGCTCGTCGTGACCCTGCGCGACCTGCATCAGCCAGGCGGAATAGCTGCGCCCGAAGTTGTCCTGCAACAACCCGGCGTCGGCGGCGGCCAGATCGCCGACCATCGCGAGGCCGAGTGTGGTCAGCTTCTGCGCGGCCTTCGGGCCGATGCCGTTGACCTTGCGTACCTGCAGCGGCCACACGCGCAGCGGTATATCGGCCGGCGTCAGGATCGTCAGGCCGTCAGGCTTGTCGAGTTCGGAGCCGATCTTCGCGAGCAGCTTGTTCGGCGCGACGCAGATCGAACACGTGAGACCGGTGGCCTGATGAACGGCGTCCTTGATGCGCCGGCCGATGTCGGCCGGTTCGCCCGCCAGGTCGGTCAGGTCGATATAGATCTCGTATGGCGAACGTGGGCGGGGTAACTCTGGACGCTCTGGTTGTAACTATCTGATTTGTATAAAACAATCAGTCACGTTTTTCTTAAAAAAGACATTTGAGAAGCTCAGTGTCGCCCAACCTACCTGTTTTGGTCGTTTTTGGTAAGTTAGGATACATTTGCTCGGTAAGGTGGTACGCGCATTAAAAATCCAACTCGAACTGCGACGACGCCTCGCTCGCCGTCGTTCCCGCACGTTGGAGGCCGCCCGCCTTGACCCCCAGTAGCCTGATGGATTTAACAAGTTCGACCCGTTTCAGGCATTGGGTGGCCGCGTGACGCAGTGCCTTAGCGTCCGCAACAGGATCTGGGAGAGTGACGTCACGCGTTACTGTCTGAAAGTCGTTGAAGCGAAGTTTGATCCCGATCCTTCGCGCGAGATAGCCTTTACGCTGCAAATCTAGCGCCACCTGCTCGCATAAACGGGTAAATGCGGTACCGAGTTCCTGCTTGTGCCGTACGGCGTGCAGGTCTTGCTCGAATGTAGTCTCTCGGCTCATCGAGACAGGCTCGCTATGAGTCACCACTGGCCTGTCGTCGAGCCCATGGGAAACTTGGCGAAGCCATGACCCATAGCTCCGTCCGAACTGTTCGATCAGCCATTGCTCGCCGCATGCGGCAATTTCACCGATCGTCGTTATCCCGAGAGACGTCAGCTTGGCGTTGGCCTTCGGCCCAATACCGTTGATTTTTCCGGCAGCCATCGGCCAGATCCTTGCTTGCAAATCTTCAAGCCGCAAAATTGTGATTCCGTCTGGCTTTTCCATGTCGGAACACAATTTTGCCAAGAGCTTATTTGGCGCAATTCCAACCGAACAGGTCAGATTGGTCGCCTCGACGACCGCGGATTTCAGGTTCCGCGCAATTCGCTCCGATTCGTCATTCAAGAACGATAGATCGGCATAGACCTCATCTATTCCCACGTCCTCGATTGTAGGACTTACGGATCGAACTGCTTCCTTGAACAGTCGTGAGTATGTTCGGTACAGGTCAAAGTTCACCGGAAGGAGAATGGCATTCGGCGCCAGTCGGGCCGCCTTCATCGCCGGCATCCCAGAGTGAACTCCGAGCGCTCGTGCTTCGTAGGTTGCAGTCGTCAATACACCTCTGCCCGTATAGTCGCGTAACCGCGAGAATTCACGCGTGCCGTCCGCGTTCGTTCGGGGCGCATCCGAACGACGGCCCGCGACCACCATGGCTTGGCCTCGCAGTTCTGGATACTGCGAAAGTTCACAAGACGCAAAGAATGCATCCATGTCAATGTGGGCTATGCGCCTATGATCTGGCATGCCTTGATACTCAAAATAGCGTTCAGTGTCTAGCTGGGCCAACGCGGCGCTCCGCAGAGCCCCGGATGATGAACATCGAAACATTGAGAAATCGCGTTCTCCCCATCAAATGCCTAAACTGTACATCCATACAGTATTTTTGTCAGGTGGCGGCACCGTTTTTGTAATATAAATGGGGAGTTCCGGCGAGGGCTGGGCTGCTTCCTCATGTCTTTTCGGGTGGGCGACGGAGGAGACAAAGTCCGACCCGGTTGCAAAGGAGGTGTGCTACTTAGCGGCCGACATGAAGCGGCGATCAGTGCTTGATTGCAAGCAAATGTCCCGTCGGACAGATCTCTTTGACGTCCGAACGCTAAGCGCGCGCCGAGATGCAGGTTTTGGTGCGGCGCCTCCGATCTTCAGCTTGATTGCGAGCTTAAGATGGGATGACGAGGCGCCCGCCGGCTTCCTGATAACCGATGACCCACAATTCGGTTTCGTGGTGAACATTCATTACAAGCTGGTTTCACCGATCGAACCTCTGGCGGCGTCGCCAACCTTCGATCGGTATCGGCGATCATGACTATCGAGAAAATTCTCCGCCACTTCACACCTTTGCGGTGCAACTCGATCATCAGCACGTTGCGCGCCTTAACGTTGGTCACCTGTGATGAGCGCGATATGCAGGACAAGTTGGACGCTATCTTCAATATTTGCGACATCAAGCGCGAGGAGCTAATGCAAACTCAGTCGGCGCCTCATCCCGCATCGACTTCTTGCTGCGCGATTAAGAGATCGAGTTCTTGTCGACAAAGGGCAAAGCTTGGGCATGCCCGTCAGCGTGATCTCTGCGCCACCACGCTGATCCAGGGCTGCCCCGATGAAGTCACTCTTAGGAAGATCATGAATCTGATCGAACAGGCATTGGAAGCAGAGCTGCCGAAGCTGGCAACGGACTTTTTCGTTGTCTTCTCTCGGTTCGAGTGTGCGCTGAAACGCTCCGGCAAATATGCGATGGGCGACGACACGAGGGTCGATCCTGATTGGGATGGTTTTGCCCGGGACCTCGGCCCGGCCTTTTTGAGAGAGGTCGTCGCTCGGGGCGTCGCGCCCGATCTTATCGCCAGGCCGCCGAAGAAACAGATCAAGCTTGAAGAGGGCTCTTTGGGCTGGCGAGACATGGGCCCGGTGAATAACACGGCGGACCTGTTCCTGGCGATCCGTCGAACCAGAAACAACCTCGCCCACGGCGCGAAATATCAGGACGGTGGAGCCGGCCAGCCCGACTTCGTCGAAGGCTCGGAACGCGACGATGCTCTGCTTGGTCAGTCCTTGAATGTTTTGGCGCTGGCTCTTGAAGCGAGCCCGGACATCCACCGCGCCTTCCAGCGCCGATGATCACGAGTCATCGATGAAACGTTGAAGCGGATCGTCACATGCAGTCGCGTATCGACGCACCCTACGTTTCGGCGCTTGAGGCGGATGGCAAGACTCTCCGTCGTCGACGGGTTTCATGTGCAGGGCCCGATTGCTTTTCTCTCGGGGCCCCGCGCCCAAGCCCCAACTCGAACTGCGCTGAGGAACCGAAAGAATGATAGCGAGCATCGCGTCGCCGGCAAAGATCGGCCCATCTTCAGCCGATCAACTTCGGCCTATGAGAAACAGTTCAACGACCGCTCCCAGGCGGCCGTTATCGGACGTCGCTCCGGCTCCCGCCGCTTGCTGGTTTGCCTTGTGGTCAAGAGGGGATGTCTGCATTCGCGTGAGTTCTTCGCGAGCCGCCGAGGCGACGGCGTCGTCATCGATCGAGACATGCCGGCCACGTGCTGACTGCAGGCACGTCTGGGCGAACACGCGGCGTCGTGCGGCGCGATTCGACGTCCGATCGGCCTACGGTCGCCGCCGCGATGATGCCCGGTCTGGCATGGCTTTCGTACAGTAGCCTGCGCTACAGCCGGTACGAAGCTGCTTGAGCTGACCGGCCGTTCGCGGTTGATCGCAGCAGCGGTGTTCGCGTACGTTGCGTTCGACTGTCTTTGCTTCGCCGAGCCGCGTTGATCGCCGCTCGCGCTCGCTCTGCTGGTGAACATCGGACGCCGAACGTCACGCAGCCGACAAGATCCGCTCGGCACAGGAATAAAACGCGCGCACCGGTTGTTCTGCTGTTTGAGACGCTCACCCCGCTTTTGATCAGCCACGCATTCAGCCGAAGGGAAGTTACACAATGGGAATGGACTTCAGTGCGCTAAACCAATATGCACGCCGTGAGTACAAGTTTGCTCAGAGCGACTCTTTTCAGAAGATCAATCGAGACGTGATGGGCAGCAACTATTCGGAAAGTCTGGCCAACGGTGTTTGTATGGGCGCCGTGCTGAACTGGGTCAAGGAAAAGATGACCACCTCCAACGGCATTCTGAAGAAGGACGGTCCGTTGCTGAACCCGACGACGAAGCGGTTCGCCAATCCGTTGAATCCAGTCAGCCGCATGAGCCAAGGCATTTCGCCGCCGGCGGGTTCCCCGCTCGCAAGTTTGATCGACAAGGGTAAAAGCGGTCCGCGCAACGCAGATACCATGGTGGCTGCCGCGATGACGCAAAACGCTTACAGCGGCAGACCGGTGAGCACGGTCGCCCGCGAACTGGGTCTCGTAGAAGCAGACTTGGAAGACGACATTCATATCGCACAGGAACCGGCGCCCGGCGGCGGTGTCAACCGACTTGACGACAAGACCATTGCGGAAGCTGGGGAAAACCTCCGCCAAGGCAGGGCGGTCATCATCGAGGTCGAATGCACGCAAGGCAAGCATGCGATCGCGTTCTATCGTAGCCGCGGTGGGTCGTTGTATTTCTTCGATCCCAACGCCGGAGTCTACGCGCTTGACACGCCGTATAAGGAGTATGGCGATGGCTTCGTGGTCGATGCCACGCTGCTCGCGTTCGTCAAGTCCTGGCTCGATGCCTACGTAAAGCAGAGAAATTTCGAATTCACGACACCGCACCGAAATTTTTATCACGTGTTCAAGCGGAGCACTGCTTGATGGCTAGCAGCTCGCGACGTCGCGAAGGCTCAGCCATGCACGGCGTCGTCGTAGTCATTCGGGCACGCGTGTTCGGCGAGGGTGGTCAGTGCCGGCGCCGGACCGCCGCGACGCAAGCCGCCGCAAAAATCACCTCACGGCCGCACGCGTTGCGGCACCCCGACGTGTGTCGACCGCAATTCGGGACTCGACGCCGCCGCGTGCGCATCGAAGCGCCCACGCACGCGGTGCAGGCAGCTCACGGGTTACCACCGGTTCGACGGCCGTCCGCGGCCAATGCTGCCGGCCAACTTCGGGCGATGCCTCCGCTGCGCACGGTCGCAACAGGGTTTTGCCGGCGGACCAAGACCGTCGAGCCACAATGCGCGGTGACGCAGGAAGCCGTGGCCGTTGTTCCCTCGGAATGAGCCATTCAACAAGGAAAAGTGGAGTGGCTCAAACGGGTCGCAAGTACTCGTTCGCTTTCCGTGGGACGAGTCATTCGCGACCACCGATCCGTGAATGACAGGAAAGCGCCCCATACCCGTCTGACCAGCACCAATGCTCGAATGACGGCTCGGGCCGAATTCCAGTCTCGCAATGCGAGTCAACGAACGTCCGTTGTACCTTGGAAGCCGCCCTATATGTCGCGCTGGGTCGACGGGTCGCTGCGGGTCGACCTTCGCGTGTCGGCGAGCCGACGAGCCACCGTTCAGCAGTTGATAACACCGGCGAATGTGATTGACGTGTAGAACGGTCTCCAGGCATGGGGCGCTAAAATTGTACGTAGCATTGGTCCGTTCCGTGGAACCGATTGCCCCATCCCGATCTATCAACGGCAGGCAACCATGAACACTCACTACGCGTGTTTCGTTCGTCCGGCGCTGGCTGCAATTTGCGTGGCTTCCCTCGCAACGCTCGCCGCTTGCGGCGGAAACGCCTGTATCGGCCTCGACAGTTGCGGTGGCGGAAACGTGACGCCAACCGTCGCTATATCCGGCACGGCCGCCACCGGTAGTGGGGTCGCCAGCGCGACGGTCAGCTTCAGTTGTGTGCAGGGCTCGGGCTCCACCCTGTCCGACGGCGGTGGACACTACGCGATTACGTTCAATGCCACGCCTCCCTGCATCCTCACCGTGACCTCTGGTGGCATTGGCCTGCATTCGGTGGCATTTGCCGGCGGCACCTTCAATACGACGCCAGAGACCGAACTGATGTTTGTCTACATCGCTTCGCAACTCGGCACGAGCGAGAGCGGTCTGATAGCGGGCTTCCCGACCAACTCACAGTTCCAGGAGGTGCTGGCAAACCAGGCCGACGTGCAGGCTGCGCAATCGGCAGTCGTCACGAATCTACAGCAGCGCTATGCGCTCACGCTGACGGCACCGGCGTTTCTAACGACATCCTTTACCGTTGGCCAAATAGGTGTCGACCGCGACCTGGGCGCGCTAGCGGCAGCAGGGGCTCTCGACGCCAATGGCATGCCCGATCAGGCCGCCGTCTCGCTGCTGTCCGCGGCGGGTCTCGCCCATCCGCTTACAGCGACGTCCGCACCTTTTTCCGGCACTGGCAGTACGGGCAGCAACAGCGGAATGATGTGACGTGCGGCGAGCCCGGGGCCATCGAGTCAGCCCCGGCGCCACAAGAGGTTGCGCTCGTCTACTTGGAAGAACACCACCCATCTTCCTGCTGGGCAGCGTGGGCAGTGAGCATCGTGGACTGGAGTCGGCCAATATCTGCCGTTCGACGGCACGGCATAGATCGTCAACAATCAGCGGCGCCATCCCGAAACTGGATGCGTGTTTCCATTGCCGCTCAGTGAAGAACTATTCCACCGTCGGCAGCTGCGACCCGTGAGCGATCCGACTTCGCATGCTGGAATAGGCACGCCGGCGGTTGAACACCGGATCAACCGTTGTTCATCTTCTCCAGCAATCGAAACCCTTCGGGCCAATTGCCAAGGTTGCTGTCGGCGTTGAGATGTCCCTTCGCTCCAACTTCGACGAGTTCGCTGCCCCACGCAGCTGCGCAGGCGCGTGCGTGGTCCACGCTGCCGTATGGATCGTTGGTGCTGGATACGACGGTCGTCGGAAACGGCAACCGCTCCGATGGCAGGGGCGCGAATCCGCCCGCGGCTACCCGGGGAAACGCCGGTGATGCCGGGTCCGGCACGGCCACAAGCAGCGCGCCACGAATCTTCCGCGCGTACCTGGCAGCCCAATGGACCACGGCCAGACATCCGAGGCTGTGCGCCACTATGACAGTCTCCCTCCCGTTTGCCGCTAGCTGCCGTTCTATCGCCGCTACCCAGTCATCGCACACGACGTAATCCCAATCCTCGACTGCGAGGCGTTGCCAATCCGGATGCGCGGCTTGCCATACGCTCTGCCAGTGCAATGGACCAGAGTTGCCGATGCCAGGAACAACAAGAACGGGGTAGTCCATCTGCCAGATCTCCATGAGTGAATGAGCATCCAGTGTAAAAGCTCGCGAATTCAGGCAACATCGCAAATCAAATGGATTGATGGTCATACACAAACGAATTGACTGAGCTTGAGGGTGCTCACAAATGAAAACTAAGCCGGTAACGTTGGACAGGCTCGACTGGCGGATCTTGGAGGTGCTTCAGCGCAATGCACGTGTCACCAACACGCAACTTGGGAAGCAGATCGGGCTTTCTCAGCCGGCTGTCACCGCCCGCATCAGAAGGCTCGAGGAGCGGGGAGTCATCGAGGGCTACGCGGCGCGGATAAACCCCGGCCTCGTCGGTCGGGGCATCGCGGCGATCGTGCGAATCCGCACCACCCACGCTGAGATTGAGCGTTGCCTGAGCGCCTTCGAAGCAATGCCTGAGATCGTCGAGGCGCACCGGATCACTGGTGAAGACTGCTTCATCGTTCGGATTGTGGTTGAAGAGATGGCCCAGCTCGAAACCGCAATCGACGCGCTTGCCAGATTCGGGCCCGTGGCCACTTCTGTCGTGCTAGCGAGCTATCCGCCGAAGGCGATCCTCGGATCGCAGACTTGACGGGCTGCTTTGTAGAAATCTGGATGACCGCTTCGGGTCGGTACGCGTCAGCTGGTTGAGGCGCGCGTCGGCGAGCAGCGCATGAACGCCGACGATCGCGGGAGGAGGGTCTCTTGTCGGCATGCGGAGAAAATCGGTTCCCCGGTTTTCCCTTCGATGTCCGTGGGCTTGGTCCATCTGAGCAAACTGAGCAAACAACGTGAAGCTTCCGCCGACGTATTCCCGCCGACGTTAAATCGGTGCTCGCCGCCACGGGTTCTTCGAAAAGAGTTCGCAGCCAGACCCAACAGAGAGTAGACGGGCCTGGAACATGGCTAAGGATTGCGCGTTCAGCGTCCCCATACTCGTCGTTAAATGTCGGGTACTGCCGCTCAGTGCGTATCCTGCCTCACATACCGTGATTGTCGCGCACACGTTTGGTCACAAGGGAGGTTAGGTCAATAGGTACGACTGTGCGGATTTGAGGTGAGCCGCACCGGGTGAGGCGCAGTTGGGAGCCGTTGCGGTCCAGACGATGTCGAAAAAGACATATTGCATTTGTGTGCGCTGCAGCAGTCTCATTTTTGATTCAACATTGTGAACCGGTATGCGGGTAAGCCCTTGAATGTTGACCAGAAAGCGTTCTTCAATTGGGGTGCGACCCGGCATGAAAATGACATTTGCTGCTCTGCACAAGTGCGCCATACTATTGACCGACGGAACGGATACGCAGCACGCATGCGCTCGGGCGGCAGGAGACCTCTGCGGCCGCTTCCGATCGTCAATGGCGAGCTATGCAGGCGGTATGCGCGAAGAAGCTTCGATCCATTTTCGTCGATCAACCGGGAGGTGGACATGCTGACTTTGGCCGAATTGCAAAGCACGCTGCAAATCGAGTACGAACTGCAGCTCGAAGCGATGGACGAGCAGACATTGCGTGGGCTGCTCGCGGATCCGATTGCACTCAACGCACTGGTGCCGGCTTTTATGAGCTTTGCGGAGGGGCGCCGGATAGCGGAAGCAACACTTGTACAACTGCTCGCTCGCGAGCCGTCGAACGCCGAACGGGGCATTCCGCATGAGGCCGCGCCCCTTTGGGCGCAGTGGCTCAAACCATTCTGGATGCTGCCGCTCTTCGGTGCACGCAAGGGCGAGTAAAGGCGCCCGGCCGACCCGATCAACGCCGAATGGAATTGCGCTGGACCATGCATACCGATATCGCGACCGTCCAAGCGGCAGAGGCCGGCCCGCTACGGACGTTGGTCGGCACCTTCGCGCGGACGTTCCGACGTCTGCTACCCCGCCGTACCCGCCGCTCGGGCAGGCAGGCTCCGTCTTGTTGTACTGCGCGATATGTTTGTTCGACGCCCGGCCCGCTTCATCGTCTCGATGATATACACGAGTATAAGAGCCCGACGCTCACGTACGACTGCGGCAACCGTTCGTAGAATGGCCGTCTTGGGACCATCCGCATATCATGGTTCCATGGACGGTGCGATTGTTATGTAGGAGGCGAGGATCGAATCGGCAGGGCTTAGTTTGGACGCTTGTGAACAGTTGTAGGACATCACCCGGCCAACGCGTTGACACAATGAGTCTCCTCAGGTTCCTACCTTCCCACCCCTGGGAAAAACGGAACCTCCTTCGAAGCCGGCTTCCGCCGGCTTTTTTTTACCGAGCGGTCAGCGAGCGGCGGAAAGCGCCTGCCACCGGTAGACAGGCGCAGACCCCGGCCAAGTACGGCGCGTCGACCTCGACCTCGGGCCGAGGTTTCAACGTCGGCTGAGGTACAAGCCCTCGATTTGTTGCACATCGACGACGGCCAGAGCAGGTACTTGCCGGCCAGGAATGCCCAATGAAGTTCAGGCTGCGGGGCATAAGGAGAGGAAGACGATGAAAAAGATTGGATACCCCCGCTTCACCGCCATCGAGCTGTGGGTCCTCGCCGTCTCCATAGTCATCGCAGTCGGAGTACAGATATGAGTGTAGCGCCCACGCCAGCGCATCGCTCGTGCCTCCCTCCGAACGACTTTTCCGACTGTCTGCTCCGCCAGCTAAAGCTCCCGTTGAGATACCGTCGGTCGAGGGGCAGAAGTGGGTCGCTTACGGAAGCTCGCCGGTCAGTTCCGGCCCGTTCGTGGACAATCGGGAAACCCAGCAGCAAGGCAATGGTCGCTGGGATCGCGGCACAAGGGAGGCAACCGCTCCCAGGTTCCGGCGTGCGCCGAAGATTGACATTTCCGGCGCACAGGTCGTTCCGCGATTGATCAAGCAGCGGTTCCGGTGTGGCACACCACAGCGGGAAGAAGGGGAAGGTACTACTCGCCTCCAAAATAGAGTTGCTTCATGTCTTCGATAGAGGCGGGGCGAACGACCGCGCGGGAACCGGACGTCGATGAGCCGAAGGGCACGCCGCCATACGCGGTTGGGCTCTGGGTCGATATCCGTGCCTCCGCCGCCTGGATGTCGCTCGGATAACTCGCATCCTCGCCTTTGACCGGATCATACCCGGCCTGTTCGAGCTGCTGTAGCTCCGCCCGCACCTGGGCAAGTGTCGGTGTCGGATCGGTCTGAGAGACCCCGCGCGCACTCGACGAACGCTGGGCCGTCGCGCTGCTCTGCATGTGGACGCTCAGCGCCTGGTTGGCCACCCTCAGAATGCTGCAGATCGTTGACCTGCCGTGGCATGAACACTATTCGATCCTGACGCTTACCCTGTTCACGATATTCATGGCTTTCCGGCTTCGGGCGATCACGGCAGCGTGGCTGGTCGGGCTTTGCGTCGCGAGCTACCTGCTCATGCTCTACCTCCAGCCTCCGGGCGAGAGGTTCGGCATGCACCTGTCGTCGGTGATTGCGCACGGCACGAGCGTGCCGCTGACATATGCCATCGGGCTGGTTGTCAGTATTCCCTTGGAACGTTCGGCAAGACGCGAATTCATGTATCAGCGCAACTTGCGCGCGGCCAAGGCGCGCGTCGAAGCTGCGTCGCGGATCAGGGACGAACACGCGGTGGAACGCGACCTCGACGTCATCCAGGAGACCGCGTCCGACATCCTCGACATGTTCAAGGACATTCAGGACTATAGCGAGTTGGGCTCGTATGTTCCCCGCCTGACGTCGGTCAATACGCTCAACCTGTTGACCGAGGTGCTCGAGCAGTACCGGCAGACGGCCCAGTTGCGGGGAATCGATCTCAGACTCGCGCGGCGACGAGTGGCCCCGCCGTCCATCGAGACCGACCGGTCACCCTTCAAGCGGGCCATATTCTCAACGGCACGTTCATGCTGCTGTGTGACGACGAACCAACCGTCCTCGAAGGCCTGCGACGCCTTTTCTCGAGCGCGGGCTCGCTTGTGCAGGCCGCGGAGTCGATGGTCGGGTTTGAAGCCATTCTCGCCGATGATAGCCGCATTCCCGATTTCATCGTGACCGATATCCGGCTGCGCGATGGGGCCTCCGGCAAGGAGGTTGCCGATCGGATCAGGCGTCACGTCGCGTGGGTGGGCGTTATTCCGGTCGCATTTATCACCGGCGAGTTACTCTCCGTTCAAGTGCTTCGCGACTTTCCGGAGCCATTCGTGCTGCTGCGCAAGTCCTCGGCACCGGAAGATCTGGTGGCGAATATCAGCCGGTTCGTTGCGGCCCATCGGAAGGTGAGTCTCGATCTCGCGAAGGATCGGTGACCGATAGCGTCCCGAGCGTTACGCCCTTGTCGGCCAGCATCACGATGAGTTCAGTGCGGCGCCGCCGTTCGTCGGCTGTGCTACTGCTGATTCGCGTGCCGGTGCCCCGGCGATGTCGATCGCGCGCCTCAGCCCGGCGATGCTCGCTGCGGGCAGGAACACGCCGCCTGAAAGCACGGCAACGATCGCGGCATGGAGTGCTTCGGGCGACGACGATTTCGGCACGTAGCCCATCGCGCGGAGTTCGAGGCATCGACCGACCGTCTCCATGCTTTCATCAGCCGATACGACGACCACGGGCAAGGACGATCGTGCGTCTTTCAACCGGACCAGCGCGTCGCAATCGTGCCCGTCAGGGAGTTCGAGGTCGAGAAAAACGATGTCCGGCTGCTCGGTCATCGCCAGATCGACTCCATGCGATAACGTATTCGCATGCAGCAGTTCGACATCCGGAAAAAGCTCCCTGATGAGCAGTCCGAGACCGGCTCTGAAGAGTTCGTGATCATCGACGAGCAGTACGCGCATCGCATCGTCTCCCGGCAACACATGCACATTCGTACGGATGAAGCAAGCGGCGTTCGAATTGCAGCAATCGGCCACGGTGGCAGTATTCGAACGATCTTACACGCGGTTTGCCGTTGAGACCGGCCTATGTCACGCGATGCGAAAAGCGAACGAGTGTATCGGCGTCTGACTTCTCCCTGCTTGACTGGCTGGAACTGCTGATGGCGCACAATTCCAGCCGATCGCCTGTATCGGCGCTTGTCTTTCAAGGGTACTGTCACGTTATTGGCAGGTTGACGGAGATCCGGCGACAATCTCTGATATGAAACGAGCCGCCCTGCAGCACGACGCACCTGCCACCGACACCATTTCCTATGCCGGCTACCGATTCCCGCCCGACGTGATCGGCTACGCGCTGTGGTTGTACTACCGTTTCCCATTAAGCCTGCGCATGGTCGAAGAACTGCTGGGCGCGCGCGGCATCGATCTGACCTACGAGACGGTGCGGCGCTGGTCGGTGAGGTTTGGCCTGGGCATTGCCCGGCGTATTCGCTCTACCGCGTTGGCCCGCGGCGATAAGTGGCACCTCGACGAAGTGGTGGTCACCATCAACGGCAAGAAGCACTGGTTGTGGCGTGCGGTGGACCAGCACGGCGCGCCCCGCGTGTACTGATCACCGACAAGCTCAAGAGCTACGCCGCAGCGAACAAGGATCTGGGGTTGAACGTCGAACACCGCCAGCACAAAGGATTGAACAACCGGGCGGAGAACTCGCACCAGCCAACGCGGATACGCGAGAAAGTGATGCGCCACTTCAAGTCAGTGCGTCAACTACAACGATTCGGTTCGGTCCATGATCAGGTGGGCAACCTGTTCATGCACTGCCGATATCACACGGATGCGCAACAGAAGCGAGAGGTACGCACCCAAGCCTTCGAGGCTTGGGAGAGGGTGACGTGCGTCTCGATGCTCGGACGTCTCGCCGCATGAGTTCATCATCCTCGCGCGCCGCGGTTTCGTTCGGCCGCACATTGTCGCCGCGCTTCTGAAGCAGGATGTCGAGTTCAATGCCGTGCTCATCGACTGCACGCCACAGCAGCCAGGGCTCGCCGCGCAGCGTCACGAACATTTCGTCCAGATGCCATGTGCTGCCCGGCTTGCGACGGGCAGTCCTGACCTGATGCGCAAAACTGGCGCCGAACTTGTCCGTCCACCGCCGGATCGATTCATGGCTGACAACCACGCCGCGCTCGAACAGTAGCTCCTCGATGTCGCGAAGGCTGAAGTTGAAAGCGGAAATACCACCGAACCGCGTGGCTGATGACTGACGCCGGAAATCGATGGCCATGGTAGAGCGATTTCGTCTTCTTCATCACGTCATCTTGGCTGACCAGCGCGCGAGCGTGACAACGCCCTGCGAAGGCAATATAGTGAGCCGGTGCGACGGCGAACCCTGAGTATTCGTTGACGAGCGCAAGCGCACCCGCGGACTCGAAGCTAAAGCGGCAAACGTCCAGGCGTTTGGGTCGACTTATTCGTAGCCCGCGGGTGCATGTTCCGCCTGCACTGGCAGCAAGCTCCCAGTGCAACCAGTATCAGCGAAAGCGGAACGGACTATCTATATCGGGTCGTACCGGTTTTAATGAACGAGATATTCCAACGTTCTTGCTTTAGGTCGACCATGTGCGCACGGGGCGAGGCTTGCTTGGGTGACGAAATCCAGCATTATTTCGAGTCCATCGCGGTCCGCCGTTGCATGAATGCCGTCGTGACTCCCTTGGCGTAATCAAATAAATTTCAGATGCCCAACAACGACACTCCCGAACCACAAGCCGTCTGTGATCCGATTTCCCGAAGTGCGATCTTCCTCACACTCACGGTAGCGCGCGGCGAAGGCCAAGCCGACACCGTGCGTGAATGGTGCGGCGACATTGCCGCGCTGGTCCGCGCGGTCGGCACGCGCGCGCCTACCGCTAACCTTTCTTGCGTGTGCGGCTTCGGTTCCGAAGCGTGGGATTTTCTTTTCGGCGCGCCGCGTCCCGCGTCGCTGCATCCTTTCATCGAGGTCGGATCGGGCGAGCGCCGCGCCATTGCCACACCCGGAGACATCCTGCTGCATATCCGCGCGGATCACATGGATCTATGCTTCGAGCTCGCGTCACAGTTGCTCATCAAACTGGGCGACGCCGTCACGGTCGTCGACGAGGTGCAGGGTTTTCGCTACTTCGACCTGCGCGACATGGTGGGCTTCGTCGACGGCACGGAGAATCCATCAGGGAGAAGCGCCCCGAACCACACGATCATCGGCGAGGAGGATTCGGAATTCGCGGGCGGCAGCTATGTGATTGTGCAGAAGTACTTTCACAATATGGATGCATGGGATGGCCTGACGGTGGAGCAACAGGAAAAGATCATCGGGCGCAAGAAGCTGTCCGACGTCGAACTAGACGCGGCTGTGAAGCCCTCGTGCTCGCATAGCTCGCTCACGACCATCGATGAGAACGGCCAGGAGATCAAGATCCTGCGGCACAATATGGCCTTCGGCCGTCCTGGCGCAAAGGAGTTTGGGACATACTTCATCGGCTATGCGCGCACGCCCGCGCCGATCGAGCAGATGATGGAAAACATGTTCGTCGGTCGCCCGCGGGGCAATTACGACCGATTGCTCGACTACAGCCGCGCAGTGACGGGAGGTCTCTTCTTCGTGCCGTCCGCCGATCTGCTCGACGCGCTCCCGGACAGAGGCTCTGCGGCGGCGTCGACGTCATCTCAGCCGTCCAGCACGCCATCAAACGAAACAAGCCGCAGAGGAACATAGAGGTGGCCTCGCGAATTCGGACAGTCGGCTAAGTGGACGGGCCGGGGCCTGAGCCAGCGATAATGCTGGCAAAGGATAATTGTCTCGCACCACCGCCCGTTGAATATCATCGAAAAGAGTCGGCAGCGAGTCTGATAACGCCGTACGACCTTGATGAGGACTGGCTGCGCGGCGCGCGTCACCTGCACATAACTGGCATTTTTCCCCTGTCTCCTGGATGCCTGGCGCTCACGCAACGTGCGATCGATGTGATGTGCGGTGCCGGCGCAAGCGTGTCTTCGATCCAAACTTCAGGGCCGCCCTCTGGGCATCGCAGGACGCGATGCGCTCAAGGCTCATTGAGCTGGCAGCCTCATGCGACACGGTCATGCCCGGAGTGGCCGAGGGGCTCGCTCTCGCCGGGACCGGTGAGCCAGCGGCGATCGCGCGATTCTTCCGCGACCGCGGCGCGGCTCGGGTGATTGTCAAACTCTGCCCGCACGGCGCGTATTTCGATGACCGGGCGGCTGGTTCCGGCACTGTGCCCGCGCATCCGGTCTCGCGGGTGATCGACACCGTGGGCGCCGGAGACGGCTTCGCGGTTGGCGTTCTCAGCGCCTTGCTCGAAGGACGGGACGTGTCCGACGCGGTTCGACGCAGCGCCTGGATCGGTGCTCGCGCGGCGCAAGTGATTAGCGACACCGAGCGATCGCCGCACCGCGAAGAACTGGAAGAGGCCGGGCTGTGAGCAGGCGGCACGGCCACCCGAGCTATCGGCGCAACGTTCAACGCTTTAATGAATCCGAGAGAAAGAAGATGACCAAGGTATTGGTTCTTGGGGTATTCGTACCTTTCGTGCAATTTCTGGCAGTCATCGCCCGCAGAGTCCCGTCCCACAAGGATTTCCCGTGCTGCCCCAGTTCCTCAGAACGCGAATTCACCAAGCCATTGATAAATAAACGTTTTTAGACACCAGCCGCCAGAAATTGCACGAAAGGTACGAATACCCCGTAACAGGCGAGCCAGAGTGATGTGTTACGAGGTCAAGAATTAGCCTAACACCGCCGATATCCGAGTCGCGCGTCTCGCGAGGCGGCACCGTCCGATGCGACTTGACTATGCCACAGATGCGCCTAAAATGTACATATCATGTCCATGTACATAGGAGCAGGGAAATGGCAACTGCAACGGAGCGGATCGTCGTCCAGGTGACGGCGGTTCAGAAGCGGGCGATTGCGAGCACGGCGAAGCGCCTCGGGCTTAACGTGAGCGAATTAATGCGCCAGGCGGCGCAGGGCTTCACGCCGTCCGAGGATGAACAGGATATGCATGCGCTGATCGCGCGCGTGAACGCGTCCACGAGCGAAGCGAACGAAGCGCTGGACGACGCGCTCGCGTTCGTCGCGGAGTCGAACAAACGAATCGCGGCGATGACGGAAGGTAAGCACTGATGGGCGTCACAGACAAGGTGTGGGACGCGCTCACGACCGTTATCAAGATGAACGACAAGGTCGTGTCGCTGGCTGGCACTGTGAAGGATCAGCAGGTCAAGATTGAGGGCTTGACGGAGCGCGTTATTCGACTCGAAGCGACGTTGGAACTCATGATGCGCGCAGGCGGCGACACGAAAAAGCTCCCGCGCTAACAGGAAAAGTCTCTCAGCGCGAGCCAAGAAGCAATGACCGCTCATTTGAAGCGAAACGGTGTGGGCTGAAACGACGGAGAGAGCGATGAGCCACGATGAGCATGACGCGGCAATGGATGAAATGTACGAGCGCATCGGCGACGAGTTGTATCCTGAGCACCGCGTTCAGGCGATTGGAGAATTCACGGCGGATCGCCTGCGCTCATATTATCTTGCCAATCCACTAGTCATGCGACCTGCCATCGATGCCCATCACGAGGCGAAGTGCCTCAGGGATGACGGCCATCACTCAGCAGCCGTCGTGTTTTCTGCGACGACGATCGAGTTGCTCTTAAAGGACGCGAAGCAGTGGAGTACGGCCGGGCAAAAAAATTGATTGCGCGCTCACCATTGCTGCCGGGGGACGACCGATGAAGACGGTCTGTGAAGTCCTGGGTGTGTCGCGCTCTAATCTCGCGGTGAAATCAAAGCGCGACGCTGAAGGGGTCGACAAGCGCAAGACGCCGGCCCGTGACGACATGCCGCTCGTTGCGGAGCTCCAGGGGCTGATTGCTGATTTGCCCACTTACGGCTACCGGCGCGCCTGGGCCCTCCTACGGCGAAACCGGGACGCACAGGGGCAGCCTCGCGTTAATGCAAAACGGGTTTATCGGGTCATGCATACCCACGGCCTGCTGCTCGAGCGCCGCGCTCGACATCCCGAATCCAGGCGCCGGCACGATGGCAGGGTCGCGGTGGACCGGAGCAATGCGCGCTGGTGCTCGGACGGCTTCGAATTCCGTTGTGATGACGGCTCGCCGCTGCGCGTCATCTTTGCGCTGGACTGTTGCGACCGGGAGGCTATGAGCTGGGCTGCGACCACTGGAGGCTATACCGGAGACATGGTGCGTGATGTCATGCTTCAGGCTGTAGAAAGCCGTTTCGATGGTGCGCTGAAAACCGACAGCGAAATCGAGTGGCTCAGCGACAACGGTTCCTGCTACATTGCCGGGGAGACGCTGGCGTTCTCAAAAAACGTGGGCCTGAAAGCCATCACGACGCCGGTCAGAAGTCCGCAGAGCAACGGGATGGCCGAAAGCTTCGTCAAAACGATGAAGAGAGACTACGTCTCGTGGATGCCGAAGCCGGACGCGGGAACGGCGTTGCAGAATCTGGCCATCGCGTTTGACCATTACAACGAGTTGCATCCGCACAGCGCCCTGAAATACCGCTCACCACGCGAGTTTCGCCAGCGAGCAAATTCACCAACCTAAGCGTGACCGCATGTCCGGTCATGCAGGGGCAAGTCCAACGATTTCGGCACCGGCTATTCGAGCCTCGCCTATTTGCAGACTTTCATGATCGACGTTCTGAAGATCGACAAATCGTTCGTCGACACGATCGCCCAACAGGCGGCGTCGAGCATCGTTGCGCCGCATATCATCGACATGGCGCACGAATTGGGGGTGGAAGTCGTGGCGGAGGGAATCGAGCGCGACGAGCAGGTCGAGTATCTGCTGCGCCGAGGCGTTCAGTACGGACAGGGCTCGCTGTTCGCGAAGGCCATGCGCCGCGAGGAGCTGGTCGCGTGGCTGGAGGCGCGCCGCGCGTCGCACGCGCCGGCGCAGCCCGCGATCCAGTAGTTCGGCGCCCGGCCGTGCCGGGCGTGATGCGCTTACTGCTTGACGCCTTCGGCCTGGATATGCAGCGTGGTCTTCATGTTGAAGCCGTACGCCTTGCCGAAATCGATGCCGAAATCGTCGCGATTGAACGTCGCGACCGATTCGGTGCCGCACACTTCGCGCTTCAGCATCGGGTGCTGGATGCACTTGAACGATTCGATCTTCAGGTTGACCGGTTTCGTGACGCCGTGCAGCGTCAGCGTGCCGATCACTTCGACCGGCTTGTCGCCGTCGAAGCGGATCTGCGTGCCCTTGTAGGTCGCGGTAGGGAACTTCGCGGTGTCGAAGAACTTGTCGCCGACCAGTTCCTCGTTGAGCTTGTCGTTGCCGATGCCGACCGAGGTCATGTCGATTGTCGCCTCGACCGTGCCGGTCTTCGCCGCGCGATCGAGCACGACGGTGCCGCTGCTTTTCTGGAACTTGCCGCGCCAGATCGACAGGCCGCCGAAGTGGTCGGTCTCGAAGCTCGGCGACGTGTGCGTCGGATCGAGCAGGTAGGTTTCGGCGGCGGCCATCGCGTTGAACGAGCATGCAGCGGCGAGCGCGCCG
Organism: Paraburkholderia sp. 31.1; assembly: GCF_014397645.1. NCBI lineage: Bacteria > Pseudomonadati > Pseudomonadota > Betaproteobacteria > Burkholderiales > Burkholderiaceae > Paraburkholderia > Paraburkholderia sp. 31.1. The sequence continues at coordinate 27,617 of NZ_VZQN01000049.1, forward strand.
GCGGCGAGCAGGAAGGATTGCTTCAAGTTGGACTCCAGAGGTCGAAGGGTAAAGCGGTGCTGCGGCGTTGTGGGTTATTTCTTCGCCGCGACCAGATGAAATTTGATGACGACTTCGTCGGCGACCACCGACGTGTCTTTCCATTCGCCGGTGCCGACGTCGAACTGCGTGCGCTTGATCGGCAGCGAGCCGTCGAAAGTTTGCGTGGCGCCCTGGCTCGCGATCACGACCGGCACGACGACCGTTTGCGATTTGCCTTTGATCGTCAGCTTGCCGGTCACCTTGTACTGGTTGCCGCCAGCCGGCGCGATCGAGCTCGACACGAAGGTCGCGCTCGGGAAGGCGCCGCTGTCGAACCATTCCTTGCCTTGCGCCTGCTTGTTGTAGTCGTCGGCGCCGAGGTCGTAGCTCGCGGTGTCGATCGACACGTTCGCGCTGCCCGCGGCAGGCTTCGCCGGATCGAAATTCAGTTGCGCGGAGAACTTCCTGAACTTGCCGTCGACGGGCACGTTCATCTGTTTGGTCGTGGCGATGACGCTGCTTTTCGCGAGGTCGACGTCGGCGTGCGCGAGGTTCGCGCCGAGCAGCGCAAGCACCGCCAAAGAAGCGAGCGTCGCGCGACGAGTGGAGAGATAAAAAGGTGTCTTCATGATGGTACGCATCCTATCCGAGCTTCGCGGCCTGATTGCACACCGCGAGGAATTTGATTGCCAACCAGTCGTAACCAATCGACAGAAGTTATGGCTTTCTTCAAGCCGTCATATCGTTATGCGCGGGTCTTCAGAAACGGCACCATGCGCGCGAGCAATCCGTCGCGATCGATGAACTGATGCTTGAGCGCCGCAAGCACGTGCATGATCACGAGCGCGAGCAGCGTGTAGTTGAGCAGCACGTGCACCGTGCGCAGCGCGGCCTTCAGCGCGTGATCGGGACCGATGATTGTCGGCAGCGGCACGATGCCCAGATACACGACCTGAATGCCGGCCGCCGAGCTGTAGAAGTAGCCGGACAGCGGAATCGCGAGCATCAGCAGATACAGCAGGCCGTGCACCAGATGCGCGGCGGCCTTCTGCCACGCGGGCGTCGCGGCATCGAGCGCGGGCGCGCGATGCGTCGCGCGCCACAGCACCCGCAGCAGCGCCAGCGCGAACACGGTCACGCCAATCCATTTGTGCCACGAGAAGTACTTGAGCTTCGTCGGCGTGAAGCCGGGGATATCGGTCATGATCCAGCCGATGTAGAAGCCGCAGATCATCAGCGCGGCGACCAGCCAGTGCAGCGCGATCGCCGCGCCGTGGTAGCGCGTGGGAGCGCAAGCGTGTGTTTGCATCGTGTTCTATCCGTTGCTCGCGAGAAGCCGCGTGAGAATGCGGATAGTAGGGATGCCCATTCAAACTGAATAGGCGGGTGGGCGGGAACAGATCGTTGTTGCGGTGATGTTAATCGTGTCGGGAGGTATGCGCGCTGAAAGGTCCGCGCATGAAGGCACGCACGCTGCTATGGAGCGCTCGCCGTGGTACCGCTGTGGTAATTTGTTGCCCCGAACAACAAGGTTGCGCGCTTTGCGCAGCCACCGACATAACTCATTATCCGGGCGTTAAGCCGTGAATTCCGTTTTTCTTTCCTGGAGTATTGCCGCGCTCGCCACCGCCGGCGTGATCACACGGCCGTTCAAATGGCCCGAAGCCGTGTGGGCCGTCGCCGGCGCGGTGCTGCTCGTCGCCCTCGGCCTATTGCCCTTGCATCTCGCGGTCGAAGCGATCGGCAAGGGCACTGACGTCTATCTGTTCCTGTTCGGCATGATGCTGCTATCGGAAGTCGGCCGCCGCGAAGGGCTGTTCGACTGGGTCGCGGTGCTCGCTGTCAATCATGCGCGCAGTTCGCCGCGCAAGCTGTTCGTGCTCGTGTATCTGTTCGGCGCGGTGATCACCGCGTTTCTTTCCAACGACGCCACCGCCGTCGTGCTGACGCCCGCCGTGTTCGCGGCGGCGAAGAAAGCGAAGACACCGCCGCTGCCGCTGCTGTTCGTCTGCGCGTTCGTCGCCAATGCGGCGAGCTTCGTGCTGCCGATTTCGAATCCGGCCAACATCGTGCTGTACGGCAATCACACGCCGCCGCTGGGACCGTGGATGCTCCGCTTCACGCTGCCGTCGGTGCTGTCGATCGCCGCGACCTTCGTGATGCTGCGCTGGACGCAACGCGAGGCGCTCGCTGGCGTCTGCGAGGCAAATCTCGACGCGGTCGAGCTGTCGGCGAGCGGGCGCGTCGCGCTCGCGGGCATCGCGGTGACGGCCGGCGCGCTGCTGACGGTCTCCGCCTACGACATCCAGCTCGGCCTGCCGACCGCGATCCTCGGCACGCTGACCGCGCTCGTCGTGCTGATCAAGGAGCGCAGATCGCCGCTGCCGATGACGCGCGAAATTTCGTGGAACGTGTTGCCGCTCGTCGCCGGGCTGTTCGTGCTGGTCGAGATGCTCGATCACACCGGTGTGATCAACCTGTTCGCGGGTGCGTTGCGCCGCGCGACCGAACACAACGAAATGGAAGCGGCCGGGTGGGCCGGCGCGAGCGTCGCGTTCCTCAGCAATCTGATCAACAACCTGCCGGCCGGCTTGATCGCGAGTTCGACCGTGATGCAGGCGCATAGCCCCGAGCGCGTGATCGACGCGCTGTTGATCGGCGTCGACCTCGGGCCGAACCTGTCGATCACCGGCTCGCTCGCGACGATCCTGTGGCTCAACGCGATTCGCCGCGAAGGCGAAGACGTCAGCTTCATGAAGTTTCTGAAAGTCGGCGCGCTGGTGATGGTGCCCGCGCTCGTGCTGGCGCTTGGGGCGCGGATATTAACTGGCTGAACGGATGCCGGACCCGCCCGCCATCAGCGGGCTTGTGCAGGAACCGACGCGCGTCGCGCCGGCGAGCTGGTCCAGTCGCGCGCCGACCGAGCGCAGCCTTGCTTCGAGGTGGGCGACGCGCTGGCGTTGCGCGGGCACCATCGACGAACGGTTCAACGCATGCAGCCGACGATGCCAGTACGACAACGGAAAACGGTCGCGCCCAGAAAGTGCGTTGAAAACGACTTCGAGGTGGGCGATTTCCTTGTCGATATCTTGGTAGCTCATCACAAAGGTCCAGGAAAGAAGGTGGGATAAGGGGCGCGCGAACCTGACAGGGATCGCAAGGTCCGTTCCATCCCGCCTATATGTAGTCAATATCAGCCGTGCCGGCGCAGAGCGCCACATCGGGCGCGCGCCTGGCGCGGTGCGCGATGGTAAGAAGCGGCAAACTCCATGCAAGCTTTACGCGGCGCTCCACCTTTCAACGGGACAACGGGAATTCACCAGGCGTGCCGGCGAGGCGCGTGTCCTATGCTGAGTCAACCGCGTGGGCCGGTCTCGGGGCGATCGAAACCGCCAGCGCGACGGCCCGGCGCGCGCTTTCAACGTGGCGCGATCACGAGCGGTTGCGCATAGCTGACCGTCGGCGCGGGCACCACCGCATAGTTGAGTGCGGGCGGCGCCGCGACGATGGTCGCGGCCGCCACTGGCACGGCGACAGGCGGTGCCGATACGTACACGGGATTGACCGGCACCGGGTAGTAGACCGGCCGCGGCGGCGGCGCGTAAACGACGGCGGCGGGCAGATAGACGACGACTCGCGCGTAGGCAGCGGAAGAACAGGCGAGACCGATGGCGGTGAAAGTCGAGGCGCAGGCGAGACGGATAGTCATTTGGGACTCCTGATACGTGAATGCCGACGAACGGCAGACGGAACGATACGCAGCAGGCCCGCAAAACGAAACCGCGAACTCATTTCATTCGATGTCAAGCTGCAGCGGCACCCGGTGCCGTGACATGATTCGACATGATTCTCGAATTGCGATCGCGCGGCGTCTGACCAACAATTCGGCCTGTCATCGAAACGGCTCGCGGCACGCAGGCAGGCGACGGTCGATGTTCCAACCGAAGGAGTCAGTCATGAAGAAGTTGCTCGCCACCGTGCTGCTGTGCTGCGCGTCCACCGTCGCGTTCGCTCAGGCCGCCGCGCCGCAAGGTATCAGCCAGCAGCGGATGGAGCGCATGGAGCAGCAGTTGCAAACGCGTTTTTCAAGCGCGAACACCACCCACGACGGCAAGCTGACGCGCGACCAGGCAGCGGCCGGCATGCCGCGGCTGGCGCGTCATTTCGACGAGATCGACACGCAGAAGGCCGGCTACATCACGCTCCCGCAGATCGAGGCATTCATGCAGGAACGCGGGGCCGCACACTGAGCGGCTCGGTTATCGAGGAGCTTTCGGATGGAACGCCCCGCCAGGATCATCGTGCTCGACGACGAAGCCGAATTGCGCAACATGCTGCTGCGCTTTCTGCGCGGTCATGGCTTCGACGTGCGCGCGGCCGAGGACGGCAAGCGCCTGAATCGCTACCTGGAGCGCGAGCCGTTCGACCTGCTGATACTCGATCTGATGATCGGCGAAGAGGACGGCCTCGAGATCTGCGCGAAGCTGCGCGCTCAAGGGCAGACCTTGCCGATCCTGATGTTGACGGCGAAGGGCGATCCGCTCGATCGCGTGACCGGCCTCGAAACCGGCGCCGACGACTACCTCGCGAAACCGTTTCTGCCGCGCGAACTGGTGGCGCGAATCAATGCGTTGCTGCGCCGCCAGAAGATGGCCGCGGGCGACCTCACGCTGACGTCGCAGCGCGTGCGTTTCGGCGACTTCACGCTCGACATCGGCAAGCAGGAGCTGTCGCGCGCGGGCGAGCCGCTCGAGATTCATTCCGCGCAGATGCTGCTGCTGGTCGCGCTCGCGTCGTCGCCGAATCGTGCGGTGAGCCGCGACAACCTGCTCGCGCGTGCGCGAGGGCGCGACCATGACGCGCTCGATCGGAGCATCGACGTACAGGTGCTGCGGCTGAGGCAGATCGTCGAGGACGATCCGTCGAAGCCGCGTTTCATTCGCACCGTCTGGGGCGTCGGCTATATGCTCGTCGCCGATGTCGAATCATGATGCGCTCACTGTCGCGCGCACTGCTGCCGCGCACGCTGCTCGCGCGCAATATCGCGCTGTTGATCGCGCTCGTGATGCTGAGCCAGATCTGCTCGATCGTCGTGCTGCTGCATTACGTGCAGCGGCCACGCGTCGAACGCGCGGCGGCCGTGTTCGCGACCTACGTGACGACGCTCGACAACCTGCTCGCGGCCACTCCGCCCGCCTCGCGCGCGGCGCTGACCGCGCGTCTCGACGCGCGCGAGCAGTTGCCGCCCGAAGCGACCGACACACCGCCGCACGATCTGTTGTATGTGTACAGCACCTATCAGCGCGGCGTTTTCATCGACAGCCTGCAGAAGCATCTGCCCGCCGATATGCCCGTGCGGTGGCAGACCGAGGGCGCGCAGCGGCTGTGGATTCGCATGCATGCGCCGGCTGCCGGGTCCGACCACGCGGCCGGTTCGTCGGTCAGCGCGCCATACTGGATCGCGCTGCCGGTTCCCGAGGACGCGCAGGGCAGCGGCCTCGAAGCGGCGATCTTCCTGTCGTTGGGTCTCGGCGTGCTCGCCGCGCTCGCCGGCTACGCGATCCAGCTGCACCTGAACGAACCGTTGCACGAGCTCACGCAAGCGGCGCGGCGTGTCAGCGCCGGCGACCTGCCCGCGCCGCTGCCGACCGACGGCCCCGCCGAAATCGCCGCCGTGGGCAGCGCTTTCAATCAGATGACGCGCGCGTTACAGGACGCCGAAGCGACGCGCGCGTTGATGCTCGCGGGCATCTCGCACGACATCCGCACGCCGTTGACGAAGCTGCGCCTGTCGATGGCGATGGCGATGCCGCAGGGGGCCGACAGCAGTTTCGTCATCGCCGCCGAATCGTATCTCGATCAGATCGAGACGATTCTGCAGCAGTTCATGGATTACGCGGGCAGCGGCGAGCGCGAGGAAGCGCAGTCCGGCGATCTGAATGCGCTGATCGAACGGCTCGCGGGCGACTTCGCGGGGCTCGGGCACGAGTTCGACCTGTCGCTGGGCAGCTTGCCGGCCGTTCGATATCGGCCGATCAGCATGATGCGGCTGCTGATGAATCTGATGCAGAACGCGATCGTCTACGGCGGCAGCGGGCTTGCGGTGCGCACGTGGGCGACGCAGGACGCGGTCACGGTTGCGGTCGGCGATCGCGGTAAAGGTTTGACGGCGGAGGAGTTGGAGAAGCTGAAGGCGCCGTTCCAGCGCGGCCGCAATGCGCGTGCGCATAGCGGCGGCACGGGGCTGGGGCTGTCGATCGTCGAGCGGATCGCGCGGCTGCACGGCGGCGGCCTGCAGTTTCATCCGCGCGACGGCGGCGGCCTCGAAGTGTGGGTCGTATTGCCGGTCAAGGCGGCATGATGGAATGAGGACGTGGCGTTCTTGCCGCTCACTCGCGATCGAGCCACGCGTCGAGCCCGACCCGAAACGCAACGCCCGCGATGACCGGCACCGTCAGCATCAGGATGATGCCGAAGTTCGGGATCTCGTCGCCGTACATGATCGGGTTGTACAGCACGACGCCCGACACGATCGTGAACATCACGACGCCAATGGCGACCATCAGGAGATTGCGCACGGACATGGACAGCGTCTTGCGCTTCGGCTTGTCCGTCGTGTCGTGAGCGCCGGGTGCTTCGTCGTGTTGGGCAGGCATGATGGTTCTCGTGGCAAAAAATGCGGCATCGGAAGCGGGTGCGGAGGGCACCGCGCCCGGCATCATACCCGCACCCGCGCGGCTGATGCAGATCGGGGCCGCGCCGTTGCGGTACTCATCCTAACCAACAATATATGCCATTCCAGGCCGCGATTTCAGGCGTCGGCAGTCGACCCCGCCGGAGGCGCCGAATCCGCGCGAGACGCCGATGCAAGCGCGCAACCGCTCAGGCCGAGCTCGTCGAGAATCGCGCTCATCAAGCCCGTGCGGCGCCATTGCAGCCACCTGATGTAGCACGTCTGCGACGGCGGAAACGTGCCGGGCAGCCGATGCCATTTCTCGTTGCGCGTGACGACCCACAGAATCGCGTCCAGGATCTCGCGCGGAGGACGCGCGGGCCGGCCCAGACGTTTCTTCGGGTCCTGCTTGAACAGATGACTGATGCGCGCCCAGGCGTCATCGGAAAGAGGAAGATCTAGCATGCCGCGAACACCTGACTGACCGGTTTATGTCGATCTTACGGTTTGGGCGGTTCCTTCTAATTCCGGATTTACGCGGGGTTTGGCCCGCTGAACCGCGGATTGCTTCGCGTCCGATGATGCTAGCGTTGCTTTCCTGACCTTCATCTGCGACGCGCCGGGGATTACCGCGACCACGTTGAAGGAGCTGACGCTGATCTCTTTGGGACTAGGACGCCGCTTCGGTGTGGTCGAGCCATTGCGCGAACTCGTGTCGCAACTGCGCGATATCGAGCGGCTTGCCGAGTAGCCGTGCACCCGGAATCGCCGCCCCGATCTCCGCGCTGCGACCGTAGCCCGACACCAGCAGCACGCGTATCTCCGGCTGCACGCGCCGCACCGCGCGCGCGAGTTCGTGGCCGGACATGCCGGGCAGCGTGAGGTCGGTCAACAGTACGTCGTAGCGTTGCGTGTTCGCGAGCGGCAACGCTGCTTCCGCGCTCGCGACCGCGGTGCAAGCGAGGCCTAACGCGCCGAGCAGTTCGCCGAGCGCCTCGCGCGATTCGGTGTCGTCCTCGACGAACAGCACGCGCGCGGCTCCGTGGGCCGCACGCGGCTGGATCGGCTTGTGCGGCTTTTTCTTCGGCTCTTTGTTCGACGCTTTCCGCGGGCCCTTCGCAGTGGCGCACGTGTTGGCGCTTTCGTACGCGGCGGGCGGCACGCATGCGGCGATACGCGCTTCGCGCATCCCGGCCGCGAGGTCTACGCGCGCGGCGCCCGCGCGTAGAACGTTACGCACCAGACGGGCAAGATCGTCGCGCCGGTACGGCTTCGACAGCAGCGTGATACCGGCGTCGAGCTTGCCGTGGTGGACGATTTCGTCGCGCGTATAGCCCGACGTGAACAGCGTAGGCAGCGGTGGCGTGCGCGCGGCCGCGCGTTGCGCGAGCTCGACGCTCTTCAGCCTGCCGGGCATCACGACGTCGGTGAACAGCAGATCGATCGGCATGTCGCTGTCGATGAATTCGAGCGCCGCGTCGCCGTTCGACGCGGTCAGCACCTTGTAGCCGAGCTGCGCGAGCATTTCGACCGCGGTCAGCCGCACGTCGGCATCGTCCTCGACGACGAGTATCGTTTCGCCGCCGCCGACCGGTGCCGCGGTGCCATCGACGGTCTCCGGCGTCTCCGCCTCGCAGCAGCGCGGAAAGAACAGCGACACCGTGGTGCCGAGTCCCACTTCGCTTTCTATCGACACATGCCCGCCGCTTTGCCGCGCGAAGCCGAACACCATGGACAGGCCAAGGCCGGTGCCGTGGCCATCGGGTTTGGTCGTGAAAAACGGCTCGAACACGCGTTGCAGCACTTCGGGCGGCATGCCCGAGCCGGTGTCGGCAACCGAGAACTCCACGTATTCGCCGGGCGACAACTCCGGCTTGCCGCGGCAGAACGCGGCGTCGAGCGTGCGGTTGGTCGCGCGCACGGTCAGCACGCCGTCGGCGCGCATCGCGTCGCGCGCATTGATCGCGAGATTGAGCAGCGCGTTTTCGAGTTGGTTGCGGTCGACCTGCACGTTCCACAGATCGTCGCTGAGCACCGTGTCGATCCGCACCGTTTCGCCGAGCGCGCGATGCAGCATCTCGCTCATGCCGGTCAGCAGGCGGCGCGGATTCAGCACGGTCGGCGACAGCGGCTGACGCCGCGCGAACGCGAGCAGATGTGCGGCGAGCTTCGCGCCGCGTTTGACGGCATCGGTCGCGGCGGATAGACGCCGCTGCGCGACCGGGTCGTCGTTGGCGTCGGCGGCGAGCATCTGCAGATTGCCGTTGATCACCTGCAGTACGTTGTTGAAGTCGTGCGCGACGCCGCCCGTCAGGCTGCCGATCGCTTCCATCTTCTGCGCCTGGCGCAGTTGTTCCTCGGCGAGCGTGCGCGCCGCGATCGAATCGGCGACGCGCTGCTCGAGCGTTTCGGTCAACTGAAGAAGCTGCTGTTCGGCGATCTTGCGATCGTGAATGTCGATCAGCACGCCCGGAAAGCGCGTCGGTTCGCCGTGTTCATTGAACTGGCAGCGGCCGTTCGCCTGTACCCACATATAGCCGCCGTCAGGCCGCCGGATTCGGTACTCGGCGCGAAACGGCTCGCCGCTGCGGATCGCTTCGGCGATCAGGCGGTCGTTGAGCGCCTGGTCGTCGGGGTGGATCATCTGCGTCACGGCATCGCGCGCGACGCCCTTCGACGCTTTGTCGCGCGCAAACAGGAAGGTCCGCGCGAAGCGTTCGTCGCCCGTGACCTCGCCGGTGCGCACGTCGAGCACCCAGGTGCCGAGCACCGCGCCGGTGTTCAGAGCGAGCTGCAGGCGTTCGTTGGTCTCGTGCAATTCGGTTTCGGCTTGCTGGCGCATCCGCTCGGTCAGCACGCGCCCGGTGGTCTCGACGACCATCGCGAGCACGCCGGCCGGCGCGCCGCCGTCGCCCGCGACCGGGCTGTAGTACAGATCCATCCACACGTCTTCCGGCTTGCCGTCGCGCAGCAGCATGAGCGCCTTGTCGCGATACGACAGCGAGCCGCCCGCGAGGCAGGTAACCATCACGTGATGGTTGAAATCGGCGACTTCGGGCCAGCCGTCTTCGACCGGACGGCCGAGCAGATATGGATGCCGCCCGCCCGCGAAGACCGCATAGGCGTCGTTGTAGATCATGTAGCCGGGCTCGCCCCACAACAGCACGAGCGGCACCGGCGAGGCGAGCATCATCTGGACCGTCGAGGTCAGACTGCGCTGCCAGTTTTCGATCGCGCCGAGGGTGGTGGCGCGCCAGTCGAATTCGCTGATGCGTCGCGCCATCTCGCCGCGCCAGCCAGCGCAGCCGCAGTCTTGTGCCGGAAAAGGCATGCAGCGCTCCACGTGAAATCACGTCGAAAATGATTGGCTCTTGACCGAAGCTTCGAGGGTTCGCGCGCGTTGCGCAGCCTCGCGAACCCCAAATATTGTAGGGCACAACGCCTTATCGGTGATGCATCGCAGACGCTATTCGGGGTTTTGCCGGGTAAGCACCCGTGTCCGAAACCGTACCAATTTGGCACCTCGTTCGATGCGCGGGCGACATTTACCGCGAGGCGCGTTTGCTGCGCGGCGAAAGCGGCAGAAGCGCCCGCATTTCCGGCGTGGCTCGATACCTTCGCGTAGGGCGTGGTCGTGCCCGCTGTCAGGTGCGAATCGTGCTGCCGTCCCCGATTCCTGCGCGAGCTTCGAACGTCAACGGAACGCACCGTACGATGGCGAAGGAAAACATCACACGATATCCACTCCCCAAACCCGCCGTCGAGCTCGTGAGCAGCCACGAGGCCGGCTATCTCGAGCATGGCCGGCGCTATGCAATGGAGTGCGAACGAAAGTGAGGGCGGGGGCGACGAGGCTTGCGATTCATCGAATGCAAGCCGCGACCTCACCCAACGAGTGCGTCCGTCAGTTGGACAGCGACAGATACTGCGACGTCAACGGCACCGGCGGGAACGGCTGCAAGCCGGTCTGCTTGTTGAAGCTGTAGCGCACGTACACGGCCGCGAGCCACTCGCGATATTCATAGGCATTGCCGAGCGACGCGGTCGCCCCGACCGCGAGCTGCGGCGCGAGCTGATATTCACCGACGCCGCTGATCGAATACGACACGCCGGTCTTGCTCTGACCCGGGTAGACGGCGCTCAGACCGTTGCCGAGGGATTGCGCGGCGGCCGCCGCGTCGCCTTGCCGCGTCGAGCCGTCGTTCAGCGGGAAGTAGTTCGACGCATCCTCGCGATAATGCTGCACGCCGATCGACCCCTTCACGTCATATGTAAACAGGCCCGCGCGGCCCGACCATTCGACCGGCAGATTCAGGATCACGTACTGCTGCGGACTGAAGTAGCCGCCCTGGCCGTAAGTGAAGTACGACAGATTGCGGTTGTAGCCCATGATCGTCGTGTTCACGCCGACCGTCAGCGTCTGGTCGGCGTCTTTCAGCAGACGCGTGTAGACGCCGCCGCCACCCTTGACCGCGTTGTTGCTCGGCACGTTGGTGCCCATGTAGTGCTGATACGACGCGTTGACGTACAGGCCGCTCGTGCCGTCGTCCCAGCTGAGGCGGGCAAGCGCGCCGTTCGACGTGACGCCGCCCCATTCGAGGCCGGCGGCCGCATCGCGCGCGCCCGCGTACGACAGCAGGCTGTCCGTCACCGCGCGTCGCGCGACCGCGATCGAGTACGAGACCTTGTCGGTGATGCCGCCGTTGTATTGCGCGCCACCGACGATGTTGGTCTCGCGCAAGCCGATCGGCGTCACGCCGATATCGCCGCTGATGCTGCGACTGTCATAGCCGACGGACAGGCCCACACCGCTCGCGGTCTGGCTGCCGTAGTTGTTGGTGCCGTTCTGCGCCGCCGATTTCGACGACGCGGTCGAAAGCCCCGCGCCGAAGCGCGCGAGCGTCGACGTGCTGTTCGACGCGGTGCCTGCGTCGAGCGTGACCGGGGTCGCGGTCACGACCACGTGACCGTTGCCCGCCTTGATACGCCCCTGAATCGGCGCCTCGATGTCGGTGAGCGACGACAGTCCGTCCTCGCCGACGCGATTGCGGAAGATCAGGCCGCCCGACACGGTGCTCGACTGCTCGCGATTGACCTGCGCAAGCTCCTCGGCGACGCCGAGCGTCTGCGCGTTCGCGACGTTCGACTGCGGGTTGTTCTGCGCGTTGCTGCCGGGCGGGTAGTACGGCTGCGCGTAGCCGGCCGGCGGTTGCGGAATGTACGGCTGCTGCGCGTAGTAGCCCTGGTTCGGGTAAGGCTGCTGTTGATAGGGCTGTTGCGGCGGGTACGGCTGATACGGCTGCGCGTAGCCCTGCTGCTGCGGATACGGCGGCGGCGGCTGCGCGTAGACCGGCGCGGGTTGGCTCGTTTTCGCCGTGCTCTTCTTGGCGCTCTTCTGCGTGCTCGTGCGTGTCGATCCGTACGGCAGCGCCGTCGTCGACGCGGCGTTGGCCTGCGCTTGGCGCGCGGCCGGCGACATAGGCCACGGTGTGGTCGCATAGCCGTCCTGCGCGCCGTAGGGCTGCTGCCCGTACGCCGGTTGCCCGTATGCCGGTTGCTGCGGATACGCTTGCTGCTGCGGGTAAGGCTGTGGCTGCGGATACGCTTGCTGCTGCGCATAGGGCTGCTGCTGCGCATAGCCCGCGTCGTACTGCTGCCGCGGCATCGGCTGCCCGGGCGCCTGACCTTGCCCCGGATAAGGCTGCAACGGCGCGCCCGACTGGCTCGATCCGTTGGATTCCTGTCCGTAGCCACCGACCTCGGCGGCGGAGCGGGGCGCTCCGTACGGTGCGGCGACCGGCGCGGGCTGTGCGGCAGGCGCGTTATAAGGCGTCGCGGCGGGCGCCGTATAGGGCGCGAAATACGGCGCGGGCTGAAGGGGCGGCGGATAGTTCGGCACGGTCTGCGTCGGCGAGGAAGGCTGCGTATTCAGGAACGGAAGCGTGGGACGCGCGGCATTGTCGGCGTCGCCCGAAGGGACGATCGCCGTCTTGCCTTCGAATGGATTGGTGCCCGGCAGCGGCGTCGCGCCGATCTGGCCCATCGCCGCTTCCCAGCCGCGCGGCACGTTGGTGCCTGCGTTGCGGGGCGCGTTCGCCGCCAGCGGCGTATTGGCCGCGACCAGCGAGCGTTGCAGATAGGTCGACGCGAGCGACAGCTTGCCCTGGGCGCGATACATGCGCCCCACGGTCGCGAGCACGCCCGGGTCGTTGGGCGCGAGGGCGAGCGCCTGGTTCGCGAGCGTTTCGGCGTAGCTGAACTGCTTCGCGCCGGCCGCGGCCGAGATCGCCGCCTGCAGCAGATTCAGATCGTCGGGGCGGCGCTGCAGCGCGACACGGAAGCTCGTGAGCGCGTTGCGGTCGTCGCCCGCGCTCGCATACATGCGGCCGAGCGCGGCCTGCAGGTCGGGGTTGTCGGGCATCGCGGCGAGCCACGGCGCGATCACCTCGTAGGCGCTCGCGAGATCGCCGCGCAGGCGTACCGCGTCGGCTTGTCGGATGACGATGCCGAGATTCAGGTTGTTGAAGTCAATCCGCTGTTGCGGCGTCAGTTGCATGCCTTGCAACTGGCGCATCACGGCGCCGAGCTCGGCCTGCTGGTTGGCCGCGGACAGAATGCTCGCGTATTGCAGCAGCAGATCGGTGTTGCCGGGCGCCGCGCTCATCGCGCCGCGCACGAGTGCGAGCGCGCGGGGCGGCTCGCCGGCATGCTGGTACGCGCCGGCGATCACGCCGATCAGCTCGGGGTTGTTGCCGGCCACCGGCTCGGCGGCGCGCAAGGTCGCGATGGCCTGCTGCGTCTGGCCGTTCTTCGCCATGCGCGTCGCGAGGTCGGCCTGCTGATGCACCCACAGCCGATGCTGCAACGTCGTCATCGCATCGGTGCGCTGTGCGGGCGCAATACGGTCGAGCTGCGCGAGACCGGTCGACCAGTCCTGCGTTTCCGCCGACAGCAGCGCGCTCGCGTACAGCGCATCGGTCATGTCCGGATGCGCGGCGAGCAGACCGTCCATCATGCTGCGCGCATTCGCGACCGCGCCCTGGCGCACGTAGATGCGCGCGAGGTCGAGCCGCAGCCACGGATCGTCGGGCTTGTTCAGCAGCGCGTCTTCGAACAGGCTGCGCGCGCTGCCGAGATCGCCGCGCGCTTCGGCCGCGCGCGCCTGCGCTGCCTGCGCGTCGCCGCGCAAACGGTCGATGCCGCCGACCTTCGCCTGTTGCTGCGCGTTCAGCTGATTGGCGAACTGCAGCGCCTCGTCGGCACGGCCCTGCGCGGCGAGCGCACCGACGAGGCCGCGAATCGCGTCCGGGTTGTCGGCCTGGCGGCGCAGCGCCATCCGGTATGCCTGCTCGGCGCCGGCCGGGTCGCCGGTCGTGAGCAGCATTTCACCGAGCTGCACCTGGGCGGTCACGTCGGACGGATTCAGCGCGATCGCGCGCTCGAACAATGCCTTCGCCTTCGCGAACTCGCCATTGCTGCGCGCGCCGATCGCTTCGCTCGTGTAGGTCCAGTAGGTCGCGCTGTCGAGCGCGGTTTTCCAGCGCGCCGGATTCGGTCCGCGCGAGGCACGCTCGAGGTAGTTGCGCGCCTCGGCGAAACGCTCCTGCTTCAGCGCGGCGATGCCCATGCCGCCGAGCGCGTCGGTATCGTTAGGACTGTTCGCGAGTACCGACGAGAACCTGGCGCGCGCGCTCACGATGTCGTCGCGGTCGAGCGCGGCGAAGCCGTCGGCGATCACGCGGCCGCGCGCGTCGGCGGCGGCGTTTTCCTGCGCGCGGGCGCGCGCTGCGCTGTCCTGCTGCACCATCGATTCGAAGCGCGCCTTCACGGCGGCATCTTCACCGGCGCTCTGGAAGTACGACTCGTACAGCGCGGCGTCCGAGGGCCGCGCGTCGAGCCACAGCAGCGCCTGGCGCCAGCTCTTTTTCGCCGCCGCGCCGACCGAGGTGTCGCCGGCGAGCTTTTGCAGCCGCGCGATACCGTCGCGCCGCGTGACGTCGCGATAGGTCAGATGCTGCGCGTACGCGAGTGCGAAACGCGGGTCGTTGGGGTTGTCGTGGGCGAGCTGTTCGAGGCCGCGGCGTGCTTCGTCCCAGCCCTGCGGCGTCGCCGACAGCGCCTGGTAATACTCGAGCTGCAACTGGGGCGTTGCGGGCTTGCCGGCCAGCGCGCGCTGATACTCCTGCGCCGCGCTCGCGCTCTGACCGGCTTGCGCGAGCCGGCGCGCCTCGCTGATGGTCTGGTCGCGCGGGCTCGTTTCGCCAAGGCGGCGGCCGAGCTCATCGAGATTCGGATAGTTCGGCGCGGCCGCCTTCAGCCGCGCAAGGTACTGCTGCGCGCCGGCGCCGTCCTTGCGGTCGGCCAGCACCATGCCCATGCCGAACAGGGCGTCGGGCTGCTTCGGATCGATGCTGAGCACCTTCTGCCAGGCCTGCTCGGCGAGGTCGCCGCGCTGATGCGACTGCCAGTACTTGCCCTGATCGATCAGCACGGTCAGCGGATCCTTGCTCGCCTGCGCGAGCGCATCGGGCGCGGCCGCGGCCGCGCACAAGAGCGCGCCGACGGACAGCGCGATATGCAGCGCGATATGCAGCGACCCGGCGAGGGCGTTCAATCGCATGCGGTCCTCCAGGCGGGCACGAGACCGCCGGCTTCATCGAAGCGATAGCGGCCATCGATGAACCCCGTGCCGAACAGACCCAACACACGATCGTAGTACACCGGTTCACGGCCCGGAACGTTCGCGTCGAGCGCGGCGAGCCGCGTGCGCGCGAGGCCGAGTCCGTGCTCGTCGCCCAGTGTCTTGAAGTAGGGCGCGAGCGCGCCCCAATAGCTGAGCGGACCTTCGCCGCTCGCCGCGCCGGTGGTCGACGACACCTTCTCCGGCGGGAAGCCGTTCTGCGCGACCTTCGCGCGCATGCCGCCGAGCGCGCCGAGCCACGGCTTCGCGAGCGGATCGGCGGGCGATGCGAGGCCGGCCCACAGATAGACGCGGATCGCATCGTAGCTGCCGACGTCGCCGTTCTTCGGATCGACGACGAACCGACCGTTCTGCCACGCCGCCCAGTCAGGCGCGAAGCCTTGCGGCGACACGGTTTTGACGAACTGATAAGCGTTGTCGGCGAGCTTGGCCCACGGGCCGTCCGGCACCTCGTGCGCGAGCGCGCGCAACACCGGCAGCGGCAGATAGCTCGGATTCAGACGCGTGACGTTGCCGTTCCTGAAGCCCTGCGCCCCCGGCAGCAGCATCGGCCCGAGGCCAGATAGATTCGCGACTTCGTCGTGCGCGATGCGCTCGGCGAGTGCCTGGCCCAGTTGCGTGTAGGCGGGGTTGTGCCACAGGCGGCCGGCCTGCAGCAGATCGTAGGCGATCCAGAGGTCGGAATCCGACGCCGAATTCGGATCGAGCACGCCGTACGAGCCGTCCGGCTTCTTGCCCCATTGCCATGCGGGCAGCCGCAGGTTCTGGGCGTCGAACTGGTTGCCCGCGAGATTCGCGCGGGTCCAGCCGAGCAGCTTGTCGAAGGTCGCGCGGTCGTTGGCGACCAGCGCGAAAAAGAGCGCGTAGGACTGGCCTTCCGAGGTGGTCTGCTGGGCCGGCGTCGAGTAATCGATCACGCGGCCGTCGGCCTGGACGAAGCGTTGCACGAAGCTTTGCCAGGCGCCCCAGTCGCCGCATGCAGCGCCGTTCTGCGCGGCCTGAGCGGCGCCGCTCAAACCCGCCAGATTGGCCGACGCCGTCATGCCGATACCGAGCGCGAGCGCAAAAGAGGTTCTTCTGCTGATCCGAAACCGCATTCGAGTCATATCCATCAGTCCTTCAGTCGACGCGCGGCGATCGCGCGAAGCGTCCGGTAGCACAAGGCCGCGATGATCAGCGCGGCGAGCACGCCGCCGAGCAACAGCAGCAGCGGATGCGACGACAGTGCCCAGCGCAGATACTCCTGCGGCGACAGACGGCCCACGTAGTATGCGGTGCCGTTCGACGTGATGGTGACGGCGCGGCCATGGATCACGGCCATCGCGCCTTGAATCTTCGGCAGCACGTCGGCGTCGAGCAGCGCGGCGGACAGATCGGCATCCGACGGGCCGGCCGCGCTGATCAGCGCAACCGCGCTGCGGCCTCGCTGCAGCGGCGACTCGAAGCCGGTTAGCAGCGCCGCGCCGTTCGAGCTGACCATCGTCAGATCGGCACGCGCGGGCGTGCGCTCGACGCCGCGCTCGCCGTGCCACCAGTCCCGCAGCTTGAACACCAGGTCGGTGAGCTGGAACGTGTGCGCGGCGCCGTCGCTGGAGAACGGCATCGACTTCGACCAGCGCTGCAACAGCGGCTGCTTGCCAGGCGCGCCGAACACCAGCAGGTCCTTGTCGGCGAGGCGCTCGACGTCGGCCGCATGGGTGACGGTCACGCCGGAGACCGGATAGCCGGTCGATTCGCCCATCCGGCCCATCGTCAGCAGATACAGGCTGTAGTCGCTCGCGTCCGGGTCGTCCGGCAGCACGACGGCGGTCTCGGAGAGGTCCGCCATCCGCGTGAACGGAAAGCCGCTGTTGGCGAACGCGGCCAGATCGGGCAGCGCCATGTAGTGCGGGAACGACGACAGGTCGATCGTCGAGTTCGGATCGATCGCGCCGACCACGTTCTGCAGCAGGCGGCCCGCGCATTCGCCGGTGTTCGGGATGTCGTAGTAGAAGTGCAGCCGCAGCTGGGTGCGCGGCGTCATCAGCCGCGGCGGGATGCGGATGTTGCGGCGCGCGTCGGCGGTGCCGTCGGGCATGATGAGGTTGAAGTAGCGGCTCAGGTCGAACACCGACGCAGGGCGCGCCGGAATCGGCAGAGCCTGCACGAAGCCGTTGTTCACGCTGATGTTCAGCGACGAGCGGTCGCGCGCCGGCCGCACCGTGTAGCGGTAGCGCAGATCGATCGGCACGCCGCGCGTGTGCCACATGAACAGATCGGGCGGCACCCGCATGTTGATGCGCACCGCGTCGGCGTCGTAGCCGAGCACGGTCAGGTCTTTCGGATCGGCGAGCTCGCCGAAGCGCACCGCGCGGTCGGTCGGCAGCCAGTTCGGCGCGTCGTACGGCACGCGCGGCGTAATTTCGTTCAGCGACGTGATCGTGGCGCTCGCGCCGGACAGCGCGCTATGGCCGATCCCGAGCGACTTCGCGGCGGTCTTCAGCTCGGCCTCGTTGCGGCCGAGCACGAGCAGCAGCTTGCCGCGCGCGTTCGCGTCGCGCTCGACCACCGCGATGGTCGGCCCGGTGATCTCGGGAATCGTCACGCCGGCCGGATGCTGGTCGCTGGTCGCGAACACGACCGCGTTGCCCGACAGCGGCGGGTTGTCGAGCTGGGTGGGAAACACCGCGCCGCGGTAGCCGGCGAGCGAGCCGAACCACGACGCGACGATGCCGGCGGCTTCGAGCGTGCCGTTGCCCGGCTTCTGCGCGAGCACGAACGGCAGCTCGAGGCGGCGCACGTCGCGGCGGTCGAAAAACGGCTGCGGCAGCGCGGCCAGCTCCGCCTTCGTCGCGAGCGACGAGTAGGTCAGGTCGAGCGAGCTCGCGTTGCTGATCGTCGCCCACAGCGACGAGTTGGCGGGGTCTTCACAGGCCGTCGTGTAGTGGCCGATCAGCTGCAGGTTCAGGTGGTTGAAGTCGGTGATGAAGCGCGGATCGATCGTGATCTCGCGCGCGACCAGCATGCCGGCCTGCTCGTGCGGCAGCGGCAGTGTCGCCGCGACTTCGCCGTTGACCAGCACCTTCAACTGCGACAGGTTCGCCAACAGCGCAGGCGAATAACTGTAGATCAGATGCAGCGTCGCGCCGGTCACGACCTCGTCGCCGCGCACCGAGAACGCGATGCCGTTCTGTCCGTCGACGCCGCGCAATTGCAGCGGGTCGAACGCGCCGAAGTCGGCGAACGTCAGCGTCTGGCGGCGGCCTCCGGGCACCAGCGTGCCGGGCTCGGCGGTGGTCGGCGTGCGCATGCCGAGCGCCTTCACCGACGCCGCCGCGAGCGCGGGCGTCGGCGTGGCGAGCTGGCCCTGGGCGATCGCGTTCGGATCGAACGGCACCGCCGCGCTCGGCGCGGGCACGTTGCCGACACCGGTCGCGACTTGCGGGGTTTGCGGCGCGCCGGCGGGTGCCGCCGCGTCCGACGCCGGTTTGGCGGCGGCGGCAGCAGGGGTGGCCGCTTCAGCGAGCGGCACGAACGACGCCAGCGCGGTCTGCAGCGCGAGCCAGCAGGCGACGCCGCGCATGATTCGCCGCGAGTGTCGCAAGCCGTGACAAGCAAACAGGCGCGATTGGGGTCCAATGCTGTTGCGCCCGTGTGCCGGGCGTTCGATATTGTCCGTGGCCATCCGGTAGCCCATAGATCAGTCTTTCGTTTTTAGCTTCTTGACGTCCGCGGGACGGCTTTTGATCGAACTGCGCAAGTCGTCGTACAGATGTTCGAACAGCCCCGCGATGCCGCGCACGCCGACCTTCAGCACGTGCGACAGACCGCGCAGCGGTGCGTCCGTCTCGCGTCCCTCGGCCCAGCTGGTCCACGCGTCCGCGCGCGCGAAGGTGGTTTTGACGAACTCGTACTCCTGTTCGCGCGACATCGACGAAAAGCGCAGCCCCACCCGTCCCGGCTCGGTAAAACTGACGGTGGCGGGGAACGCGTACTCTTCGTCGCCGCGGAACAGCGACACGGTCACGCGCTCCTGCATCGGCACTTCGATGGTGCTGGGCAGCGCGACGCCGACGCCGCCTTCCGAGTAGTCGATCGTTTCGCACGCGAGCGTGCGGCCGGTCGAGAACTTCAGCATCACCGGCATCTTCATCGCGACGCGCGGCACCGCGCGGATCTGGCGGCGCTCGCTCGCGGCGGCCACGCTCGCGCCGAGGATCAGCATGTTGTAGCTGGTCCACGCGAGATTGAGCAGTGTGGTCTCGACGATGCTGCGCACGTGCCAGTTCATGTAGATGTGCACCAGACCGGCGAGGAAGCCGAGCAGGTTCAGCAGCAGCAGGAACAGATACGGCCGCGAGATCGACCAGTCGAAGTAGCTCTTCTCGATCACGCCGCCCTTGGCCGTCACGTTGAACTTGCCGAGCTTCGGGTTGATCAGCGCGAGCAGCGTCGGCGCGGTGATGTACGACGCCAGCACCGACTCGTACACCTCGGCCCAGAACGAATGGCGGAACAGGCGCTGCATCCGCGAGTTGGTGATGCTCGCGTGCATCATGTGCGGCAGCGCGTAGATCGCGATCGTGCTGGCCGCCGCTTCGATCACATGCGCGCCGAAGAACAGATACGACAGCGGCGCGGTCAGGAACACGAGACGCGGCACGCCGTAGAAGAAGTGCATCATCGCGTTCAGGTAACACAGCCGCTGGCCGATCTTCAGCCCCTTGCCGGTGAGCGGATTGTCGATGCGGAAGATCTGCGTCATGCCGCGCGCCCAGCGGATGCGCTGGCCGATGTGGCCCGACAGGCTTTCGGTCGCGAGGCCGGCGGCCTGCGGAATCGCCAGATACGCGGTGGTGTAGCCGCGGCGGTGCAGCTTCAGCGCGGTGTGCGCGTCCTCGGTGACGGTCTCGACCGCGATGCCGCCGATCTCGTCGACCATGCTCCGGCGCAGCAGCGCGCACGAGCCGCAGAAGAACGTCGCGTTCCACAGATCGTTGCCGTCCTGCACGAGGCCGTAGAACAGCTCGCCTTCGTTCGGCACCTTGCGGAAAGTGCCGAGGTTGCGCTCGAACGGGTCGGCGGAGAAGAAGTGGTGCGGCGTTTGCAGCATCGACAGCAGCTTGTCGCGCAGGAACCAGCCGAGGCCGATCTGCAGGAACGAGCGGGTCGGGATGTGATCGCAGTCGAAGATCGCGAGGTACTCGCCGCTCGTGATCTTCAGCGCCTCGTTGATGTTGCCGGCCTTCGCGTGGCGATTGTGCGTGCGGATCGTCCAGTTCACGCCGACTTCCTCGCAAAACGCCTTGAACTCGGCGCGGCGGCCGTCGTCGAGCACGTGGATCGACATCTTGTCGGCCGGGTAGTCGAGCGCGAGCGCCGCATAGACGGTCGGCTTCACGACGGCGAGCGGCTCGTTGTAGGTCGGGATGAACACGTCGACGGTCGGCCATTCGTCGCGATTGGCGGGCAGCGGCATTGGCTTGCGCTTGAGCGGCCACGCGGTCTGGAAGTAGCCGAGCATCAGCACGATCGTCGCGTAGAGCTCGGCGGACACGAGCAGCAGACCCCAGGCGGCGTCGAGCGGATGCTCCCAGTAGGTCGTTTCGGTCAGCCGCCAGTACATGTAGCGGCCCGACGCGACGATCGACAGCATGATCATCACCATCGTCGCGTAGCGGCCGGGACGACGGCGAAACAGCAGCGCGAGCACGAAGCACAGGGTCGCGAAGGTCAGTTGCTGATAGAACTCGAGCGGCACCGTGAACACGAAGTACAGCATGTACAGCGCGAGCATCGTGACGAGCGCGGTGACGATGCGGCTGTTCCAGAAGCTTGCGTCGATGAAGCGTTGGAACCGCGACGGCTCGCCGCCCTCGGGCTCGCGCGAGGAGGCTGGACTGCTCATGCGACGTTCCTTGGCCGGGCGGCGATCGCGTCGAGCGCCGCCATGAGCCAGGCGGCGCACGCGCGGAAATCGGCGGCGGCCTGGCTCAGCGGATCGTAATGGATCAGCGTGGTGTCGCAGGCGAGCGCTTCGCTGACGCCTTCGTCGAGATGGATCACGCCGGGGAACACCTTGCCGGCGAGCATCTGACGCAGCACCTTCAGCACGTCCTTGGTCAACTGGCGGGATTGGTCGATCTGATTGATCACGTAGCCGACGCCGCCGAAGTCCGCGCGCGGCGCCGCGTAGGTTTCGATCAGCCGCTCCATCTGCGGGATCGCCGCGTACGACGCGGCGTCGGCGAGCACGACGTTCAACGCGAAGGTGGCCGCGCTCAGCGCGGTTCGCACGTAGGTCGACGAGCCGGGCGGCGTATCGACGATCACGATGTCGGACGCATCGAGCCGCAGGTGCTGCAGCGACTGCGCGAGCCATTGCGGATGCTGGTCGATCTGCGCCTCGAGGCGGCGGCGGTCGTCCTCCAGCAGCGCGCCGTACGGCAGCACGGTCACGCCGTCGATACCGTCGAACATCACCGTTTGCCACGGGTTGCCCGAGAGAGTCGCGCGCGACAGGCCGTCGATGCTGTCGAGCGGCACGCCGAAGTGCAGCCGCAGGGCGTTCTGAGGATCGAGATCGAGTGCAATCACACGCCGGCCGCTGTTGGCGAGCACGGAGGCGAGATTGGCGGCGAGGGTGGTCTTGCCGACCCCCCCTTTGGCGGACACCACGGCAATGACTTTCATGAGCGACGCGGACCGTTGGTGAGCCACGAGGCGAAGCCGCCGCGCGCGGTGCCGGCGGGTGCTTGCGTGCCTTGGGCGGACGTGCCGCGCAGACGGTCGAACACCGAGTTCAGCGACGCGGCCGCGGCCGCTTGCGGCGGCGCGCTCGGGGTTTGCGCTGCAAACATCTTGCCGAGGATCGACGGCGGTTGGGCCGGTTGCGCGGGTTGGGCCGTATAGGTGGGTTGCGGCGCTGGTGGCGGTGGCATCGACGATGCCGGTGCCGTGCTCGCGCTGCCATAAGCGGGCGCGGCGGGCGCGGCGGGCGCGGCGGGTCGTGTCCTGCCTGGCGCGACAGGCGCAATCGTTTGCGCGGCCGCCTCGTCGAGTTCGTCGGCCGTGCGAAAGCGTGACGCGCCGCTCGGCGCCGCGGGCTGGGCTGCGGCCACAGGTACCGGTGGAATGTCACGCCGGTGCGGGCGCGTGAACAGCGGTGCCTTCGCGCGCGTCACGGATGCCATGTCCTTCGGTGTCGTGTCCTCGTGGACGGCGGCCCGTGGCGCCACGGTTATAGGCGGCTGTGGTTTCGCGTCGCGAAGCTGGCCGATTGCCGGAATGGCCGGTTGCGTCAGATCGAGCGTCACGAGCAGCGGCCAACGAGTGCGCGCGGTGCGCGCGTCGTTCTCGCGGCCGATCTCCTGGTACGCGTTGGCGTCGCCGCCAAATTGCTCGAACAGTTTTTCGATGTCGCTCGATGAACTCATGATGCCGTCGTCTCTTACATCCCGTGCACGGCCCCAAACCGACTGCTCGGAGTGCTGTTTATTTGAACTGCCTTCCCTGATTCTGCGTGGCGGCTGTATCGCCGTCGCACGCTCGTTCGCACGTATGCTTGCAGCACCCGCTGGTGCTCAGGCGGGGTGACGGCCGAGGCGGAATTCGAGCGAGCTGTCCTCGCCGAACGCGCTCGTCTGCACGACCGACAAACCCTGCGCGCCCAACGCGCTCAGCCACGTCTGATAGGCGCCTTCGAGAAATGCCGGCGTCCAGGCGAGCGCCGATTCGCCGAAGGCGGGCAGCGGCGCGCAATAGTGAATGATGCGCAGCGACTCCGCCTCATCGGCGAGCGCGACGTAACCCCAATCCATCTGATGCCAGTAAGAATTCAACACCTGCTCGAGCTCGGCCGTCGATGCGCAGGCGGGCAGCGGATACGCGAGCGCGAAACGGCTGCCGACGCGATGCATCAGCTGGCGCAGCTCGTCGTGTCCGATTTGCGCTTCGAACTCGCTCGCCAGCGCGCTCAGCATGCCGCGCCATTGCGGCGAGATTTGGCGTTCGAGCAGATAGTTGAGGATTGGGACCATGTTTTCCGGAAGTGGTCGCGGCCCGTTGCACATTGCGGACGTGACAGCCATTGAGCATTGGAGTCGTTCGGCAACGGGGCGCCGACTACGTCATTTCTACCGGGTTGTCTAGGGTGTCCGGCACACATTGCAAGCAGTCTACTTAAGACACAGGCTTTTAGCCACTTTCCATTGCTCGGCTTAAGTGTTGCTGGTAAACGCGTTTGAATTTTGTTAACTTCGGCGACCCCATTGCGCCGGAGTCCAGATGAAGTGTGTTGTAGAGCTGAGCGAAGCCGAGGAAAAGACCTTGCAACAGATGTCGT
>NZ_VZQN01000050.1:0-49036 GCF_014397645.1 Paraburkholderia sp. 31.1
CATGCCTGATGACCATAGCGAGTCGGCCCCACCCCTTCCCATCCCGAACAGGACCGTGAAACGACTCCACGCCGATGATAGTGCGGATTGCCCGTGTGAAAGTAGGTAATCGTCAGGCTCCCCCCAGGTCAGAAACCCCACCCGCCGCGGTGGGGTTTTTGCGTTTACGCGGCCGACTTTGCGCGCTTCACTACTTTCCGATCCGCAACGCATCCGCGTAATCCGGCGACTTCCGACGCGGTCGTCCAAAATCCGTGTCCTTCTGGCTCGGCCGGTCAGCAGCTCCTCCAAACACGCTAAGCCCGCTTACGCGCCGGCGCTCGATCGGATCCCCCTGCGATAAAGCGGTCGAGTCTTTCGCTGGCCTCCGTAATCGCCCAAAGCGGAGCGCGATGCAGCTGCCGATCGTAGCTCGTTGCGATCGATGCAAAGAGCGCGAATCCCGCTTCGTCAAGTTTCCATTCGTTGCGTTCCCGACCTCCATCGAACATCATCGCCGAGGCGCGGTCCGCGGCGTGGAGCTCTTCGTGGCTCATCGAGCCAAAGCCGGCATCAGCGAGGTAGCTGGTCAACAGCATGATCTGTGTGACCGTCTGCGCATCGCTCTTCGTACCGAGGCCGCGGCGCAGTGCGTCGAGCGACAGATGAACTCGCAACGCGAGATCGTCGGCGATCTGGCGCGCGATGGGCAACAGCATGGCTTTGGCATGCCGCGCGCGGGCGGCGCCAGTGTTGCGGAAAGGAATTGGTTGTGCCATGGAGATCCGAGGGGTTTGCCTGAGCACATGCAATAACGGCGCGCTTCGCAAAAGGTTGAGCCTTCATTGCGTTTTAGCCGCTTCCTTCGACGAAAACGTTTGCTGGCGGCCACTTGCGCGCAGATTGCCGGCACGTCGCGGCGTCCGTCGTCGAGCGAATTGGCACCTACATCGCCCGAGATGCGCCGTTCACTCCCCACGAATCCAGCGGCTTTGCTTCCTATGCTTGCCCACGGAAAGGCGTCGCGCCGCATTGCCACCTCGCGCGCGTCCGGCCATCTACCTCGGCGAAACCTCTCTATCATGACGATTGGAACAACCTCGGCCAGCAAGCCGGAACGGAGCAACTCCCGCCGGCAAGCGCCATCCAGCTGTCTTCGACCCGAGATGCATCGATGCAGGCTCATTCATCCAACGTTGTCTCGACGCCCGCCGATTTGCGGATCGACGGCGCGCGGCTGTGGGACTGTCTCATGCAGCTCGCGCGGATCGGCGCGACCGACAAACGCGGTGTCTGCCGTCCAGCACTGACCGAACTCGACCGTGAGGCACGCGATCAGTTCATCGCGTGGACGAAGGAGATCGGCCGCACGGTGCCGGTCGACGCGATCGGCAATATTTTCGCGCGGAGGACGCGGCTGCGTGACGATCTGCCGCCCATAATGACGGGCAGCCATCTCGACACGCAGCCGACCGGCGGCAAATTCGACGGCAATTATGGTGTGCTGGCAGGGCTGGAGGTGCTGCGCCCGCTGGCCGAGGCCAACGTGCAGACCATCGCGCCGCTCGAGGTTGCCATGTGGACCAACGAGGAGGGCTCGCGATTCTTGCCGGTGGTGATGGGGTCCGGCGTGTTCGCCGGCGCATTCACGCTCGAGCACGCGCTAGCGCAACGCGATCGCGACGGCGTAGCGGTGCGCCACGCGCTAGCGGCGATCGGCTATGCCGGCGAGCATCGCAAGTCGCACGCTGTCGGCGCATATTTCGAGGTGCATATCGAACAGGGGTCCGTGCTCGAAGCGCACGACAAGGTCATCGGCGTCGTGCAGGGCGCGCTCGGGCAGCGCTGGTACGACCTGACCGCGCACGGCATGGAAGCGCACGCGGGGCCGATGGCGCTGCGCCGCGACGCGCTACTCGTCGCCGCGGATCCGATCCATGCGGTGAACCGTATCGCACTCGATCACGCGCCGCATGGCCGTAGCACGGTCGGCTGGCTCGACGTGCATTCAAACTCGCGCAACGTCATTTCGGGCCGCGTGAAATTCAGCGTCGACCTGCGCGCAGCCGATGACGCATCGCTCACTGCGATGGACCTCGCATGGCGTGCAGCGTGCGCGCAGGCGGGCAGCAATGGGGGCAACGCCGCCACCAACGCCGCCGCCACCCGCGCGAGCAGCAGCTTGGACGCCCCCATCACTATCGACATCGAGCAGGTCGTCTACTTCCCGCCGCAGCGATTCGCCGCGCAATGGATCGCCGAGGTCAGGCAGAGCGCGGAGCGGCTCGGTGTGTCGTCGATGGACGTGATCAGCGGCGCGGGCCACGACGCCGCCTATCGCGCGCGCGGCGCACCCAGCGAGATGATCTTCGTTCCCTGCAAGGACGGCATGAGCCACAACGAAATCGAGGACGCGCGCGCCGATCATCTGGAAGCCGGCTGCAATATGCTGCTGCAGGTGATGCCGAGCGCGGCGTCGAGAACGGGGAGCATGCGCGCATGAAGATCCTGATCGCACGAATGAACCACGAGACCAACACGTTCTCGCCAGTAGAGACCCCGCTGGCCGCATTCGGCCGCAACGGTCCGAGCTACGGCCGCGCCGCGTTCGACGAAAACAAGGGCATGCAAACCGCGATGGCCGCGTTCATCGACGCCGCCGAGCGCGTGCATGCCGAAATCGTGACGCCGATCTCCGCCATGGCGAATCCGAGCGGGCCGGTCGACGCCGCCGCCTACGATACGATCTGCGACGCGATCGTGGCAGCCGCTACGGGCTGCGACGCGGTGATGCTCGATCTGCACGGCGCGATGGTCGCCGAGAACTCGACCGACGGTGAAGGCGATCTGCTCGGGCGCGTGCGTGCGTCGCTGCCGCACGCGCCGATCGCGGTCGCGCTCGATCTGCATGGCAACGTCACGCAAAAAATGATCGACAACGCCGACGTCATCGTCAGCTTCAAGACCTATCCGCACGTCGACATGTACGAGACTGGCGCACATGCAGCGCGCTTGCTGTTCGACATGATCGAGGGCCACGCGAAGCCGGTGATCGCGTGGCGTCAGCCGCCGCTGCTCACGCACACGCTGCGCAGCGCGAGCGTTGACGGCGCGATGAAACGCGCGCTCGATGCCGCGCGCGCCGCCGAGGCCGACGGCATGCTCGCGGTGTCGGTGCTGGCGGGCTTCTCGCTCGCCGATATCGAAGCGCCATGCATTAGCGTCGTCGTCGTGGGCAATGGCGAGCGCGCGGATGCGGAGGCGGTCGCCGAGCGCATCGCGCGGCAGATCTGGGACGAGCGCGACGATTTCGTCTATCGCAGCGCGCCGCTTGCCGAATCGGTCGAGCGGGCGGCGTCGCTGGCACGCGCCGCCGATAAACCGGTGCTAATGCTCGATCACGGCGACAACTGCATGTCGGGCGGCACGTGCGACACGATGGATTTGCTCGAGGAAGCGTTGAGGCAGGGCCTCGAAGGCATCGTCAGCGGGCCGTTGTGCGATCCGCAGGCGGTCGCGGCCCTGGCGGCCTCGGGCGTCGGTAGCACGGTCACGCTCGCGATCGGCAACAAGCTCACAAACGATGCATTGCCCTCGCGTTCGCCGCTTGCCCTGACCGGCGTCGTGCGCGCGCTGACCGACGGCGAATACGTGATCAGCGGCCCGACCTACACCGGCCAGCGCGCGTACATGGGGCGCGCGGCAGTGCTCGACACCGGCACGGTGAAACTCGTCGTGACCGAACGAACGCATGAGCCGTGGGATCTCGGCGTGTTCGAGAGCGTCGGCATCGATCCGCGCCGCGCGCGTTTTCTGCTGCTCAAATCACGCATGTATTGCCGGCCGGTTTTCGTGCCGATCGCGGAGGCACTCGTCGAATGCGATAGCCGCGGCGTCACGAGTTCGGACTATGGTCTGTTCAGCTTCGAGCACGTGAAGCGGCCGGTTTATCCATTGGACCCTCACACCGAATGGACCGCGACGAACTGATCAACATGCATGCGTTTCGATAAGTCGCGGCAAGGGCTTGTGCAGTCCGCATTGAGTCTCTATAATTCGCGCCTCTAAAGGCTCGTAGCTCAGTTGGTTAGAGCACCACCTTGACATGGTGGGGGTCGTTGGTTCGAATCCAATCGAGCCTACCAACGCATCTGTGACGTAGACGAAAGCGGTTCCGCTTTCGTCTACGGTCCTGTCAAATCGATCCAGTCGTTCCCTCAGTTTCGCCGTTCGGCATCACGTCCCCTTCGTTGTTGTTGTCCGCTCGTGGCCCGAAGCTCATGCACGTTCACGCGCGCGCTCTCGCCGTTGCGTCGTCGTTCGACAATGCGCGGTACAGTTAGACCTTCCGCTTTCGCCGCCGACCCGACTGCCGTTCCCATCGCATCTTCGATCATGCGATGCCGCCAGCATCCAACGGAGCTGACGCAATGAAGAAGCTCATCAACGATGTGTCCACCGTGGTCCCCGAGATGCTCGACGGGCTCATCGCGCTCAATCCCCAACTCTCGCTGTTGCAAGGCGGCACGATCGTCTTGCGCGCCGATGCCCAGGCCGTGGCCGCGCGCGGCGAGGTCGCGCTGATCTCGGGCGGCGGCTCGGGCCACGAGCCCGCGCACGGCGGCTATGTGGGCCACGGCATGCTGAGCGCGGCGGTGGCCGGCGAGGTCTTCACCTCGCCCTCCACCGACGCCGTGCTCGACGCGATACGCGCGGTGGCCGGCCCCGCTGGCGCGTTGCTGATCGTCAAGAACTACACGGGCGACCGCTTCAACTTCGGCCTCGCGGCCGAAATCGCGCGCGCCGAGGGCATCCTCGTTGAGATGATGATCGTCGCCGACGACGTCGCGCTGAGCGCGAGCGGCGATCACGCGGGCCGTCGCGGACTCGCGGGCACAGTGTTGGTTCACAAGATCGCGGGCGCGGCGGCCGCGCGCGGTTTGCCGTTGGCCGAGGTCGCGCGGCTCGCTCGGGAAGCGGCCGCGTCGCTCGGCACGATGGGCGTCGCGCTGACGCCGTGCACGGTGCCGGCCGCGGGCAAGCCGGGCTTCGCGCTGGGCGATGGCGAAATCGAATGGGGCCTCGGCATTCATGGCGAAGCCGGCGTGGCGCGCGGCGCGCTGGAGCCGGCCGACGCGATCGTCGGCAAGCTGCTTGCAAAGATCGTCGACGATCTCGCGTTGCAGGCGGGCGAGCGCGTCGCGCTGCTCGTCAACAATCTGGGTGGCACGCCGCCGAGCGAACTCAACGTGGTGGCTGGTGCCGCGCTGCGCGAGCTTGCCGGGCGCGGCATCGAAGTCGCGCGCGCGTGGGCCGGCACGTTCCTGAGCGCGCTCGAAATGGCCGGCGTCTCGCTGACGCTGCTGCGTATCGATGACGAACGGCTGAGCCTGCTCGACGCCGCCTCACAGACGAGCGCATGGCCTGCGTTGAGCGGCCGCGTCGCGCAGGTCGCGGTGCGTGCGGCGCCACCCGCGCCGCAAAGCGCGAGCGGCGCGACGCTCGCGCGTGACGCGACGCTGCGGCGCGCGCTCGAAGCGGTCTGCGAGTGCCTGCTGGCAGCCGAGCCGACATTGACCGAAATGGACCAGCGCGTCGGCGACGGCGACCTCGGCATCAGCCTCGCGCGCGGCGCACGCGCGGTGCAGCTCGAGCTCGATTCCTACGCGTGCGCAACCACCCCGGGCGCGGTATTGCGCGGCATGTCGGCGACGCTGCGGCGCGTGGTGGGCGGCACGTCGGGTCCGCTGTACGCGGTGATGCTGCTGCGCGCGGCGGCCGCGCTCGAACAGTCGGGCGGGACCACCGCACGGCAATGGGCGACGGCGTTCAGCGCCGGTGTCGATGGGTTGATGGAACTGGGGGGCGCGCGGCCGGGCGATCGGACGATGGTCGATGCGCTGAGGCCCGCTGCCGACGCGCTGCACGACGCACTCGCTCAAGGAGCGTCGACGGATGCCGCATTGCAGGCCACCGTCGCTGCGGCATGCGACGGCACGTCTCGTACCGCATCGATGCATCCGCGGCGCGGGCGTTCGAGCTATGTCGGCGAGCGCGCGCTCGGTCATATGGATCCGGGCGCGCATGCGGTCGCGTTGTGGCTCGCGGCGATTCGCGACGCGCTTCCCGGTTAGGCGCAGGCGGACGCGAACGATACGGCGAACGCAAGGGACGAGCGCACTTTCGCAGCAGGGAAAAACTACGCCGCCGTCACGGCCGCAGCAGATCGAACCCCGCGAACGCCACGACGCCGCTCAGTGCGATCAGCGCCACCGAGTGCTGTCCGAGGTACAGCAGCCCGGCAGCGGACCAACACGTGACAGCGAATGCGGCAATACGTTTCATGCTTCCTTCTTCTACGACTCGAACTCAAAAACCGACTCAGAAGCCCAGCGTAACGGCCAGCAGTCCACTGACGACACCGCCCACCACCACTGCACAGGTCACCACCGTCAGCACGCGCCGCGGAAACGACCGCGCGAGCATCGCGAGCGACGGCACGCTGACGAGCGGCAGCGTCATCAGCAGCGCGCCGGCGGGGCCGGCGGCCATGCCGAACGACAGCATAGCCTGAATGATCGGCACTTCACCCGCGGTCGGAATCACGAACAGCGTGCCGGCGATCGACAGCGCGATGATCCACAGCAGGCTGTTGTCGACGTCCGGGCCGATGTGCGGAAACAGCCACGCGCGCGCCGCGCCGAGAATCAGCACGAGCGCGATGTATTCCGGCACGAGCCGCAGCGTCATGCGCCCCAGAATCGTGATCCAGCGCGAGAACGCGGTGCCTGGATCGTCGGCGCTGACCAGTTGCGCGACGGCCTCTCGCGACGCTTGCGCTTCCTGCGGCGTGACCATGCGGTTCACGACGTAGCCAAGGCCGAGCACCATCACGATGCCGAGCGCGAGGCGCAGGCCCATCCACTGCCAGCCGAGCACGAAGCCCATGAAGATCAGCGTAGCGGGATTCAGCGCGGTATTACCGAGCCAAAAAGCAATCGCCGCGCCCGGCGCCGCTTCACGCGCGCGCAGGCCCGCGACGACCGGCGCCGCGCAGCAGGTGCACATCATGCCCGGCAACGACATCAGGCCGCCTTTGACGACGCTGTTGAAGTCGGCACGGCCGAGCGTGCGCGCGACCCATTGCGGTGGAATCAGCGCCTGTACCGCGGAGCCGAGCAGCAGGCCGAGCACCATCGCCTGCCAGATTGCCTTGCCGTAAGCGAGCGCGAAGTCGATCGCGGCCTGCCATGAGGCCGCCGGCGCGCTCGCGGACGTGCCCATCAGGATCGACTTGCCGATCGAATGCTGGCTCGCGGCGACGAACGCGCGGTTGTAGTACGGAAACCACTTCACATAGAAGAGGCCGACGACGGCGATCAGCAGGAACACGATCCAGCCAAGCGTGACGCGGGGTTGCCGAAGGGTTGATTGCATGATGGTTATTGAATGTCGTTGTGGATCAACCGACGACTAGCGTGCGGGTATCGAGCTGCGCGAGCAGCGTTTTCGCCTGCTCGACGATGTCGGCGTCGTTCGGGCGGAAATCGAGTTGCAGCGAGTTGGGCAACTGCTCGAAATGCTGGCCGCTGCTGCGCGCGTATGCGGGATCGTAGTGCCGTTCGATCAGTTCGCGCGCGAGCTCGGCGCGCCGGTTCTCGTCGACGAGCCGCAGCCAGCCCGTGACCCGCTCGCGGCTGTGCAGACCGATCAACCGTTCCAGCTGTCCCTTGAAGTAATCGGGATGCTCGAACAGATGTGCGTAATCCTGCAACAGAAACGCCGCGCGGTCCTCGCTGCTCGAGTGCACCTCGACGCACGCGCCGCGATGAAACGTTTCGAGCAGCGCGAGCGGCAGCGTGACGGAGCCAATACGCCGGCTTTCCGCCTCGACGAACACCGGCCGATTCACGTCGAAGTCGCGCAGCGCGCTGACGAGCAGCGTGTCGAAACGCTTTTGCGACGGCTGCGCCACGCCCGCATACGCGCCGAGCAACGAGCCGCGATGCGCGGCGAGCGCCTCGAGGTCGAGCGTTTGCGCGCCGGCCTCATGCAGCGCCGACAGCAGCCGCGTCTTGCCGCTGCCGGTCGGGCCCACGAGCGCGATATAGCTGAAACGACGCGGCAGGGTTTCGAGCCTCTCCAGCGTGGCGCGCCGGTAGCTCTTGTAGCCGCCGTCGAGTTGCCGCGCCGACCAGCCGATCATGTTGAACAGCGTCGTGACCGAGCCCGAACGCTTGCCGCCGCGCCAGCAGTAAATCAGCGGGCGCCAGTTGCGCGGCCGGTCGGCGAACGTGGTTTCCAGATGATGCGCGATGTTGCGCGCGACTAACGCCGCGCCGAGCCGCGTGCCCTCGAACGGCGACACCTGCGTGTAGGTCGTGCCGACCAGCACGCGTTCCTCGTTGCTCAGCACTGGCGCGTTGGTCGCGCCCGGAATATGGTCTTCCTCGAACTCGAGCGGAGTGCGAACGTCGACGATTTCATCGAAATCGCCGGCTTTGTCGAGGCTGACTAGAAGACTTTTCAAGGGAGTAGGGACAAAACGGACCGCGGGAAGACCGAAATTATCGCATGGGCGGCTCGTTCGGGCCGGTTATATGCGTCCTTCCCGGGTTCTCCAGTGACGTCCTTCGGCCGCCTACCTCAGATGACTTCGACCCGCGCTTCGCCGCTCACCAGCTCGCCGATCACCCGTGCGTCGGCAAAGCCATCGGCGCGGAACAGCGCGAGCACTTCGTCTACCGCTTCGGGCGAGCACGACACCAGCAGCCCGCCCGACGTCTGCGGATCGGTCAACAACGCGCGGCCGGCGGACGGCAAGGTGGCGGGCAGCACCACGTCGTGGCCGTAGGCATCCCAGTTGCGGCCCGATGCGCCGGTGAAAATGCCTGCTTGCGCGAGGCTCGCGACGTTCGGCAGCCACGGCAGGTCCGCGTAGCGCACGCGCGCGGTCAGCTTCGAGCCGCGTGCGAGTTCCAGCGTGTGGCCGAGCAGGCCGAAGCCGGTGATGTCGGTCAGCGCATGCACGCCGTCGAGCCGCGCCAGCTCGGCGCCCGGCCGGTTCAGCTTGGTGGTCGCGCCGATCATTGCCGCGTAGCCGGCCTCGTCGAGCCGGTCTTTCTTCAGTGCCGCGGACAGAATCCCGACGCCGAGTGGCTTGCCGAGGATCAGCACGTCGCCGGCCTGGCCGCCCGCGTTGCGCTTGACGCGCTTCGGATCGACGATGCCCAGCGCGACGAGGCCGTAAATCGGCTCGACGGAATCGATCGAATGGCCGCCCGCGAGCGGGATGCCTGCTTCCGCGCAGACCGATTCGCCGCCTTTCAGCACGGCCGCGATCACGTCGTGCGGCAGCACGTTGATCGGCATGCCGACGATCGCGAGCGCCATGATCGGCTTGCCGCCCATCGCGTAGACGTCGGAGATCGCGTTGGTCGCGGCGATGCGGCCGAAGTCGAATGGATCGTCGACGATCGGCATGAAGAAATCGGTGGTCGCGACGATCGCCTGGTCTTCGTTGAGCTTGTAGACGGCGGCGTCGTCGGCGGTGTCGTTGCCGACCAGCAGGTCGGGGAAGAATGGCAGCGGCGCGCTGCGCTTGAGCAGATCGGCGAGCAGGCCGGGCGCGATCTTGCAGCCGCAGCCGCCGCCGTGCGACAGGCTCGTCAGGCGGGGCGACTGGCTTGCTTGGACTTGGGTCATGGGGGCGAGAGTTGGGGTTCGTCGAATGACCGCATTATGAGGGTTGTTTTCACACTGTGCAGCGTCGGCACGGGCGCAAACCGGCTCTATGCCGAACCCGTTTCGAACCCCGTTTTGCCGAGCAGGCGGCATGTACGCGCGATGAAACGAATTCTTTACGCTACAACGCAATTCCGCGGCGCCCGGGTAGTTCATAGGAGCGCAATGGTCCGCCGATGAGGTCAGTGGGAGTCACTATTCGCGGATGCAGCATGAACGGTGCCCAACAGCGGGAATAAATCGTGCCAGCAGGGTGCCGCCCTTTCAAGTGACTTTCGCATGTCCCATCTACAGGGGTGGCGAATGCACTACGATGCATGTCGCGAAACGGCATCTATAATCAATTTTGTCCCCAAAAGAGCCGAGGCCATGCAATGACGCAAATGACTCGGCGACAATTCCTGAAGGTCTCTGCCACGACACTTGCCGGATCGAGCCTGGCCCTGATGGGCTTCTCGCCGACACCCGCGCTGGCCGAAGTCCGTCAGTACAAATTGTCGCGTGCGACTGAAACCCGCAACACCTGCCCGTACTGTTCGGTGGGCTGCGGCATCCTGATGTACGGTCTTGGCGACGAGGCCAAGAATGTGAAGACGAGCATCTTCCACATCGAGGGCGACCCCGACCATCCGGTCAATCGCGGCACGCTGTGCCCGAAGGGCGCGAGCCTGATCGACTTCATCCATAGCTCGAGCCGTCTGCGCTATCCCGAGTACCGCGCGGCCGGGGCGAACGAGTGGAAGCGCATCTCGTGGGAAGACGCGCTAGACCGCATCGCGAAGCTGATGAAGGAAGACCGCGACGCGAACTTCGTCGAGACGAACGCGGACGGCAAGAAGGTCAACCGCTGGCTGACTACCGGCATGCTCGCGGCATCGGCCGGCAGCAACGAGGTGGGTTATCTGACGCACAAGACTGTTCGCAGTCTTGGCATGCTCGGATTCGACAATCAGGCGCGTGTCTGACATGGCCCGACGGTGGCAGGTCTTGCCCCGACGTTTGGCCGTGGAGCGATGACGAACCATTGGGTCGACATCAGAAACGCGGACGTGATTCTCGTGATGGGCGGCAATGCGGCCGAGGCACACCCATGCGGTTTCAAATGGGTCACCGAAGCCAAGGCGCACCGCAAGGCGCGTCTGATCGTGGTCGACCCGCGCTTTACGCGTACGGCGTCGGTCGCGGACTACTTCGTGCAGATCCGCACCGGTACGGACATTGCGTTCCTCGGCGGGGTGATCAACTACCTGCTGACGAACGACAAGATCCAGCACGAGTACGTGAAGAACTACACGGACGTGCCGTTCATCGTGCGCGAGGATTTCGCGTTCAAGGACGGCCTGTTTTCCGGCTACCACGCCGACACGCGCAGCTACGACAAGACCTCGTGGGACTACGAGCGCGGCGACGACGGCTTCGCCAAGGTCGATCCGACGCTGCAGGACCCGCGCTGCGTCTATCAGCTGATGAAGCAGCACTACTCGCGCTACACGCCCGAGCAGGTCGAGAAAATCTGCGGCGTGCCGAAGGAGAAGTTCCAGCACGTGTGCGAGATGCTCGCGTCGACGTCGGTGCCGAACCGCGCGGCCACGATCATGTACGCGCTCGGCTGGACGCATCACTCGGTCGGCTCGCAGATCATCCGCACCGGCGCGATGGTGCAGCTGCTGCTCGGCAACATCGGCATCGCGGGCGGCGGCATGAACGCGCTGCGCGGCCATTCGAACATCCAGGGCCTGACGGATCTCGGCCTGATGTCGAACCTGCTGCCGGGCTACATGACGCTGCCCATGGAAGCGGAGCAGGACTTCGACGCCTACATCGCGACGCGCGCCAAACAGCCGCTGCGGCCGAACCAGTTGAGCTACTGGCGCAACTATCGCGCGTTCCACGTGAGCTTCATGAAATCGTGGTGGGGCGACAAGGCGACCGCCGACAACAACTTCGCTTTCGACTATCTGCCGAAGCTCGACAAGTCCTACGACCTGCTGCAGGTCTTCGAGCTGATGAATCAGGGCAAAATGACCGGCTACATCGCGCAGGGCTTCAATCCGCTTGCCGCCGCGCCGTTCAAGGCGAAGAACGGCGCGGCGCTGGCCAAGCTGAAGTGGCTCGTGATCATGGATCCGCTCGCGACCGAAACGTCGGAGTTCTGGAAGAACTACGGCCCGTTCAACGACGTCGACAGCGGCTCGATCCAGACCGAGGTGTTTCGTCTACCGACCACCTGCTTCGCCGAGGAACGCGGCTCGCTCGTTAGTTCGAGCCGGGTGCTGCAGTGGCATTGGCAGGGCGCGGACGGTCCCGGCGAAGCGAAGAGCGACCTCGATATCATGGCGGGGCTGTGGCTGCGTATTCGCGACGCTTATCGCAAGGACGGCGGCAAGTATCCCGATCCGATCCTGAACATGAGCTGGCCGTATGCGAACCCGGAAAGCCCGACGCCCGAAGAACTCGCGATGGAGTACAACGGCAAGGCGCTCGCGGACGTCACCGATCCGAAGGACACGACCAAGGTGCTCGCGAAGAAGGGCGAGCAGCTCGCGAGTTTCGCGCTGCTGCGCGACGACGGCTCGACCTCGAGCGGCTGCTGGATCTTCTGCGGCGCGTGGACCCAGGCGGGCAACCAGATGGGCCGCCGCGACAACTCGGACCCGACCGGCATCGGCAACACGCTGAACTGGGCCTGGGCATGGCCGGTGAACCGGCGGGTTCTGTACAACCGCGCGTCGTGCGACCTCAGCGGCAAGCCGTTCGATCCGACGCGCAAGCTGATCGCGTGGAACGGCAGCAGATGGTCGGGCGCCGACATTCCGGACTTCAAGGTCGACGAGCCGCCCGAAGACGGCATGAATCCGTTCATCATGAATCCGGAAGGCGTGGCTTGCTTCTTCGCGCGCGAAGCTATGGTGGAAGGGCCATTCCCCGAGCACTACGAGCCGTTCGAAACGCCGCTCGGCTACAACCCGCTGCATCCGGACAACAAGTTGGTCGTCAGCAATCCTGCGGCGCGCGTGTTCCCGGACGACATGGCCACGTTCGGCACGCACGAGAACTTCCCGCATACGGCGACCACCTATCGTCTGACCGAGCATTTCCACTACTGGACCAAACACGCGCGTCTGAACGCGATCATCCAGCCCGAGCAGTTCGTCGAGATTGGCGAAGACCTCGCGAAGGAGATCGGCGTGGTAGCCGGCGACCGGGTCAAGGTGAGCTCGAACCGCGGGCACCTGGTTGCCGTCGCGGTCGTGACGAAGCGGATCAAACCGCTGATGATCGAAGGCAAGAAGGTGCAGACCGTCGGGCTGCCGCTCCATTGGGGCTTCAAAGGGCTCGCGAGGCCGGGCTATCTCATCAATACGCTGACGCCCCCGGTGGGCGACGGGAATTCGCAGACACCGGAATTCAAGTCGTTCCTCGTCAAGGTCGAAAAGGCATAAGGAAAAGAGATGGCACTGCAATCACTGGACATCAGACGCGTTTCGGCCACCACCACGCAGCCGCCGGTGATTCGCGAGCCGGCCACGGGCACGGTCGCGAAGCTCATTGACGTGTCGAAGTGCATCGGCTGCAAGGCGTGTCAGACGGCTTGCATGGAGTGGAACGATCTGCGCGACGAGATCGGCGTGAACGTGGGCGTCTACGACAACCCGCCCGATCTCACCGAGCATTCGTGGACCGTCATGCGGTTTGCCGAGTACGAGAATTCCGCCGGCGATATCGAATGGCTGATCCGCAAGGACGGCTGCATGCACTGCGAGGACCCGGGCTGTCTGAAGGCCTGTCCGGCGCCGGGCGCGATCGTGCAGTACACGAACGGCATCGTGGATTTCCACCAGGAGAACTGCATCGGCTGCGGCTTCTGCATCGCCGGCTGCCCGTTCGACATCCCGCGTATGTCGAAGAAGGATCACCGCGTATACAAGTGCACGCTGTGTTCGGATCGTGTGGCGGTCGGCCAGGAGCCGGCGTGCGTGAAGACCTGCCCGACCGGCGCGATCATGTTCGGCACCAAGGAGGACATGAAGCAGCAGGCCGAGGACCGCATCGTCGATCTGAAGGAGCGCGGTTTTCAGAACGCTGGCCTGTATAACCCGGACAAGGTCGGCGGCACGCATGTGATGTACGTGTTGCACCACGCCGACCGGCCCTCGCTGTATCACGGCCTGCCGGACGATCCGCGTATCAGTCCGCTGGTCTCGTTGTGGAAGGGCATCGCCAAGCCGATCGGGCTCGCCATTATGGGGATCGCCGCGCTCGCGGGCTTCTTCCACTACACGCGCGTCGGCCCGAACGAGGTGTCCGAGGCCGACGAAGCCGCAGCCGTCAAGGAAGCCGAAGAAGCACGCCGTTCGCGGGAGGGTAGGCAATGAACCACTCTGAGCACACCGACTTCACGGACGTAAAGGGCAACCGACTGATCGTGCGCTATACGCCGAACGAGCGCACGAATCATTGGATCACCGCGATCTGTTTCATCCTGCTTGCGCTGTCCGGTCTCGCGCTGTTCCATCCGTCGATGGCGTTTCTGTACGTGGTACTCGGCGGCGGGCAGTGGACGCGGATTCTGCACCCGTTCATCGGCTGCGTGATGTTCATCTCGTTCCTGATTCTTGCGTTGCGCTTCTGGCATCACAACTATCTGGACCAGGCGGATATCCAGTGGATGAAGCAGATCGGCGACGTGCTGAACAATCGCGAGGAACGCCTGCCCGCAATCGGCAGGTACAACGCCGGGCAGAAGCTGCTGTTCTTCGTGATGGTGATCTGTATGCTGCTGCTGTTGCTGAGCGGCATCGTGATCTGGCGGCGCTACTTTTCGTTCTATTTCCCGATTGGTGTGATCCGGCTCTCGGCGCTCGTGCATGCCGTGACGGCATTCCTGCTGATCGTCGGCATCATCGTGCATATCTATGCGGCGCTGTGGGTCAAGGGCTCCATAGGTGCGATGACGCGCGGCACCGTTACCTATGGCTGGGCGCGCAAGCATCATCCAAACTGGTTCAGGGAAATCATCGGCAAGTAAAGTATGCTCAATCGGCGCTGCCCCAGCGCATGTTTCAATGCGCCGCACGCAGCGCCCCTCGCGCCGGGCCGCCGCGCCTCGTCGATGACGGGCGGCGGCCCTTCAGTTTTCAGAGGTCGATATCTTGACTCAACGCATTCTCGAAGCCGCCGACATCGAGTCGCTCGATCCCTCGGCAATACCCCGCATCCGCATGCCCGAGCGGCTCGCGGTGTTCGCGCCGCGCGCCGCGCGCCTGCGTCAGCTCGCCTCGCGCGGCAATCCGATCGCCGGCTACCTGCGGCTGATGGCGGCGCTCGCCGATGCGCAGCAGGCGGTGCTCGCGCACTTCAAGGCCCAGCCGCCGAGCCCCGAGCTGATCGCGAGCGCGCAGCAGTATTCGATGCCGCTGATTCCGGCGCTGTCCGGCGCGCGCGATCCGGCGTGGCGCGACGTGCTGCTACAACTGCTCGACAGGATCGAAGCGGCGGGTCCCCCGTTGACGCCGCCGCTCGTGGCGTTGTTCGCGCGCCTGCGCTCGCTCGACGTCGCCGCGCTCGAAGCGCAGGCCGACGCGATCTTCGCGCAGCGCTTCGCCGACGTCGAGCCGGCGAGCGCGCCGTTCATCATGGCCGCGCTGCAGGTCGTATGGACCGACCTCGCCGCCGACATCGACAAGCGCGCCGTACCGTACCTCGACACGCCGGGCCTGTGCCCGGTGTGCGGCTCGCATCCGGTGGCGAGCACGCTGCGCATCGGCGGCGCGTACGACAACTATCGCTATCTGCAATGCGGATTGTGCGCGACCGAATGGCATATGGTCCGTAGCAAATGCTCGAACTGCGATTCGACGAAGGGCATCGCGTACCAGGTAGCCGGCTCGCCCGACGCCGACGCAGCCGCGCGCGAAGCCGAATCGAAAAACGCCGCGCTGAAGGCGGAGTCGTGCGACGAATGCCATACTTACCGCAAGATCGGCATCCAGGCGAAGGACTACGAGTTCGATCCATTCGCGGACGACCTCGCGAGCCTCACGCTCGATCTGCTGATGGGCGCGGAAGGTTACCGGCGCGCGTCGCCGCATCCATGGCTGTGGCCGGAGCAGACGGCCGGCGCGGCCGAAACGGAGGGCGAGGAGTCGGCCTGACGGCGACCTGACCGGAGCCAAGTTCAAAACGACATAAGGATCGCTCGTGAGCGATGTGAGCAGCTCGGCATTGCGCGCGCTGATGGCGCGCGTGCCGTCGGTGGACAAGGTGTTGGCGTCGGAAGAGTTCGTGCCGCTCATCGGCGCATACGGCCGCACCCAGGTACTCAACGCGCTGCGCGACGCGCTCGATGCGTGGCGCATCAGCGCGCAATCGGGCGATGCGGCGGCCAACCCGGCGGTGAGCGCGCTCGATACCGCGCAACTGCATGCGACGGTCGCCGCGGCGCTGCTCACGCGTAACGCGTCGCGGCTGCGCAGCGTGTTCAATCTGACCGGCACCGTGTTGCACACGAACCTCGGCCGCGCGCTGCTGCCCGATGAGTCGGTGCGCGCGGTGATGAGCGCGCTCACGCAACCGGCCAACCTCGAGTTCGATCTCGCCACCGGCACGCGCGGCGACCGCGACGATCTGATCGACGATCTGATCTGCGAGCTGACCGGCGCCGAAGCGGCGACCATCGTCAACAACAACGCCGCCGCAGTGCTGCTCACGCTGTCCGCGCTCGCGGCGAAGAAGGAAGTGGTGGTGTCGCGCGGCGAACTCGTCGAAATCGGCGGCGCGTTTCGCATTCCCGACATCATGAGCCGCGCGGGCGCGAAGCTGCGCGAAGTCGGCACGACGAACCGCACCCATCTGAAGGACTATGAACAGGCGATCAACGCGCGTACCGCGCTGCTGATGAAAGTCCACGCGAGCAACTATGCGATCAGTGGCTTCACGAAGGAAGTCGGCATCGAAGAGATCGCGCCGCTCGCGCACGCGCGCGGGCTTGCGGTCGCCGTCGATCTCGGCAGCGGCACGCTCGTCGATCTCGCCGAATGGGGCTTGCCGCGCGAGCCGACGGTGCGCGAGACCGTCGCGGCCGGCGCCGATCTGGTCACGTTCAGCGGCGACAAGCTGCTCGGCGGCCCACAGGCCGGGTTGATCGTCGGGCGGCGCGATCTGATCGCGAAGATCAAGAAGCATCCGCTGAAGCGCGCACTGCGGGTCGGCAAGCTGACACTCGCGGCGTTGGAGCCTGTGCTCCAGCTGTATCGCGCGCCGGAGAAGTTGACGGAGCGGCTGACCACGCTACGGCTCCTCACGCGGCCCGCCGAAGATATTCACGGCGCCGCGCAGCGCGTGTTACCGGCGCTACAGCAGGCGATCGACGCGCGCTACACCGTGGCCGCGGAGCCGATGTTCAGCCAGATCGGCAGCGGCGCATTGCCCGTCGACGTGCTGCCGAGCTATGGCCTCGTCATCAGGATGACCGACGGCAAGCGCGGCGGCCGTCATCTGCTCGCGCTCGAAAAGCAGTTGCGCGAGATGGCGCGGCCGGTGCTCGGCCGGATCGCGGACGACGCGTTGCGGCTCGATCTGCGCTGCCTCGAAGCCGCCGACGAAGCGCAATTGATCGCACAGCTGATCGCGCAACCGAAAAGCAACTGAAGGACGGGCACGCATGATCGTCGGTACTGCTGGGCATATCGACCACGGCAAAACGAGCCTCGTGAAGGCACTCACCGGCGTCGACACGGACCGGCTCAAGGAAGAAAAAGCGCGCGGCATTTCGATCGAGCTCGGCTACGCGTACGTGCCGCTCGACAATGGCGACGTGCTCGGTCTGATCGACGTGCCGGGCCACGAAAAGCTCGTGCATACGATGACCGCGGGCGCGAGCGGCATCGACTTCGCGCTGCTCGTAATCGCCGCCGATGACGGCGTGATGCCGCAAACACGCGAACATCTGGCGATCGTCGAACTGCTCGGCATCCGGCGCGGCGCAATCGCGTTGACGAAAGTGGATCGCGTCGACGACGAGCGCCTGCGCGAAGTGCGCGATGAAGTGAGCGCGTTCGTCGCTGGCAGCGTGCTGCGCGACGCGCCGGTATTCGATACCTGCGCAACGCGCGCGGGCGATGCGGGCGTCGCCGCGCTGAACGCGCATCTGCGCGAGCAGGCCGCCGCATGGCGCATGAAGCGCGACGACGGCCTGTTCCGCCTCGCCGTCGATCGCGTGTTCACGCTCGCAGGGCAGGGCACGATCGTCACCGGGACCGTGGTGGCGGGCAGCGTGAGCGTCGGCGACACGATGCTGCTCGCGCCGAAAAACGAATCGGTGCGCGTGCGCAGCATCCACGCGCAGAATCGCCCCGCCGAAACCGGTCGCGCCGGCCAGCGTTGCGCGCTGAATCTGGCGGGCATCGAGAAGAGTGCGATCGAGCGCGGCGACTGGATCGTCGATCCGCGACTGTCGCAAGCGAGCGAGCGCATCGACGTCGCGTTGACGCTGCTCGCCGACGCGCCGCACGCGCTCGAACATTGGGAGCCGCTGCACGTGCATCTCGGCACGCAGCATCAGGTTGCGCATGTCGCGCTGCTCGAAGGCGACACGCTCGCGCCCGGTCAGCGCGCGCGCGTGCAACTCGTGTTCGAGCTGCCGCTGTGCACGGTGCCGGGCGATCGCTTCGTCGTGCGTAACGCTCAGGCCAATCGCACGGTGGGCGGCGGGCACGTGCTCGATGCGTTCGCTCCGGCGCGCAAGCGGCGCTCGCCGGAACGCTTCGGCTGGCTCGACGCGATGCAGTCGCTGCTCGACACCGGCTCACTCGACGCGCTGTTCGCTCGCGCGCCGCACGGTTTGTCGCGGGCGTTGCTGGAGCGCCTCACGGGGATGCCGGCGGCGGCGCTCGCGTTGCCCGCCGCGACACGCACGATCGAACTGCCGGGCCATGACGCGCTGCTGGTCGCGGACGCGACATGGCACACGCTCGAGGGGCGCCTGACGAATGCGCTCGCGCAATATCACGAGCGCTCGCCCGACGAACTCGGCCCGGACGTGTCGCGCTTGCGGCGCATCGCGGCGCCACTGGTCGACGACGCGCTGTGGCGCGCGCTGGTCGACGATGCGGCGGCGCGTGGCGAGCTCGTCAGACGCGGACCGTGGCTGCATTTGCCCGACCACGCCGTGACGCTCGACGCCGCCGATCAGGCGCTTGCCGCGACGCTGCTGCCCGAGATCGAGGCGGGGCGTTTCGATCCGCCGTGGGTGCGCGAGCTCGCGAACGCGCACGGTGTGCCGGAGGAGCGCGTGCGTCAGTTGCTGCGCAAGCTCGCGCGTCAGGGCGAGCTGTTCCAGGTCGTGCATGACCTGTTCTATCACCAGAAGGTGATTCGCGAACTTACGTCGATCGCGGCGGCGGAGGCGCACAAGAACGGCGGCACCGTGGCGGCCGCGCCGTTTCGCGACGCGACCGGGCTCGGCCGAAAACGCGCGATCCAGCTTTTGGAGTTCTTCGACCGGGTTGGGTATACTCGCTTCCACCGTGGCCTGCACCTCGTGCGCACGGATAGCCGCTGGCTCGATCTGCCTTGATCTGGCTGGCGGTCTGTTTCTATCGGGCTCGCGTCATTCAATCACCGTAGGAAGGCATTCGTATCCGGTGGTGCGGCTGGGCTTCAAACCCAGTTGGGGGCGTCAGACGCTCTCGGGTCGGTTCGACTCCGGCTGCCTTCCGCCACAAGGATTTCCCGGGATTCAATGGAGCCTTTGTTAAGGAACGGGAGAAGGTAATGAGCGAACTGGCGCTGATGGGTATAACGGCAGGCTCGCTTTTTCCTGGTCTAGATGGCGCGTGCGAAGAGTTACGTGAGCGA
This sequence comes from Paraburkholderia sp. 31.1, assembly GCF_014397645.1. NCBI lineage: Bacteria > Pseudomonadati > Pseudomonadota > Betaproteobacteria > Burkholderiales > Burkholderiaceae > Paraburkholderia > Paraburkholderia sp. 31.1. The sequence goes on from NZ_VZQN01000050.1 coordinate 19,582, forward strand.
TTGTTCCCCCTCTAGCAGCGGACCCAAGAAGCGGGCTGTCCTCACAGTCCGTTGCCTCGGCTCGCGAATGTGTGACCGCGACAGGCCCAGTTCGCCTCATCGACCAATGTCATCGCGCAGCGATTGACCGCTCCTCGTCCTCGTCGCCATGCGAGCGGCTGCAAACCGGTGCATGCCGACGTCCGAATGTCGGAACGACGGTGCGGTCGGATGACGCTTCCTGGCCGGTTGCTGCCCGATCAACATCGGTTGCGGTCGGCACACCGGCGGCGTGCGTTGCGGGTGCGGGCGCGTTCCGGCCCCCGTTATCGAAGTGCGCCGGTGGAAAGAAAACCTTCGCCCGAGGTTTCCGGTGAGACCGGTAAATCTTTTTGCACCCCCACCCGGTGACCTGCCTACGTCGCCACGAGGCGCCACCGGGCTCGTGATGGCTATGCAAGACGTTCGCGCATCTGTTCGTAAATCTCGCTCGGGACTGACGAGCGGTTCCAGTAGACGCTACGCGGAAACTGGTGGACGAATAGCGGCCTGTCCGCCGGCCCCAATGCCGGGAGCCAGTACCATGCGCCCCGCCCAATGACTACCAGTGCGCCGCGCAATAGCGCCGCTCGGGCGTGATTGAGTGCCAGCATCATCGAAGGCAGCACCAACCGCTTCGACCGGTCCAGCGCGACGCTCGCCCACGGATGGATCTGAAGAAGTGCAACGCGGCCCGACACGCGCTGCGCACCGAACTCGGCAATGAGGTCGGCAAAGCGCGGCGCGCTGTAGGTGTGCATACCTCTTGGCGCATCAGGATGCAGCGAGGCGTAAGGCCAGCCGTCGACATGGAAGCGGTGATCCTCGAACTTGCTCGTATCGCCAAAGCCGGGGTTGTTCATCAGGATGACGATGCTCGCATTCGCGACATCGCCCTCGAACGGTTGGGGCCCGAGTTCAGTGTGCAGCCGGTAATCATCATTCAGCCGCGGGATCGCGTGATAGCGCGCAATGGCCTCACGGTCGAGTTCAGCGAGATGGTCGGGATCGAAGTAAAGCATCGGAGTCAGTAGTTGCGCGACGGCCATTCTACGCGACGTCCATCCGCGCGCCGGTAGCAGGCTTGATCTGCGCGAGCAGGCATTTGGACCGCCGACAGCGCCGGGGATCGCATACAGACGCGCAGGGACGCCCGCGCGGTCGGTACGTAGTAGACGCAGGAGCGGCGTCGCGAAGCCGTCAGACGGCAACAGATCGTTCACTCTCGAATCGTTCGTTGCGTACTCCTGATATAATTGCGATTCGCTAGTGCATCAAAAAGTATTCGTAATGCGAAGGTCGGGGGTTCGATTCCTCTTTCCGGCACCATCAAGTTTCAAGCAAAAAGCCCAGTCCTCGCGACTGGGCTTTTTGTTTTCTGGAGTCTGTGTAGGCGCTGTGTAGGCATTTCACGTCAACTAGATGTGTTTTCGGACGGCCAGGTTCTCGAATATTTCACGAACTGTCGGCCGAGTCTAGCCTGGTGCATCTGGCCGAGTTCGACCCGAAGCTGCCCTAGGCCTTTGCCGACGTCCGACGAGGCTCGCTTCTACGTCAGCAATTCGGCGGGTTGCAGACGTTGGCGGCATCGCGTCGCGGGGCGGGCCGCTTCCTGCATTGGCCGAATCACACACTTTCGACCCGTAGCTCGATCGTCGCTTTGCCGCACTAACATCTTGCCTGCGGGATGCACCGGTCATTCGCCCATCGCCTGACGCTCGTCACTTTGCTTTCTCGGTTTAGGCAACCGAACCTATCTGCAACACTCGCGGGCGGTCTGTCGGTCGCGCTGTCCACTCGCTGTCAACAAATGCATGCCACTTGTGCCTTCCGATCAAACCAAAGACAGCCTCATGGGTTTGCCGGTGGTGGAGGTTGCGATACTGGTTGTACGGGAGAGTCAACGGGGGCCGCAAGATCTTTGATAAATCCGACAGCGCCAGCCGTAAAAAGAGCCCCTACAATAAATGCAAGAAGCGGCAGAGGGTTATCCTGAGTGTCTGCCTCGAAGTAGACTCCTGCGTCGACTAGTTCGAAGAAGTGTTCGAGGATGTCTGGGTGACTGCCAGCTTCATCAACCGTTCTACTGGAATCGCCGGGTAATAAGACGGCCGCAAGTGCTCCACGTGTTGTTTTGTAAAGGCCCAAATTTCCTTCGTCGCCCGGAACGACAAGGCCAAATGCAATGATGTAGTTTTCGCCAACGAGTTTGCCGTGTTCCTGCATAGACACATGCCAACTCCAACTACCATCGGATTTGATCGTTACCTCGATGGTGCCGGTCATGGACCCTGCGTTTATGTCTGCTTTGCTGTAGAGCAGCGGGTCGTAAACACTGATGCCAATCCCAAGTTCCCGCGAGCCAGTCTGCCAACTTACTCCGAGCAACGCTTCGAACCCTCGCATCGGAGGTGCATTCTGCGCCACGTTAAATTGCAAAGGGATGGTGCGCTCCTCACCTTGGCCGAGCGTGGTGGTGACATTGGTCATGGTGACGCCGTTAGGCAGGAAGTCACCACTAATCGTCACATCCATCGCTTCAGCTGGGCCTCCGATCCGGATCAACGTTGCGTTCGCATTGACTTGCTGCCCCTTAAGCGCTTCGAATCCTCCGTCCACAGTGACAACGACAGACCCAGTATCCCCTAGTAATGTGACGAGCGCCTGAGCAGGAATGCGGACCGTCCACGGTGCCGAAGGTCCCGCAACCTGAAGCGTGTTATTAAATCGGTCGTTTTCATCCGGACCGGACGCGAAACTGACGTCTATTGTGATGTCCTGACCTTCGCGTATGTCAATTGATCCTTCTGTGGTGGTCTGGTCTACTTCGCGAACAACGGCGAACTTATTTCCGAAATTCTTCCAGACATGCGTATAGGTTGTCAGTCGGTCAACTGTGAACCGCGGGAGGAGGAGGTTTTCGGGCGCATGACTTTGATCGGCCCACACCACGTTCAATGTTGTATCGTTCGGCGAGGTCAACGTGATACGAGCGCTTCGTTTTTCTTCCGGCATTAGTTCACCGAAGTCGATCCTCTGTGGCTGATACTCGGGCGTGAATGTACCTTGGGCCACGCCCATCACCGCACCCCAGGTACTGGGTTTGGGATCCGTTACTACGGTTGTCGTCGTAAGTGTGGCGACTGCGCTCTTTGAGCCGGTTACGACAAGCGACGACGCCATCGGCACATTCCCGCGTGTGCGCGCACCATGCTCCGCCCGTGGTAATGTGACCCAATCGCGGCTGAGTAGTTTTCCTAAAGTTTCTGAAGAAACTAACCCTTCTAGGCTGGCAACCGGCAAGACGCCGGTTTGCACCCCGCGTAGACGTGTCGCGATTGCGACGGGGGATTCCATTCTTAATTTTCCCCAGTCTATAACCTGGAACGATTGATGCGTGCCGCGATCACGGTTTTGGTGTTTGTCCGCTTTAGGCTTCATTTTCGACCTCATGTAGTGGGTTTCGAAAACCGGCGGTCTGAAGTTCCTCTCTGCCGTTCAAGCGGATGGATTGCGAGCGCCGATGGCTGTTTCTAAGGGGCGCTGCGGGCGAACGTTACATGTGGGCAGACGCGGGGACTGGTCTGTATGCGCTTTCGATGCTAATCAGCTTAGCTTCTGTAAATCAAATTGCAAGATAGTTTCACTTAGCGATCAAACCGCTGCCCGAACTTGCCCACCGTGAATTCCACGTGTAAACTGCGCCGGCCATTTAACGCCAAGAAGCGAGGAGCAGTTACTCCCGGCTCGTCAACGAACTTTCCGTCATCTAAACTTGCACATGGCTAGGATTTCGCTGCCCCCCATCTAAACGGCTCGTTTTGCTATCCGGCAAGCACGGCGAAATAAATGTGCGAACGGCCGGAAGATGAAGCACAGCTGCCTGAGCACGTCAGACTCTCGAACGAAGGCAAAGGCCGACTTCCTTCCATCCGGCATCCGGCGGGTTCCGAAGTGAACCGGCCATTGCAATGGCGGCCTTCTGTGTTGCGCGAATGGCAACTATTGGCCGGCAGTACGCGTTCACGCAAGTCGCCGGAAAGCCGGCGTTGAGGATTCCAACGTCGGATCTCAAAAACGCTCATCGAACAGGTCCTATCGGCCATTAGGCGACGCCCGAAGCCTACGCATACGGGACGTCGGTTTGTCCGCTTCACAACAATCAACAGCCGCCTACCGCTCAGAGTCCACGCGGGCAGCTAGAGGCAACGCGGGTTTTCGTTTCTTCTCGCGGCGTGCAACTGAATTTGCTATCGAGTTCCTTAGAAATTCATCAGGCGGCTGATATTGCAAACACTTCAGTGCTTTCCGACAGCCTCCGGGTTATTGCTGCTCGCCCGTCGTCGCCCGAGGGTCGTCAAAAGCATGTTGCGCACGACTGCGAGTGCCTGTTCCGGTGCATGCGAGGCATCAAACCCATGCACAAAATCCGTCAGACGCCATTCAGCCTGCATCAAATCATTGGATCCGCTCATGGATCAATGCTCCGCGGAAGGTTCGAGGTTGCCGGTGGTCTCCACTTTTCCCCTCGCGATACCAAGCGCCTCGCGCAGCACTAATAGATCGCCGATGTGGTTGGCCAGCAGCAGGATCAGCCGCGCGTTGAGCGTTGAACTCTGCTCATCGGTGAGGTCACGATGAGCATCGATGAGCGCCTCGTAAAAATCGTCGCCGGGAACGAACGAATAGAAATAGCGTTTGCCGGGTTCAGCAAAATTGGGCTGCGTAGTCAGTGCCATTGTGAGTCCTTCAATCGTTGCACGTCGCGCGGGCAATCGCACTCCGTACCTTCATCGGGTCAAGCTCGCGCCAGCGTGCCGCGACATGCTGGTCGGGCCGCACTAGATAGACGCTCCCGGGAGCGAGATCGTATCGCTCGCGGATGCGCCCCTTGACGTCGATGAGCGTGGGAATGCCGCTAGGGGCGCTGCCACCTTCCGCCACCACAACCGCTTCGACCGGAATCGGCGCATCCGAAAGTTCGACGAGCGCCTGAACAGTCGCCGCATCGAGCGCTGACGCGTCCTTCGTGAAAAGGAGTAGCGCGAAGCGGTCACCGAATGCACCGAGCAGCCATGATTGACCGCCACCGGTCACCGGCGCATCGGCCATCGGCGCCCCCGGCACCATGTTGCCGGCGAACCTTGACGCATCCGGCGTGTTAAGACTCGAGTCGATCAGGATGGTGGGCACCGAGAGACGGCCAGAGTTCACCAGCGCCCGTGCAAAAGGCTGCTCCCCGGCCAGCCCCAGTAGAGCATCACGGAACGTTTTGCTGATGTTGCTTTTCGGGGTAATGAAATCCGTCGAGCGCGTCGAGTTCCTGATGTTGTCGTCAGCAGCCAGCCCGCGCTCTTCCGTGTAGGTGTCGAGCAGCGCCGACGGCGCCTTGCCTTCCATAACGAGCTTGAGCTTCCATACCAGGTTGTCGGCGTCCTGTATGCCCGAATTGGCACCCCGCCCCCCAAAAGGAGAAACCTGATGCGCGGAATCGCCGACAAAAAGCACGCGGCCATGGTTGAAGCTGCCCATGCGCCGGCACTGGAACGTGTAGATGCTCACCCATTCGAGCTCGAACTCTCGGTCGTCGCCCAGCATCGCTTTGATGCGCGGGATGACATTCTCTGGCTTCTTTTCCTCTTCGGGGTCGGCCTGCCAGCCAAGCTGGAAGTCGATCCGCCAGACGTTGTCGGCCTGACGGTGTACGAGCGCCGACTGATTACGGTGAAACGGCGGATTGAACCAGAACCACCGCTCCGTGGGGTAGTCGGCGTTCATGACCACATCGGCAATCAGGAACCGATCCTTGAAGATTTTCCCGTCGATGTCCAACCCAAGGAGGGTGCGGATCGGGCTGCGCGCGCCGTCCGCAGCGACGAGCCATTCCGTATCCAAGGTGTAGTCCCCCGCAGGGGTCCTGACCTGAAGCGTCACCTCATGGCCCTGCGGCATAACGCCGATCACCTCGTTCTTGAAACGGATCTCGAGATTCGGCAACTCGCGAGCGCGTCGAAGCAGAAACTCTTCGAGGTAGTACTGCTGAAGGTTAATCATGCCCGGCCGATGATGGTCGGGCTCCGGGCTGAGATTGAAGTTAAAAACTTCCGTCTCGTCAAAGAATGTACGGCCGACGTTCCAAGACACGCCCTTTTCCATCATCGACCCACTGCAGCCGAGTCGGTCGAAGATCTCGAGCGTGCGTTTGGCGTACGCCACCCCGCGTGAGCCGAGTGAAACAGTGTCGTCGTTGTCCAGGAGAAGCACCGGCGTCCCCTGGGCGGCCAGGTCAATAGCGGTAGTGAGACCAACCGGACCGGCGCCGACCACGACCACCGGGTAGTGCCCATGGGGAACGCCATTGAGCTCAGGCGGACGCACAAATTCGAATTTCTCGTACTGATAGGTACTATGCACTGTCAATGTCTCCAGATTACAACCTTGCGTAACCGCACCGCCAGGTCCACGCCATGCAACGCCGACCCGGCGCCCGCCCGCCACGCCAACCCCTCGTGTCACGTCTCGTGCTTCAGACTTCCCGTGCGTGCTGCCAGCATGAACGTCACGACAAGAATTGCGCCGATCAGGGCGGCCACCCTGGGATAGGCCAATCCTGCATACATGTTCCCGTTCGCCGCGACAATCGCGAAAGCCGCTGCAGGAAGAAATCCTCCAGTCCAGCCAAAACCAATGTGGTAGCTCACGGAAAGCGCGGTGAAGCGAATCCTGGCTGGAAACAGTTCAGTCATGGCCGCTGCCAAAGGTGCGTAGGTCATGGCTGCAAACGTGGCAAGGGCGACCAGCAGCAGGAAGACCATTGGCCGATTCACACCGTGCGCCGGGGCCTTCTGCGGGTATCCGGCGGAGTCCAGCGCACCGCGCAGCGAGGCGGCGAAAGCTTTAGCCTTGACTGGGGCGTCCGGCCCGCTGCTGTCGTAAGAAGCGACGACCTTATCGCCCACCCTGATGATTGCACCGGCACCCGCGCTCGCTGTCTCATTCGTGTAGCTGATGCCGGCGCGGACAAGCGCACTCTTCGCGAGATCGCAGGACGTATGGAACTTCGACGTTCCGAGTGCATTGAATTGCGTCGAGCATTCGTGCGGATCGGCCACGACCGCGACGGGCGCCGTCTCAATGGCGCGTTCCAGCGCCGGATTGGCAAAATGCGTCAGGCCGCGGTAGATCGCCGGATAACAAATGACAACTAGAATGAAACCTGTGCAGATTACTGTCTTACGCTCGATCTTGTCGGACAGCACCCCGAAACCGAGAAAAATCGGAACCGACACGACGAGCGAGAACATTGAAAGCGTATTGGCCGTTGCGGGCTCAACTCGCAGCACCTCAGTCAGGAAAAATGGCGTGTAGAAAAATGCGCTGTAAAACGTCACCGCCGCGCCGGGTCCAAGAGCGAACAGCGAACAGATCATTGCGACGATGTTGCGACGACCGGTGAACGCTTCCCTGAGCGGCGCGCGTGAGACCTGGTGTTCGTTGCGCAGGCGTTCGAATTCAGGTGATTCGCCCATGCGGGTACGCATCCACAACGACAACGCCAGCAAAACCAGCGATAGCACGAACGGCACACGCCAGGCCCATTCAAGAAAAGCCGCCTCGCCAAATGTAGAACGCGTGCCCTGCACGACCAACTGAGAGAGAATCAGACCAGCGATCGGTGCAATCTGGAGCCACGAGGTATAGAAGGCACGCCGATTTGCCGGAACGTGTTCCGCGACGTACACCATCGCCCCTCCATTTTCGCCGCCCAACGCGAACCCCTGCACAAGCCGCAGCCCGACGAACATAACGGGGGCGAGGACGCCGACGGTTGCGTATGTCGGCAGCAGACCGATGAGCACGGTCGCGAGTCCCATCAGCGCGACCGTCACGACGAAAACCTGTTTTCGACCGAGCCGGTCGCCTATGCCGCCGAAGACCATCGCGCCAAGCGGCCTGACGAGAAAGCCTGCCGCAAATCCGAGCAACGTAAAGATCAGCGACAGCGCGGGATTGACACCGGAAAAAAACTGCTTGCCAATCACGGCAGCCATAGTGCCGACGAGGAACAAATCGTACGCCTCGAAGCACGATCCAAGCGATGCAGCAACCACAATCTGGTAAAGGCTCGCGCCCGAGCGCTTTCCTGCGGAATGTTCAGGCAAAGCTGTGCCTGCCGCGAGGCTCGCGGCGGTTTGATCGGATCTCATTGTGTCTCCTCCATCCGGACGATGGTGGACCGGCTTTGGACCAAACCCTTTGGGCATGTCACTGGGTTGCCTTGTCCTTCACCGATCCAGGTGATTCCTGGGTAGCCGCTTATCTCTTACGGACAATACGGTTCATGTTTTCCTACCAGCGGTGGGCCAAGGCCACCGCCGCTCCTTACATCCTCACGTCACCCGTCACGGCCGGCGCGCGGGAAGCACCGTCGCGCGGCACTCACCGAACCCGATGCGACGATAGCCGTCTCGTTCGCACCATCCGCGCATGATGACTGTGTCGCCGTCCTCCAGGAACGTGCGGGTTTCTCCGCCCGGCAACGTGAACGGATGCTTGCCGCCTTCCGTGAGTTCAAGAAGACAGGCGCGCGAAGCCGGATCGGGGCCTGAGAGCGTCCCGCTGCCGAGCAGGTCGCCTGGGCAAAGATTCGTCCCGTTTGATGTCTGATGTGCAATCAGTTGTGACATTGCCCAATAAGCGTCCGGATAACGCGAGATGGACAAGCTCGCCGGAGGTGCGCCGCTGGTTCGCATCTGCGCTGACTGCAACAGGGTCTCGACTCGAATATCAATCGAACCACGTGTCGCCAGCTCCGGACTCCAAAGGTGCGGCATCGGCGCAGGATCACCTTCAGGCCGAGAGAAGCCGGTGCGGTACGGCTCGAGCGCCTCGAGCGTCACGATCCACGGCGACAGGCTGGTGAAAAAGCTTTTCGCAAGGAACGGCCCCAGCGGCTGATATTCCCATGACTGAATGTCGCGCGCGGACCAGTCGTTCAACAGGCAAACGCCGAATACATGCGCGTCAGCATTCTGGATGTCAATGGCCGTGCCGAGTTCGTTTCCTTGTCCGATGAGTACACCGAGCTCGGCTTCGTAATCAAGTCGCCGGCAGGGCGCAAACTCCGGCTCGGCGCTGCTCGGGTCCTTCAGTTGACCGATTGGCCGGCGGAAATCCTGTCCCGACACACGAATCGAGGACGCACGGCCGTGATAGCCTACCGGCAGCCAGCGATAGTTTGGCAAGATCGGATTGTCGGGGCGGAACAGACGGCCGACGTTTGTCGCATGGCTGAGCGACGAGTAAAAGTCGGAAAAGTTCTCGATGCGCGCCGGAAGAGCGTATTCAGCGTCCGCCTGCGGAACGAGGCATTCGGAAACCTCCTTCCGCTGAGGACAGTCCTCAGATAGCAGGAACGACACAGCCGAGCGCACAGCGCTTCGCTTGTCGGGCGACAGCGCCATGTAATCGTTGAGCGGCGCACGTGCAGCCGCCTGCGCTGCCTCACGCGCTTCTGCCGGAAAAAGATTCCTTGCCAGAGCAGCGCCTACGTCGAGGATTTGATCGCCGATCGCGATGCCGCCGCGGAAATTTTCATTTCCCGAAGCCCGCCGGAATACGCCGTGGGGCAGGTTCTGAATTGGAAAATCCGTCGCGCCGTCATTGGCTGAGCGGACCCAGCTCTTCCGTGAAACGTCATGGGTGTGATTGGAACGGGTCATGTTCAATTATTTCCTTCCGCAGAGGTCTCGTAGCGCTTGCGCTTAATCTGTCCGATCAACTCAATCATGGCGGCGGAGACGTCCCGGCCTTCGGCTTGCGCCGCTGCTTTCGCGGCGAGCCATTGATTAAGATCTTCCTGCGCCCGGGTAGTGTGCTGGTTCCATGCAGGATCGATCGGCGTCGTCAACTCAAGCCGATATCCGTTCGGGTCCCTGAAATAGATGCTCTGAATAATGCCTTTGTGATCGACGGGGCCAAGTACATCTACGCCCTGGCTTACCAGCCATTCCTTCCAGCGCATGAGCTCGGCCGTATCGCTCACTTCAAGCGCGATGTGGTCGAAGACGTCGTAGGCGGGATGCGACGGAGACGAGGGCAAAGGCAAATCGGTGCATTCGAAGAACGCCATCGTTGATCCGTCCGCCATCCGGAAGAAGATATGGAAATAGGGAAAGGCATCACCCGTAGACGGCACGTGATCATCCATGATCGTGCTCGCGAGTTCCATTCCGAGGATGCGGCCGTAAAAGTCGGCAGTCGCACCGACGTCATGCGTGACGCGTGCATAGTGATTGAGCATATTCGGCCGCAGTCCCAGCTCGGAGGCCGAGCGGCGCGATGCTAATGTGGAAGTTTGCATATCGACTCCTATCTGTCGTAGTTAGACCGGCACGGGGGCGCGATCGATGACTTGTGCCAGCACGTCCGTCAGGCACTGCGCGAGATCGACACCTACTGGAGCAGTTGTACAGCGCCACGCAACGTGCTGATCCGGGCGCAGCAGGATTGCGCCGTCATCCTGGATTTCGCGTACGTTGCGCCATTCGCCCGAAGGATCGCTTACCTGTGCGTCGTCGGCGATGACCACCACCTCGACGGGCATACCGAGCCTGTCAGTGGTCTCCTTTGCCGCCGTTTCCCAGACGTCCGGCCGGCCGGTAATAAGCACAAAGCGATCAGCCCGTGCGAGATCAAGGCTGGAAATTTTCTGCGCCCCGCGCGCCAGCCATGCATGCGCGATGCGATGGCCGGGGCGCGTGGTCGGAACGAAGCGTTGACCGAGCGGGTCGCGAGGCGGAGGCGATGTGTTGTCGCTCACGAGCGCACCGGTGTCATACCGGATGCCGATTTCGAGGTCGTGCGCCTGATATTCGGTTTGGTGAACCTTCATCAGTTCATTGAACCGGGCACGTCGTGCATCTGCGTCGTCGCCCTCGGCGAGCAAGGCCTTGAAGTTTGCCTCGCTGCCCCGCGGATCGCCCGGCACGATGCCGATGGCTGCGTTCGTCACCTGATAATTTCCGAACGTGAACAGTGCCCAGTTGACGTTGCGCTCGGCGACCGGGCGACGTTCGCTCTCATAGCTGTCAAGCAACCCGGCGCCGGCCCGGCCCCGAATCACGGCAGCCAGTTTCCATGCCAGATTCTGTGCGTCGTGCACAGCGGAGTTCAGGCCAAGCCCCGTCGTGGGCGTGTGTCTATGTGCGGCATCGCCTGCCAGAAAGACGCGGCCAAACCGATAGCGATCAGCCAGCACACCTTGCACGATCCATTTGCCGACGCTGAGCACGCTAACGTCGAGATCAGGAATCTTCAACAATGCGCGGATGCGAGGCACGAGCGTAGCCGCCTCGTAATTTTCGCTGCTGCCGGGCTTGAAACTGAAGTGGAACATCCATTCTTCTGAGCGACGGTCGAACCGCGTCGGGCCCAACTTGCCCAGCACGCCGCTACCCCATGCTTTGGTGTCGCCTTCGGGATTCGCAAACCAGAACGTGCTGACGTTGTCGTCGTCGATATAGGCCGAGAGATCTGCCGCGAAATACACGGTGACCATCTCCAGCAGTTCGGGCGTACCTTCAAGACGCGCACCGACGCAAGGACCGACCGTTTTGCCACCGTCGGCAGCAACGACGTACTGCGCGCGAACCTGATAGGTTTCGTCAGCGATACGGTCACGCACGATCGCGATGACCTCGGTCCCGCTTTGCTCGATCGACAGCAACTCGTGACCGAAGCGCATCTGCGCACCATCCATCTGCTCCGAATGCGCCTTTAGCAGCGGCTCAAGGCGGACTTGCGGATAAACGGTGCTCTGGCACGGACTATCTTTCTGATACGTCGACGCCAGGGAACCGCCGCCCCAGGCTTCGAGTTCGTAAAGCGTCTTGCGGTCCCAAGGGCGATCGCCGCCCAGACTCGTGCACCAGCGCATCTTGCTGACGTATTCGATCGGCAACGAGCGCGCGTAGATTGCGTCGGCAAGGCCGTATTGACGAAACACCTCCATCGTGCGCTGATTCAGGTACCGCGCCTTCGGCATCGGCGACTGCTGCGGGTGCCTCTCGATCAGCAGCGATTCAACGCCAAGGTTGGCCAAAAAAATAGATGTGCTCAGCCCGCAACCGCCTCCACCGACGATCAGTACCGGTACATTGACTTGTTTCAAGATTGCTCTCCTCATCTTCAGAAGCTTGCGCAACGGCTACTGGCCGAGCCGGGCGCGCAACTCCGTTTTCAATACCTTGCCGTAACTGTTTTTTGGCAACTCATTGGTGAACCGGTAGTGTTTCGGGCGCTTGAAGCGTGCAATGTGCTGCACACACCACTCGTCCAGTTCGTCGCGGGTCGTTTGACGGCCCGCGTGAAGCACCACGAAAGCCACGGGCACCTCACCCCATTCGTCGTCTCGCTGTCCCACTACCGACACTTCCGACACCGACGGATGGGCCAGCAACGTTTCCTCTACCTCTCGCGGATAGATGTTGGAACCACCGGAAATGATCAGGTCCTTCGATCGGTCCTTCAGCGTGAGAAACCCGTCCTCGTCGAGACTGCCGGTATCGCCCGTATAGAGCCAGCCGTTGCGGATCGCGTCGCGCGTAGCGGACGCATTGTTCCAGTAGCCGGACATGACGGCGGCGCCGCGCACTACGACCTCGCCCGTCTTGCCTTTCTGAACGGAGCTTCCATCTCGCGCCACGACGTCGACTTCGACGAGCGACTGTGCGACACCCACGGAAGCGGCACGGGCCAACCAGTGAGCATGCTTCCGATCTGAGAGGTGGTGACGTCCGAGTGCAGTAATTGTCATCGGGCTTTCGCCCTGCCCATAGATTTGCACAAGGCGCGGACCCAACACTTCCAAAGCCTGCTGTAGGTCATTCACGTACATCGGTCCGCCGCCATAGATGATCGTCTTGAAGCCGGCGGGATCGGCATCGACCGCGCGGAAGTGATCGACAAGCCGTTTGACCATCGTCGGTGCCGCGAACATCGCGAGAGGTCCGACACGCGCAGCCAGAGCAGCAAGCTCCTCGGGCTCGAATCCACCCGAGCGCGGCACCACGTGACGCGCGCCTCGCAAGATGTACGCATAGTGGTAAAGTCCGGCCCCGTGGGACATCGGCGCTGCGTAGACCATCGCGTCTTCGGGGCTGACGTCGTCCACGTCAATGCAATAGCACGCGGTCATCGCCATCAGGTTCCGGTGAGTTTGCATGACGCCTTTCGGTCGCCCAGTTGTTCCGGATGTGTAGAACAACGACGCGAGATCGTCGGGCTGACGGTGACGCAGGTCGGTCGGTGCGTATTCGACCGCATGCAGGTATTCGTCCGAGCCGAACACGACGCAGCGCCGCTTACCGCATTGCAGGTCGCCCAATGCCGACAGCAACTCGCTCGAAACGAACAGCACGTCGGCCCCGGCGTCATCCAGGATGTACTCCAACTCTCTGGGATGCAGCTTGCAGTTAGCAGGCACGGAAACGGCACCTGCCCAATAGATGGCCTGAAGCACCTCCAGATATTCGGGACGGTTGGCGGAGTAGATGGCAACCCGAGCACCAGGCTGTACGCCGCATTGCTCGCTCAGGAAACCCGCTAGCGCCGCCACGCGTGTTGCAAGTTGCCCGTATTCGAGCCAGGGTTCGTCGCCGTGCAGAACCGCGAGCCGCTTGGGAAAGATCGCTGCGGTGCGCTGCAGCCACCGCGCGATGTTCATCGGCTGCGCTCCAGAATGCTGACATAGCTCGCCACCGCGGAGCCTCCCATGTTGAAGACGCCTGCGAGGGAGGCATCGGGAACCTGCATTGCGCCTGCCGTATTGGTCAGTTGCATCGCAGCAATCACGTGCATGGACACGCCTGTGGCGCCGATCGGGTGGCCTTTCGCTTTGAGCCCGCCAGAAGCGTTGACCGGAAGTCGCCCTCCACGGGCAACGACCCCTTCTTCGACAAGACGATGGCCCTGGCCAGCAGCGGCCAGGCCCATCGCTTCGTAGCTGAGCAACTCAGCGATGGTGAAGCAATCGTGAACCTCGGCGAACGACAAGTCGTCAACCGCGCAACCGGCACGCTCGAGTGCGCCGCGCCAGGCACGCTTCGGACCTTCGAACGACGCAGCATGGCGGCGCCCCAGCGGCAGATAGTCGTTGACCTGCACACGGGAACGGATTGATACCGCACGAGGAAAATCTGCGGCCGCATCGCTCGAGGCAAGCACCAGTGCCGCAGCGCCATCGGAGATTAGCGAGCAGTCTGTCTTGCGCAGCGGTGGCGCAATCATCGGATTTTTTTCAGATACGGTATTGCAGAACTCAAAGCCGAGATCTCGCCGCATATGCGCCCACGGATTGTCGACGCCGTTCGCGTGATTTTTTGCGGCTATACGCGCGAGCGCCGACGAATGGTCTCCGTACTCCGCGAAATAGTCCTGCGCGATTGAGGCGAAGATTCCCGGGAAGCCCCCGGGTGGATTTCCCGCCTCGCCTGAGTATGCGCAGTTACCAAGAATGCGCGTAACATCGTCGCCGGATACATCGGTCATCTTTTCGGCGCCGATTACCAGCGCGATACGCGCACGGCCCGCCTCAATCGCATCGCATGCCGAGTAAATTGCGGCGGCGCCCGACGCGCAGGCGTTCTCAACACGCACCGCCGGCTTCCATCGCAGCCCATCGCTGCAATTCAGCGTCAGTGACGAAGCGAAGATATCGGGGACCAGACCACCATTCAAATTGCCCAGCCAGGTGCCGTCGATTTCTTCGCCTTGCAGGCCCGCATCCTTCACGGCTTCGCGGCCGGCCCGCACGATCAGATCCTCAAGGCTTGCGCCGTCGAATCGGCCAAACGGCAAGTGCGCCCAGCCTACAATCGCCACTCCCATCGCGTTCTCCCATCAGTGTGCTTTTGGGAAATTTACCCGCGTCATCACCGAGGTGGCAGTCGTCGAATTACATTAGGGTGAACACCGGTAAGATGCGTCTTAACTTCCTTTCATTAATCCGCGTTTTTCCGGGCGTAGGTCCTATAACGTGGCAACGTGGTGCAGAGGTAGTACAGAAGGTCACCGATCGCGCCCGAGTAGCTTGCCGATCAGTTCTCCCGTCGTCATGGCTGCATACTTGCGCATAAGCCGGGCACGGTGTGCTTCAACCGTTCGATGACTAATTTGCAGCTCGCGCGCGATCTGCTTGCTGCTTTTTCCCGTCACCAACAGTTGCGCGACCTCGCGCTCGCGCCGAGTCAGGTCGCGGGTCACCCGACGGACCGACGAAATATCCTCGAATGCCCAAATCGCAGTTGCAAATGGATCGTCTCGGTTCATTGAGCGCCCGGAAACGTGGCACCAGAACGGGCTGCCATCAAGCCTTTGCATGATGCGCTCATCAGAATAGAAGCCCGTCTCCTTCATCACCAGCCATGCGCGCTCGCCGATGTGTCGAAACTCGTCCTGGGAGGGGTAGAGGTATTCCAGCGAGCGTCCAGCCAGTTCGTCGGGCGCACACCCGAATATTTCACCGAACGTGTGGTTGCAAGACACGATGACTCGCTGCCTGGACAGGAGCAGGCCAACGGGTGCCATGCGAAACGCCTGCGCAAGATCGTCAGGCGGATACGGCGACCCACCGGAACCCACGTCGGTAGCCAGTCTGTCATCACTGGAACCCTGTCCTTCCTGGTTGACGGTGGGGGGCACCGCCTTTATGGAAACGACTTCGGATCCAGCAGAAGGATGCGCGGTACGGGATTGTCCGTGGGATCCGGATCGTTTTACCGGCCTGTCCATGTTCTGCCATATCCGGCCGACAGTGGAGGCGGAAACGTTAGACTCTCGTGCAACGTGGCGGGCAGTGCTTACTGCCGTGACACCGTCGGGCTTGCGAGATGCAATCGCAGCCACCGTCGCTTCGCCGATTCTTTGGGGAGCCCCGCTGCGAGGAAGATCCGTCAAGCCCTGCAGGCCATCCATGAGGAACCTTCTGCGCCATTTGGAGACTGTGTGCGCCGTCGACTGAACGCGAGCGGCCACAACCGCATTGTCCAGTCCCTCTGCACAGGCCAGGACGATTCGGGCGCGAAAAGCCAGCGCTGGACTATTGCCGCCGCGCTGCGCGAAGTCGTTGAGTGCGGCTCTGTCCTCTGGACTTAACGACAGATGCAGTTTCGGCCTTCCTTTCATCGCCTGGGCTTCAGCCGCCGGACAGGTCAATCGGCCAGACGACTTATGTAACGAACATACCAAGCATCATACCCGTTGAACTGATACATAGGCTCCGTCCAGCCGTCGGACTTTCGCGGTCTTTGTTGCGTGCAACGTCGGCTTCGCCAAGGAAAGCAGGACAAGCAGAACATTGTTGCTGCCGCATGCCGCGTGGTTGGTTAGAACCTTTAGCCTGCATGACTAGGAATGTACGGGCGGTAAAGGGCGGGCAGTAAAACAACCAGCGCAAGCGCTCTTGACTGGTAAGCACGACCTCAGGTCATGCTTACTGCGTCTCAGTGCGCATTGCGAGCCAAGCGGCACGTCGTGCAATTCAGTCGAGGATCTTTAAACCTTCAGGAGGGTCGCACGGTATTGTTCCCATCCTGGCCGGCACTGAAATTTCCAGGAACTCGAAATCTTCCGAGATCGCCGTTTCATTGTGTTTGAGACCAGGTGGAATATAAAGCGATTCGCCAGCGCCAACCCGAACAACTCGACCATCTTCGAACTGAAGATCTATCCAGCCTCGGAGGGTGAAAATAAACTGCGTTTCGCAAACATGGTAATGCCAACCGGTCTGCTGCATCACGCCTGTCGCCACGGTCACCTGCGCCCTCATTCGACCGTCTGTGGCGTCGGAAACACCGAGATCCCGATAATTGAAGAATGTTCGGCGACCTGCTACTAGTGGGGCTGTTTCCGTCGTGGCGTATGCGAGTTTCTCTAAAAGATCAGCGGAGACGTTTGCGGCCTCGGGGGAAAGGGTACCGCTGTAGTGTTCCATTGAATGTTCCTTAATTTAGCCGGTGGGTGCCCAGGTGTTCTCGTCAAGGCGAGGTCAAGCTTTCGCGACTCTAAAGCCAGCGCAAGATTGTGAAAGGCTCACAGGGCAGCGCGTGTCTCTTCATTGAGCCTCCATCGAATTTACCGGCTTGGATTAAAGGCAAACAGTCGCAGAATTACATCAGGGAAAACCCTATTAATTCTTGCGTTATCCGCTACAGGCAAGTCGTTGTACTTCTTCGGAACGCCGAATGGATGTGTGACGGAAGGGCATTCGCTGTTGAGGAAGGGGCGTAACGTTGGACGCATGAGCGCTCGAAGGTCGCCTGGGCGGCGGCATCCTCTAAGAGTTGACGAAGGGATTTCGGGGATTCAACTCCTGGAGCATCGGTTCCGCCTTCGGACATTTCTGCCGATTCCGTCGCTGCGTCTGGAGGCGCGATCGACTGCTTAACCTTGGGAAACGGGCGTCCGGGTTAAAGACGGTGGACGGCGGCTCAGGGTCGAAAGTGCGAGTTCACCGATCCGAAAAGCTGACGTCCGCGGCATGACCCGCCAACGTCAGCAAACCGCAACACTGCTGACGCAGAACGCACTCTCGCTCACGGTCGGCTATGGCCGAATCTTGCATTGGAGCGCGCCTGTCCGCACGCATGCTGAAGACGTTGGCGAACGTCCGCGCTTCGCCTGCCATGCAACGCCCGCCGCCCGCCTGGAGGTAACTCAGGCGATGACCTTCTGCTCCGCGGCAGCCTGCTCGCGCATGCGACGGGCTTCGTCGCGCAGGAACTGCTGGTAATCGTCCAGATCGCCGTCGAAGGGCTCGACGCCGCCCCCCGTGACCAGCCAGAACTCATCACATACCGCGCGCAGCAGGGCCCGGTCGTGACTGACCAGCATCACCGTGCCCTCGAATTCGTTGAGCGCCATGGCTAGCGCTTCGCGTGTGGCCAGGTCGAGGTGGTTGGTAGGCTCGTCGAGCAGCAGCAGGTTGGGGCGCTGCCACACGATCATGCACAACACGAGCCGCGCCTTTTCGCCGCCGCTCATCGTGCTAACCGCCTGATGGACCGTGTCGCCACTGAAGTTGAAAGTGCCGAGGAAGGTGCGAAGCGATTGTTCGGTTCCACTCTGGCCGGGGGCGCGCAAGTGAGCCGGCGTGTCCCTTGCAAGGCGGATCATGTGTTCCATCGGCGTGTCAAGCGGGCGCAGCACGTCGAGCTCCTGCTGTGCGAAGTAGCCGATGTTCAGGCCTTTGCCTTCGCTGATTTCGCCGGCAATCGGCGCTAGCGCGTGCACCACCGTCTTCACCAGCGTGGACTTGCCTTGGCCGTTGGCACCGAGGATGCCGATCCGCTGCCCGGCCAGCACGGATCGGTTGATGCCCCGCACGATGACCGTGGGCGGGGTGCCCGGCAGTGCGCCGGTCGGCGCGGGGTAGCCGAAGCTTGTGTCCAGCATCGACAACAGCGGGTTCGGGATGTTGAGGGGCTCCTTGAACTCGAAGTTGAACTCCGCGTCGGCAAGCACCGGTGCGATCTTCTCCATGCGTTCGAGCGCCTTGACCCGGCTCTGCGCCTGTTTCGCCTTCGAGGCCTTGGCCTTGAAACGGTCGATGAATTTTTGCAGGTGAGCGATCTTGTCCGCCTGCCTGGCCACCGCGGCCTGCTGCAACACGAGCTGCTCAGCGCGCATGTCTTCGAACTTGCTGTAGTTGCCGCCATAACGCACGAGCTTGGCGTTGTCGACGTGCACCGTCACTTGCGTCACCGCGTCGAGGAACTCGCGATCGTGGCTGATCACTACCAGGGTTCCCTGATAGCGCTTGAGCCAGGCTTCCAGCCAGACCAACGCGTCGAGGTCGAGGTGATTGGTCGGCTCGTCGAGCAGCAGCAGATCGGACGGGCACATGAGCGCGCGCGCCAGTTGCAGTCGCATGCGCCAGCCGCCGGAGAAACTGTTGACCGGCTGGCTAAGCTGCGCAGCACTGAAGCCGAGGCCCAGGATCAGCGCTTGGGCGCGTGCGGGGGCATCGTGTGCACCGGCGTCGTGCAGGGCCATATAGGCGTGGGCCATGCGCATGCCGTCGTCGCTGGCTTCGGCGGCGGCTGCTTCGGCCTGCGCGGCCAACAGTACGGTGTCACCCTCGATTACGAAGTCCGTCGCGCTCTGCTCGGTCTCCGGCATCTCCTGCGCGACCTGGCCCATCTTCCACGCAGCGGGAATCGAGAACTCGCCGCCGTCTTCGTGCAGCGTGCCGTTGAGAAGGCCGAAGAAAGACGACTTACCGGCGCCATTGCGGCCGACAAGATCAATTTTTTCGCCGGGGGCGAAGGTGACGGAGGCGCTGTCGAGTACGACATTAACGCCGCGGCGCAGCGTGAGATTACGGACGGAAATCATAAGGGGCTACTTCGGAGAGGATTGGCATGATAGCCGACCGGACGTGCAGGGCTGTCTCTTTTCTGAGCCGCTTGCGCTTTGCGGCGCCCACCGGCAACAAAGCGAGGTAGGCCATGGCGCATCGGGCGTTCCAGCTACGGAGCCAGCGAACTTAGCGGTGGATGACGGATATTGGTCGAAAAGCGCGGTTTAGCCGTGGCGCATGCGCGGCTGGCGGCGAGCAACCTGTCGCGCAGCCACGTTCCGATGTCAGATTTCAGTTTGCTCAGATATTTCGAGGGCATCGTCGACCTCAATCCCGAGATATCGAACGGTGCTTTCCAGCCTATTGACTGCAGTCAATAGGCTTGAAAGCAGCGGAGGCGGTAGGCGTATCTCAAGCGGTAGGCTCGCGCTGGTTCCGCTATCGTGGCGGCATGCCACTATTCATGTCGAAACCTATCGCTGGTCGATACTTGTCGTTCGCTGAGCGGGAAGATATAGCGTTGCTCTCGGTACAAGGTCTTGGGGTACGCGAAATTGCCCGGCGTCTTGGACGCAGTCCGTCAACCGTTTCGCGGGAACTCACACGCAATGCGGCAACCCGTGGTGGGTGCCTCGAGTATCGTGCTTCGGTCGCGCAGTGGAAGGCGGAACGGTTCGCCAAACGACCAAAGCCAGCGAAGCTGGCGACGAACGCACGGCTGCGCCAATACGTACAGGAGCGCCTTGAGGGCAAGGTACATGACGCTGATGGTCGTGAAATTGCGGGGCCCAGGCAGGCACCGTTCAAGGGGCGCAATAAACCACATCGCGGTGACCGAAAGTGGGTCAACGGCTGGTCACCTGAACAGATTGCCAATCGATTGCAAGCTGATTTCCCGGATGATGAATCTATGCGCATCTCTCACGAAGCCATTTATCAAGCGCTCTATATTCAAGGGCGCGGTGCGCTCAAGCGCGAGCTGGTGGGTTGCCTTCGCACCGGGCGCGCGTTGCGCGTTCCCCGAGCGAGAGCGCGTGCCAAGGCGTGGGCGCACGTCAGCGAGGAGGTGATGATTTCCAGCCGGCCTGCAGAGGTGCAAGATCGTGCTGTGCCAGGCCATTGGGAGGGCGACCTGATTATCGGCTTAAACCGATCAGCCATCGGGACGTTGGTGGAAAGATCAAGCCGCTTTACGATGCTCGTGCACTTACCTCGCGAGAAAGGCTATGGGCTAATTCCACGCACGAAAAACGGGCCTGCGCTGGCCGGCTACGGAGCTGTTACGATGGCCAACGCACTCAAGAAGACCGTGGCGGACTTGCCTGCTCAGTTGTGGCGATCATTGACCTGGGATCGTGGCAAGGAACTGTCCGATCACGCCCGCTTCACGATCGAGTCCGGCGTGAAGGTGTTCTTCGCTGACCCGCACAGCCCATGGCAGCGCGGTACGAACGAAAACACCAATGGCCTTCTACGACAATACTTCCCAAAGGGCACAGACCTGTCCCGGTGGAGTGCTCGCGAGATCCAGGCCGTTGCTAACACATTGAATACCAGGCCCCGGAAAACACTCGGCTGGAAGACGCCTGCGGAGGCCTTGGACGAATACCTAAAATCTGTTCAATAATCTAGTGTTGCAACGACCGGTTGAATCCGCCTTGACACCCCTGGTCTGAATGGTGGATCACCCCTTCAGCCCGACGTTGTTGCACAGCCATGTCCAGCGCACGCAGCATCAGTTCCGTGTACAGGTGATCCGACATCCCCCAGCCCACCACGCGTCGGCTGAACACATCCAGCACAATGGCCAGATAGAGGAACCCTTCGCCCGTAGGAATGTACGTGGCATCAGCCACCCACAGCACGTTCGTGGCCCCGGCACTGAAGTGTCGGCGCACCAGATCCGGGGCGCGGCGCGCGCCGGCCCGTGGGCGGGTGGTGGCAGGCCAGCGCCGCCGGCTCACGCCGCACAGTCCCGCCATGCGCATGAGCCGCGCCACCCGCTTGCGTCCCACATGCTCGCCCTGGCGGCTCAGTTGCGCATGAATGCGCGGCATGCCGTAGGTGCCGCGCGAGCTGGCATGAATGGCACGGATCTGCGCGAGCAGGTCCGCATCGGCCAGCGCGCGCTTCGACGGCTCGTGCCTGAGCCACGCGTAGTAGCCGCTGGTGGAGACCTGCAGCAGCCGCGCCATCGTGGCAATGGGCCAGCGGGCCCGGTTCGCCTTCATGAATCCGTACCCTTCGGTGGTACGGCCCCGGTCTCGCGGGCGAACCAGGCGGCCGCGTGAGAGAGGATGTCACGCTCCATCTCAAGCTGGCGTACCTTGCGGCGCAGCCGCGTGAGTTCCTGCCGCTCGGCCGTGGTCAAGCCGTCCTGACGCACGCCCGCGTCGCGATCGGCCTGCGCAACCCAGTTGATGATCGTCTGCGCGGTCGGCTCGAACTCGCGCGCAAGTTCCTCAGGCGTGCGCCCTGCCTTCACCAGTTCGACCATCTGCGCCCGGAATTCCGCCGGGTACGGTGTGCGATGCTTCCTCATCATGGCACCTCCTGATCAAAAGGATAGGTGTCCGTTTTGCCGGGTCAACTTCAGATACCGCACGATGTCATCGTCCTTCAAGGCATGGAAGGAAATGCAGCTATCCTTGCACCAGTGCCCAAACGCAAGCGCGTGTTGTGCCAACTGGCATACATAACTGACCGAGTATTGCTGCCCGATCAGAGAACCGACGAACGCATTAAGGTACTCCCCAGTTGCGCCTCTGATGGTGCAGGCCAGCGCGGCAGCGCTCTCATAAGAATCAGCCATGGTCTTCTCCTATCAGGCGAAAGTGCCTGCAAAGGGAGAATGCCAATGTCTAGCGTCGATGCGGGAAAGCCACGCGGGACAGGGGTTCTCAGTGAGCACCGGACATAGTTCCGCGCGGGAGATAGTCCAATTTACTGTGACCAAGCAGGAGTTGAACGGCTCTAAGGTTCTTCGTCCGCTTGTAGATCAAGGTGGCCTTCGTCCGGCGCATCGTGTGCGTGCCGTAAGCGGTCGGATCAAGACCGATTGCAGCGACCCACTGATGAACCATCCTAGCGTATTGTCGCGTCGAAATGTGCGGCGAGCGAGAAAGCCGACTTGGGAATAGGTACTGATCGCACCTCAGCTTGGCTTTCTCAATCCATGCACCAACGGCAGTGCGAGCTGGCTCCGTGACCTCAAACTGCACCGGCCGTTTAGTCTTGCTCTGCATTATCATCGTACGCGGCAGTATCTGATTGCCGTGAGTCACGTCGCGGACATGCAGGTTGACGAGATCGCAACCGCGCAGCTTACTATCGATCGCAAGATTGAATAACGCAAGATCACGAACCGCATGCGCGTTCTGCAAGTGAATCCGGATTGCCCAGACGTCTTTTGGCTTCAACGGCGGCTTCTGACCGATCAGCTTGGCCTTGTTCCAAGGCTCCCGGTTTTGAATGCTTCCCATGACAGACTCCCCTTGAGTTAATGGGAGATATATTGTCTGCCGTTATTTTTCCGCCACACCGGTTCCATCTGGTCTTCTTACCCGAATCGGCCTTTGCCGACGTTCGACGAGGCTCCCTTGGACGTCAGCAATATGACGGGTTACCGACGGTGACGGCGTCGTGCAGCGGGACGATCGCTTCCGGCATCCGCCAACTCGCAGTTTCGACCCCGAGCCGCCGCTCGAACTCGCGCCACAGCAACGGCTGCTTCCGAGGTGCAACTGCCAGTCGCCTCATCGAATTTGCCGAGTGGCCGGTCAGCTGACATCAATCCGATGACGGCAAAACGCAACGCAGTGACCGATTGTTTAGGCGAACGGCCGATTTGCATTCGCCCTGGCCTAATCCATCAATCCCTTCGACCGCCTGCGACTCCCTCACCACGGGATCGTTTCATTCTCCCAGCGCGTGAATGTCCCTGTTGGGCTGTCCGGGCCCAGCAGCGCGACGCGCACCGCTTCGCGAGCGCCTTCCTCGACGGTCTCGGTGCCCGAATAGCCGTTGAGGTTCGTTTTGGTAAAGCCCGGGGAGACAGCGTTGACCTTGATCCCGTGCGGTTCCAGCTCGATCGCCATGGCGACCGTCAATGCGTTGAGAGCCGTTTTGGACGCCGGATAGACGGGGCCGAAGATCGCACGGTAGGCGAAGGCCGGGTCCGAGTTCGTCGTTAGCGACCCAACGCCGCTCGACACGTTGACGATGCGGGCGCCCGGCGTCGCGCGCAGAAGCGGCAGCATCGCCTGATAAACGGCGAGCACGCCGAACACGTTGGTGTCCCACACCGCGCGCATTTCATCGGGGGACACGTTGCCCGGGCGGGTCGTCTTCGCGTACTCCTCGACGGACTGACCGGACCGCTTTTTCGTGTTCGAAATGGCGGCGTTCTGGATGAGCACGTCGAGGCGGCCGAACTCGTTGCTTACGCGCTCCGCCGCGGCTGTGACCGACGCCTGATCCGTCACGTCGAGCTGGAGTGCGTGGCCGTCCGGCCCCACCTCCTTGGCCGCAGCCTCGCCGCGCTCGAGATTGCGCGACCCGACCAGCACAGTGAAGCCGTGTGCCGCGAGATCCTTGGCGATCTGAAGGCCGATGCCTTGATTGGCCCCGGTGACCAGGGCGACGGGTTTGTCCTGCATGGCAATCTCCTTGTGGTGTTGCGCTGTAGCGTGCAAAAGCCAGTTCCGTTTTTCAGTTCAGCTCAGGGCGATGCCGCTGGCTGGTTAGTGAGCCTCGGCCGCCCAGGCTTCGGCGTCGGCGCCGGCCGGAATGCGTATCGGCGCTGACGGATCGGTCGCCGCGCGCCACACCGCTTCGGCGACGTCGTGCACCCGGGTGATCGGGGCAGACGTATCGAGGACCCGCGCGAAAACCTCCTTGACCAGATCGGTATAGGCTTCGTGGTCGAGGCCGCTCATGTGCGCGCGCGCGTTGTCTCCGAAGCGGGTGTCGGGCGCACGTCCCGGCAGCACCAGGCGCGCCCGTATGCCGAACTGCTCGAGCTCCAGCGCCATCGACTCGGTGAATGCGTTCACCGCCGCCTTGCTCGCACGGTATGCGGCAATCAGGGGCAGGGCCTTCAGCGTCACGCTCGATGTGACATTCACGATCACACCGGCCCTGCGCTGGCGGAATTGGGGTAGCACCGCTTGCGTCAATGCGATCGTGCCGAAGGTGTTGGTTTCAAAAATTTCGCGCACCGTCGTGATCGGGATGAGCTCGACCGGGGCGGCCGCGCCAAACCCCGCGTTGTTGACGAGGACGTCGATCGGCCCTGCGGCCTCGACAGTCGCGCGAATGCTGTCCGGGTTCGTGACGTCGAGCGCGAGCACGCGCAGACTGTCCGCTGGCGGCAGCACATCCGCACGCGGCGTGCGCATCGTGGCGATGACCTGCCAGTCGCGCGCGAGGAAGTAACGGGCGATCTCAAGGCCGAATCCGGAAGAGCAGCCGGTGATCAGTACGGTTTTCATGGGGACTCCTGTGGGCAAGGTGTCCGTACGATAGATCGCCAAGGTCGTACCCGCTACAATCGATCATCCGAATTTCATTCGCGAGAGTCCGGCGATGATCGAGCCGTTGGCCGAAGTCGTGACGCTGCTGCAGCCCGGCGCCCGATTCTCCAAGCTCGTCCACGGCGCGAGTCCGTGGCGCATTTGCCGCTCGGTCGCCGGCCAGCCGTTCTATTGCGTGATCCTGGAGGGCGGCTGCCGCATCGCGATCGACGGACATGAGCCCATCGAGCTCCTGTCGGGCGACTTTGTCCTGATTCCGGCGGCCTACGGTGTGGCGATGTCGAGTTTGGAGCCGCCACCGCCGGGCGTCGAGACGCGGCCGCCCGTCGCGCTGGGCAACGGCGAATTCAGAATCGGCGACCCCGATCGCCCCATCGACGCGCGCATGGTGGCGGGCCACTGCAGCTTCGGCTCACCGGATGCATCGCTGCTGGTCTCGCTGCTCCCGCGACTCGTGCATGTGCGCGGCGAACAGCGGCTGGCCACGCTCGTGCAACTGGTCCGAGAGGAAACACGCGAGCAGCGGCCTGCGCGCGAGGTCGTGCTCGCACGACTGCTGGAAGTGCTGCTCCTCGAAGCGCTGCGGTCCGCGGCACAGACCAATGCGTCGCCGGGCCTGGTGCGCGGGCTTTCCGACGGCCGCCTCGCGGCCGCGATCCGCGGGATGCACGAACATCCGACACGCGCTTGGACAGTTGCTGAACTCGCGAAGGAGGCCGCGCTCTCGCGCTCGATCTTTTTCCAGCGCGTCGGCCGCACGGTCGGCATTGCGCCGATGGAATACCTGCTCACTTGGCGCATGGCACTCGCGAAGGACCTGCTGCGTCGCAATGAAGGCCGCATCGCCGAGATTGCGCAGCGCGTCGGCTACAGTTCAGCCAGCACCTTCAGCGTCGCCTTCACGCGGCACGTCGGTCGGCCGCCCACGCAGTATGCGCGCGAGGTGCAGGCGGTCGCGAACGGCGCATGAGGCGGCTCAAATCGGCTGTTCTCAGATGTGGACGCGCGTCCCTATGCGATCCGCACTCACCAGGAATGTCCGTTATCGAGACCGCTACAGCCCATCGAATGTCTGGCGTCTACGGCCGATGTATGACCGCAGGTGGCCGAACTGAGCCGCGTCGCTCCGCGCATCACGCACGCGAGTTCCGACGAAAACGACTTCGTGTCCCTGACTGAATCCAAAGGCCCATCCTCCAATCTCCTTTGAATTGCAACAGGCTATCTATTGGGCCGTTGAGGCTATGGAAGCTGTCACGACGGCGGAAGCCATGGACCGTCAGGAACAACTTAGACAGCACCTTTCACATTTATCCGCCAGAGAAATAGCGAAGGCGTTAGCTGAAAAAGAAGGGTTCGCCGCCAAGGAGCGGAAGCGGAAATCACAACTATTGCTTGAAAAACGCCATGCCGCCATGAAAAAAATTGAACGTTTGGTAATCGCTGAGTGGTCACGCGACCCAAGCGCATTCCCTTCCGCGTCGAAAGCCCTCCGTCGTACGCAGGTTTTCCAATCTAGGCTCCGAGCATAAATTCGTATCGACCCGTCCAATCCCGGACGATTTCCACGTCGATACAATGAAAACGAAGAAAGCTAAAAAACCCCTCTCTGACTTCGACGCGCTGCCGAACGCGGCTGGCGTGTCCGTTGAAGTCGTTGCTGCGCTTTTTGATTGCAGCAATTCCACGGTTTGGAATCGCACCAAACGGGGCGATCTGCGTCGCGGCGACCTGTTCGAACTGCTCGTTCGCGAAGGCTGGCTGTATCGCACGAGCGACGACAGATGGCGCGCAACGGCGCAGGCGCTCACGGACGGAGTTGCTGTGATGCGCGGACCTTCTTCAATCGCGTGGCCGCAACTGACGCCCGATGGCCGGGCTGAAATCTCGCGCCGCCTCGCTCATGGGTGAATTTCATGCGACAGACCTGATCCCCTGAATTCGTAACCCAGCCTCGCAGTGAGCAGTGCTGTGATATCTGCGAAACGGTCCGTACTGGCGGGCCGCCAAGCGCGTGCTACAGGCCGCTGACGTCGGCGTGGGCGTGTACATGGAGCCGGTTTGGGCGGACAGATACGCTGCTGTTGAATAAAAACATAGCGGGGACAACCTCTTCATGCAGCTCTAGAACCTTTTTGTACTTGCCCTCGTTATGTTCGTTTTCCAACACAACAAAACAGGCTTTTTCCAAGGTGCATACTAAAAACATATGGCCCATCTATCATCTTCCTTGCACTATCAAAAAACGACAAGACCCTACGAGAGACCTACCGTGAGCAAGTTCGCCAAACTGTTGAAGTTGGTTGTGTCCGCAACGAAGCGCCCGGAACTGCCGGAAGACCATGCGCGGAGTCAGGCTTCAATGGCCGCGCAGCGCGCCACGGGCCAGGCCGAAGCAGATATGCAGGACGCGTTGAAGGCCGCGGCAACGGAAAGGAATGGCGCGTGCGACCGGCTGCTGAAGTTCCTTGGCCGCGCCTTTGGTTCAAGAACTGACCCGATGGCTACCCGACGCGCCCAACGGGTCGCAGTCAAGGCCGTGGCTTTCATGTCGAAGAACGAGGCGCTGTTCGCCACGATTGCCGACGCGGAAGCCAGAGCGTTCGACGCCCTCACCCGTACGTATGGCTCAATCGCCCTCGAATACCCGACAGACAAGCAGCTTGACGAACTGTACGGCCTGGCACTGCGCCATGGCAGTCCAACGGCTCGCACGGACGATGAATCGACAGCCGCATATAAGAAATCGAGCTGGCCAGATTCGCGAAGCTTTGTCGAGCAGTAGCCGCCACGCTCACCAGCCGGATTGACGCCTTGAACGGTCGAGTCGGCAAGCCGTTAAATGCAACCGTCGGCACAGTGGGCTCTGGTCGGAAAATGGAACGCCGCGACCCCCAAAGACGATCACCCACCGCCTGCCAGGAGTCGGTCGGCGAGACCCTCAAAAGGAAGTGAGGCCCGTCATGAACATGCTAACCATCACCGCTCGCCAGCTCTTGTTGTATAGCCACACCCTCGCCTTCGCCTTCGCCATCGTGCGCGTGTTGCGGGAAGACGTGGCGCTGCTCACAGCTCGGCGCATTGATGCCGTCAGACTGGAAACCACCGGACGTACCATTGCA
This sequence comes from Paraburkholderia sp. 31.1, assembly GCF_014397645.1. Classification (NCBI taxonomy): domain Bacteria; kingdom Pseudomonadati; phylum Pseudomonadota; class Betaproteobacteria; order Burkholderiales; family Burkholderiaceae; genus Paraburkholderia; species Paraburkholderia sp. 31.1. Next base: position 47,616 of record NZ_VZQN01000050.1, read on the forward strand.
GGGTTGCTCGGCCTGCTCTGGATAACGGGCGTCGCTATGATCCTGCTTGGCACCGGCTTACACGTGGCTGTGCTGGTCTCCAAGCCGAAGCTGGCTGCAAAGCTGACAGTGGTATGCCTGCTGACGGCGAACGGCTTGCTGCTGCATCGAGTCGCGTTTCCGATGCTGACCACACCGCAGCGTCGCCCACGTCGGGCGGCGACGATATGCGTCTTGTTGGGGGCCATCAGTTCGGTGTCGTGGCTCTATGCGTCTTTTGTAGGCGTGGCGCGCCTTATCGCCCCGGCGATGTCCTATACGGGCTTCCTAGCCTTGTACGGGGTGGGGCTGGTGGGCGGGATCGGGACTGCGTTGGCGGTGGCGCGGCCGCGTGTGGAGCGGCTATTGGCTCCTTTGTCCGGCGGGGACGTGGTTGTCGGTTCGGCGCCAGCCGGACGATTGAGCTTGCCGCCTTTTTAGCGCAACCCCGAAATAGCGCCGCACGCAACGCCATCCGGTCGTTCAAGTCGAGCGCGGGCTTGGCGACCTACGTCTCAAGTTCCTGCCGGCGATCAACCAGACGCGCGGTGAATTCCGGCGAGAGTTGCGCGCCGATCACGTAGCTGTCACGCTTGCCGATGCGATCGTCGGCAACCGTCTGCCGACGACCATCGGCCCCGAGGAAAGACGTTTCCCCCAACGGTGGAAGCATGATTGCACCACGATCCGCCAACCTCTCGATGGCACGCTTACGATTCTTTAACGATTGTTGATGGTTATTTGCGGGCGCAATAGCTGTTGCACCCTTTTCTGTCGTCAGTCGGGCCCTTTATGCCGCCGTTTGCACCCTTTGCGACGGGTGCAATTTCTGCACCCTTTAGCCAATCTGCAATACGGAACGGACTGTGGGGCGTGTTGCCATTCGGTCGACAGCAATCCGGGCGCACTTGCATGTCGGTCAAGTCGCATGATTATTTGCGCATTTTCGACTTCGACATTGCCCGCTAAACGCTTGCTGGTTGAGGCATACAGGAACTCGGTACGATTTAAAACGAAGAGTTTGACCGGAATTTTCATGCACGGAGCGCGCGTGCCACGTTCAGACCGTCGAGGCAACCACGCCGGTTTGCAATTTTGATTACTGAAGTTGGAAAACGCTCAGCCGTGTCACGTTCGACGGGTGTGAGTATTGGGCCTTCTCAACCCGAATCGAAGACTTCCAATGAGCAAGCTTTCTCAAATCGTGTCACCCGATGCAGACCTCGCAGAGCAGCGCAACTTTTTCGATGCGGTGAAAAGCAACGCCTGCGTTCGTCTAGGGAAACACTGATTTATCAGGCTCGGCCGTCATCGCTGACGTGTTCGAGTACGTTATAGAAGGAAGTTCACGGAACGGACCAATAGTGATGAAGCGGCAGATCAGCTTTGCAGAAGCGGAGAGT
>NZ_VZQN01000051.1:0-48635 GCF_014397645.1 Paraburkholderia sp. 31.1
TCCGGCGGCAGCAACCGCGCCACCGCTCTGTCCTTGAATGTCTTTCCGTAACGCGCCAACTTGTTCTCTCTTTATCGCCCCCAGATTCCAATTTTATCCAGGCGACAACCATTGTGACGCGGGGGGGCGTCTTCGAAGGTGCGACGCACTGCATCGTTCTCAGACCGCGCTACAACGTCACTGAAAGCGAATTCAATGTTTCTCTGAAGGCAAGCTCGCCCCCAATAGAAGCGCTCGCCACGATGGGCAACAAAAGGCGAGCGATACAGGAGATTTGGCTGGAACCATTCATCTTCAACTATGTGCTCTGCCGATAGTGCTGCGAGCCTTTCATGCGGCACGATAATGGTTCGCAGAAACGCTGCAATAGCTTCCTGCCCAAAAGCTAGAGTCAGCGCCCGCAGGTACTTCTGGGAAAACACAGCTTCAATGCGCTCGTCAGCTAAACTCCAAAAGAAAACCGCGATGCGCAAATATTCTTCCGGCGACATTCCTAGTGCTCGTTTCAACTCGCGATGCAGCTTCGCGTTTGAGCCGATACGTCGAAGCAGGTCTACCTGGCGAGCGAACGCCCCTTTTCCATGCGGCAACTGATGCGGCAACTGAGACAGCAGCATCATGCGTATCGAAAGGTTCAAGGGAATTGCCGTGGCGCATCCACGTCACCCCCGTATCCATCTGCGTCCATGCGAGGTTCATACATGCTTGGCTATCGTCAGGAGACATTGGCACGGATGAGTACATCGAGGGCCTATCGCGCAGGACCCATGCTGCAAGCCGCTCCGCAATCCACGGCATCTGGCGGACTCTCTTCTCGCCAGTCAGAGCGTCCGCCCGCTGAATATGTGCGGATAGTTGCCTGAGTACAGAGGCATACGAAAACTTTCGCATCCTGTTGCGAACCGGACGAATTGCGTCGGCGTAGGACATCCCTAACCTTTATAAAATCAATGCCACCTATCGCGCTCAGCGCCCCCCATACGTGGCTAATAAGAAGTCGCCGTTTTCGTTCTGATGTATCACGAAATACAGCTACGCAGCTACCGTGTCGCCGCAGGCGATATGCGATTTCGGGCAGAGAACGTCCAATTAATTACGTCGGAGTAGGACGAGCGCAGTATCAAACCAGTTTAAAACGTATCATATATTCCGCTCCCGCCGACATCAAACTCCCAGGACACGCGGGTTCGTTGCATCATCAACCACAGTAGAGGACCAAACGGCAATGTCATCGAAACGGAAGCCGCTTACCAAGGTAGGCAATTGGCAACTAGGCAAGAACTTGGGAAGGGGTGGAAACGGCAAGGTAGTCCTGGCCACGAATGGTGGCCAAACAGCCGCCGTCAAAATTTTGACAAAAGGTGACCAACCCCGGCGCGTCGCTCGGTTTCGCGATGAAATCGTTGCGATGCAAAAGTGCGAGCATCTTGGTTGCATCCCTGTAATCGATTACGAGGTGCCTGACAATCCCTCAGATGAACGCCCGGCGTGGTTCGCTATGCAGCTAGCCCAACCCATGATGGATGCTTTGGGAGACGCGCCCACTCTTGTGGAGGTCGTCACCAGCGTTCGGGACATCGCGCATCTACTGACCGAGATGCATGCACTCGAAGTCACCCATCGGGACATCAAGCCCGACAATTTGTTCAAGTACGAAGGCAAATGGACGGCAGGCGACTTCGGTCTCGCAGACTTCGAGGGTAAGGAATCACTGACGCTGGAAGGCGAACGCATCGGCCCGGTTTTTTACATGGCACCAGAGATGCTGAACGACGCGCCTGACGCGGACGGAGCGCCTGCCGACGTGTACTCCCTTGCAAAAACGTTGTGGGTCCTAGTCACTGGACAACACTTCCCACTTCCCGGGACTTTGTCGACGTCAATCGAAGCTTTGCGCGCGAGTTCATATGTGTCCGACGCTCGTGCAGTGTTACTTAACGCAATTCTGGAGGCAGCAACAAAACACGTCGCGAGTGAAAGGCCAAGTATGGCTGCCTTTGCACGCGAGCTTGATATCTGGTTAGCCCCGCCCGTCCATAACCCCGACGTCTCGGAACTCGACCTGTCCGAGCTTGCACCGGTTCTTGCCGTACCCAAGTATCAAATGGAAGCCGCGCAGGCGGCTAGCAATGAGCACCAGCAACGTGTGAACGAAACCGGTGAGCGCGTACGGGAAAAACTTCGACCTATGGTTAATCAACTTAAGGACGCCCTCACGAATGCGAATTTCATCGGAGTGGGCGCACAGGTCGACAACTACTATTGGGGCGGTGAACTGCAAGCCACCGTTCCGCGCGAAGACGGAATCAACGAGTTCGCTCGGTTGAAAATGACCGTCAATTGCGATTTCAACGACGCCGCGTCTGCAAAAATCTCGGCAACGTATCGCACTTCCCGGGACAAACGACCGCCCGTCGATGTGTGGACCGAAACGGTCAACTTCTTGCCCGGCGGAAGTGAAGAGGATTCGGAAATCAATCGCCTCCTTTCCGCAATCTGCGCCCAATTCAAGCCGGTCATCCAGCAAGTTTTGGAGTTAAATCAATCCATAAATCCGCAAAACACGCTTTTGGCAGACGATAGTCCGTACGCGCAAATGTTGTCTGTGCAAGACAATTTGGGCACGACGATAGCCTTTGATGTGAACTTGCGGTCACACCCTCGTATAACGGGAAAGACGGTTGAAGTTGGGCAACGTATCGACCTCGTAGCTCTAGCAATTGACCCGAAAGATGAACCCTTAGAATATCAGTTCAAAACGCTACATCAGACAGCTGATAGCGGCTGGACCGATTCGAACGCATGGACTTATGAGTTCACTGCCGGGGACATCGGAGAGGCATGCGACATATCTGTTCGGGTTCGGAGTAAGCGCGAACATCATCGTGTCCGGCACGCCGACAGGGCATACGCTCATGACGACCTGATGCAGCTTCGCTATACCGTAGTCGCCGCATCGCCGTCGGATTAACCAGAGGGGCGAGCTGACGTTCCGGCGACTAAGCCCCTAGCGCCTCCTTCTCGGCTTGCCGGCTCGAAAGGTCGCATCCGCGACGCCGGAACTCAATCGTGCTGGCGTCGTGTGGCTCAGTCAGCGAGAGGAAAACGAGCAACGCAACCACCATGCGTAGCAAAGCGGTTGCGCGCGGGGTTATTGATATCGGCTAAAAACGCTGTAGCGCTTATCCCAGTTCGCAAGATATGCCTTCGTCAGCGCCTCGTCGCCGCGAACAAGCATGCCGTCCTCGGCGTTCCGCTGCTGCGCTGCCTTCGTGAAGTTGAAGGACCCAGTGAACACGGCCTTATACGACCTGCGTGCCAAGCTTGACGCAAGCGGGCACTACGATGATTTCGAAGTGGACCGGGTGGCATCGGTCGAGCTGGACCCGAAGGGAACGCAGGCGCAACTGAGCACGGCCATCGCGCCCGTGGCTGACCGTTTGCTCAAACGCTACAAGGCAACGCAGCAGGTATTGGCGGCTGCCGAAGCGCAGCACGATAATAAGGCCGCGCCGGCGACGAGCGACACGCTTGAGGCGCTGGTGCTGTTTAGGAATGACATGGGCGTATTCGTGCGCCTCTATGCGTTCCTGTCGCAGATTTTCAACTACGGCAATACCGGTATCGAGAAGCGCTTTCTTTTCTACAAACGGCTTTTACCGCTGCTGGAATTTGGCCTCGAACGCGATACGGTCGACCTGTCGAAGGTGGTGTTGACTCACCACACTCTTAAAAACACTGGCAAGCAATCGCTAAACCTGAAACAGGACGAGACGTACAAGCTTGCGCCGATGGACGCGGTTGGCAGTGGCTCGGTCCAGGAGAAGCAGCAGGCGCTCCTCAACGAAATCATCCAGAAGGTCAACGGCCTGTTTGAGGGTGAACTCTCCGATGACGACCAGCTTGTGTACGTCAATGGTGCTATTAAAGGCAAGCTGCTCGAGAACCCGAGAATGTTGCAGCAGGCCGCGAGCAACAGTAAGGCGCAGTTTGCCAACTCGCCGGACCTAAAGGTGGCGGTGATGGACGCCATCATGGACGCGCTTGATGCTCATAGTGCAATGAGTACGCAGGCGCTTGGTTCTGAACGGGTGCGTGAGGGGTTAATGGACATCCTTCTTGGACCAGGGCAACTCGACGAGACGTTGCGGGCACGCTCGGGGGCGGGAGAAAAGGATTCACGTCCCCAGAATTGACGGTGCGGCGGCGGGGTAAGGGAATGGCGCGTGCTCCAGGCTGCTCGCAGGATTGTACGGTCAATGAATCTAGCTAGCAGCGTCCGCCAACTCGACCCTCATACTCTGTCGGCGGCACAATCACGACCGAGCGCTTCTCGTCATCTGGTTTGTGGAAGATTTTCATCGACGGATGCGCGTCTGAATTGACCGTTAGCCTAAGCAGATATTCGCGCCTAGCGTATCGTTGAACCGCTGTTCTCCCGGGCAAAACGCCATCGTGTTCTCCACGAAAACTTCGGTCGAGAGCGGGAAGCCATCGACGATGATGGTTGCGTGCGGTCCTCATGTTCTTGAGTGCTTCGCCGAAGCGCGGGCTCACGGCCTCGGAAGCCAAAGCGCGTTGGGCGACTCATCTCAACAACACGTTTTCATTCAGCTGGACATCAGCTTGGCCCGGCTCTTCCGCTTTCCGTACAGGTGAATAGATGCTTGTCACTCATCAGAAAATCATGTCATGATTTGCTGGTCGAAACTCTAGGTCACGAGAAAATGAAACATCTGACGCGAGAAGAAGAGTCAATTGCACCCAAGTCGCGCCAATCCCGGCGGTCGGCTTTCGTTGCTATCGTTACGGGCCTGGCGCTGCACCCGGCGAACTTGCCGCCGGTGAAGCTAGATTTTCACGTTACGTTCGATACCCGTCCATACCCCGAAGGGTCGGTCAGAAGCGCGCAGATGGAGCGCAACTAGATGAATCGTCCCTTGAACCCGACCGACGAATTCAGGGACTTGGTGGTGACCCTGCGCGACCACGGCGTTCCTGATGCCTATCAGGCTGCATTGTCGATGCTCGCTGGCACGCAAAGGGGCGATTTGCCCAGGTCGAATGCGGTGCCCGTCCTCCAGGCGGACTTGCGGGCGCTACTGGAACAGGCGACGCCGCGACTTTCTGAAATTCTTGATTGGGTTTCGGTTTCGGACACGGCGAGACGCCGTGGGGAGGCGTCGCTGACGCCGGATATTGCGCAGCTCCTGACAGACCTTGTTATAGAGGGGGCGCATACGCGGGCTGTTGTCCTGCAGGACCCGCTTTGCCTTGTGACATCTCGATTGAACGGCGCTGGCGTGTCGGTCGAACAGTATTGCTCCGGGTCTGACATTCCGGCGCTATGTGTCGCAATCACCCGTGCCGCCACCTGGACCGTCATCGGGGGGGCGGAAGACGTGGTTGGCGTTAAGTCCAATGGATTTTTGCCGTTCGAGCGTGTCCCTAAAGCGGATGCTAGTAACGATGTCGCAATAGCGACGTTTCCACTCATTGCCGGCGTTTCGGGTGGTGCGCATGCAAAACAGCTTCCTTATGCAGCCAGTGAAGACCTACGCGGGGTTATTTCGGCCGTCGGTTCCAGTATCAAACGGCTAATTGCGCTTGTTCCGAGTTCCATGCTCTATCGCACTGGAAAGGCGGCTGATTTTCGGAACGAGCTTCTCTCATCGGGTCGTGTAGAAGCGGTACTCGAGCTTCCCAGTGGCGTGACGCCGCTTGCAACCCACCAGTATTCTGTGCTGATTCTCCGACTCTCTGGAGAGCCATCTGCCGACGCATCCGTGTTCGTGATGACTCTGCCTGAGCGTCCGACTGCGGGCACCAGGGGACGGGGTCGGAGAATTGAGGTTGAGTCTAGCCGCACTCTCACCCGCAGCATTTTCGATGGCATCGACGGCCGCGTCGAGAATGCGGATACCAGTCGTAGACTGACCAGCGAAGAAGTTACGCGAAATGGCTCGCTTCTCCCACGCATGATACTCACAGGCTCATCGTCTGGGGAGGAACCGGCCGACAATGGCGCGTCACTGCGTGACCTCGCGCAGATTATTCGCCCATCCTCAATATCAATGGGCTCCGTTAGATTGGGCGCAAGCCTGAGCACCGAAAGCATACTCCGCGCGTCCCCGTATGTTCGATTTATCGAAATAACGCAAGACCAGACTTGCGAGACGGAACGTAAGAAGACTCCTGATACAGCTGCCGACCTTCAACCTGGCGACATAGTCATGGTGGCGAAGGGGGCGGTCGGTGCCATGGGGTTCGTGCAGGCCGCCTACGGTGGTCCTGTATCTGTGCCGAACTCCTGCCTCATATTGCGTCCGAAATCATCAGTTTACGCCGAAGCACTGTACCTCTTCTTCAAAAGTCGGACTGGAGCAGAGCGTCTCCGACAAATCGTCACCGGAAGTACGGTCCGTAACATCCGACTTTCTGACCTTGGTGGACTTGCCGTTCCACTTCCTTCGGCGCGTGCTTGTGCCGCGGCCAAGGATGCACTTCGAGCTATCAACGAAAGGACGCTCGAAATCCAGCGTTTGGAAGAAGAACGTGTCCGAATATTTGCCGACGCAATCGAAGCAATGTTCGAGTAGTGCAATTAAGTCCAGCCGGTCGTCAGGTCGCACGGGTGCATTAGACTCGCTCAGTCACGCCAGCCACACGGCTACCGCATGATGGTTTCAACCGTCTTATAACAAGTCGAAGGGGGTGAAAACTCCCAACAGTCGCTCTGGAATGGCGCTGTCGACGACCAGCCAGAGCTTCGACGCATTGTCTGCCGGGAGCATCGATAGCAACTCGCTGATTTTTGTGTCGGGCGCGACGGTCACTGCATCGATAAGGTCCAGTTCCGCCGTATGCAGTTGCCTTGCCGGAAAGCCGACGCGTTCATTCGGCGTTCGTGCAGACCGGAGGTACCGGAGGACACTCGTTTCGGAAAGCAGCGTCCATTTCTCGCCGCTCCACCAGGGAAGGTACGAAATTGAATAGGTAAGCATTAGCTGGCGTGCTTGCGCCACGGGCTGCCATCCCTCAACCACGATGGGAGAGCGAACCATAAAGTGGGCGACGATTGCCTCGTCGTCCATGCGTCCGTTTGCCATAAGTGCGTCCTCCAAGCCGAGGCAAAGCTCGTTCGCCTTATGCGTGATGCTGCGAGCGTAAACACCCGTGTGCATCGCGTCGTTACGTGCCCGACGAATTGCCTCGAACAGCGCATCAAACGGCATAAAAAGCTGCGGAAACTGTGCTGGTAGCTCGCTAAAAATTGTTGACTCGTTGGCGAGAATTCTGAGAGCTGGTCGGTAGATTCCCATCGCCGCGACCTGACCGTGCAGCCGCATACCCAAGCGCTCAATCGCAAAGCAAATCGATTCAAACCCCTCCGCGTCCGCAAGCGTCTCGTAGCGCGCGCTCCTCAACAAGTCTCGGTAATGGAGCCGCTCGGCGGGCGTTAGGATGACCTGCATCTCGTTCAAGTTTCAACTCCAAACTCCTGTCGACCAACATGGCCAGCAACTGATGCTGAGCCTCGATGTTATCGGCAGGAAGTGTTATGCAGCAGTAAACAGAATCTAAGGGAAATGCTCGGCCGAGCGGGTACGCTTATGCTCAGCGGCGTTGATGTGTTCACTGCCGGACAGATTTGGCAGCTTGAAAATCCCCCCGCCATCGCATACGTTGGTAAATCGAGGCCGGTGCAATGCCGGCACGCAGTACCAGAAATGCGCCTTTATTAGTCGCGACGACCGCCCGCCAGGTCAGGCCCCCATTTTATGAGAGGGTACAGCGGGAGCGGCGATGGGACAGGTCTGGCTGCGAGCGAATTCGGCGAGGGGGGCAACCAGTCACCTACACCTCCTTGTTCTGCTCCTGATTGAACTGGTAGAGCGCGATGGTGTCCACCCTCATGGCGCGCAGGCAGGCTATGAGGAAGGCTGCCGAGAACCGCTTCCGATTAATTTTGCGGTTCAGCTGGTCGGGCGATTCGTAGACACCCAACCGCTCCAGCATCCGGGAAAGCTGTTTGTAGCGGATGCCGCGCCGCATCATCTCTTCCTCTATCAGCCCCTTCGCTTCTTCTTCCCACTGCCCGTACGGCTCGCGTTGCAGCCCGCTAAGCTTATTCGGCTGTTCTTCCACCAATCTTCCTCGGTCTCATTCGAGCCTCCGCTCTTTCACTGCCGGGATTTTCTCACGATTAATTTCGGTCGTATACGACCGGTCGCTAGACCGGCAGCACTACACGTTCTCAGCAAGTCATTTTTTACGAGAACAGAATGCTAACAAAAACGTTACAACACCCTTCGCCCTCCCGATGGGGCGCAATTGCTTCCCAAGCCATCAGCCAGACGCGCTGCCGGTTGCAGGCTCCGGTCGGAGGCGCGAAATGAGAAGCGCACCGTCCTATGGCGTCCGCAGTCGCAGGAGCGTTGCGAACGCCGGCGTTCGACCCACGGCGCGGACGTACGGTAAGGCCCGCATTGGCACCTATGCGGAAAAGGCCGACGGGCACATTACCGTCGACTCGGACGCGGAGCGCCTGGTAGCGCACATGCTGTGCGTCGACCCGCGCGTGCGCTCTTTCAGGCAGCAACCGTTCACCGTCGACCTGGTTGGCGAACGCCTCCTGTTCACGCCCGAAGAACTGTCGGAAGCGCGTAGGTTGCGTGGCGGTCGCGCCGGCGAGGTCGAGTACACGCCGGACTTTTCAACCGTTCAGGCCGACGGCCTGCAGCGCGCATACGAGGTCAAGCTTCAGGGCTTTGAAGGCGACGACCGGTACTGGGCCAAGGTCGAGCGGGCCCGCGAAATTATGGAGGCTTACTGCTATCCGCTATCGACGGTAGTTGTGCCCAGGAATGAACGACATCCGGTCGTCGTCAACGCGCAATTGTTGAAGCCTGCGGCAATGCGCGCCCGCGATTACCTAACGCCAAACATCATCAACCGGGTCGAAAGCTACTGCGAATCGGGCCCCGTGCTGCAGCGCGCGCTATGCGCAGACCTTCAGATTCCGACGGGTCTGATTCCTCCGCTACTCGCCACGGGTGTGTTGCAGGCAGACCTCGTGCATCACCATATTTGTGCCACGCTTCAACTCTCGGCCGCGTATGGCGACCTGAGCCATCTCTGTCTGATTGAGGAGCTGCGGCCATGATGGCCGACCTGCGCGCCGGAGACAAGCTGGCGCTGCCCGGCAAACCTGAAAGCTACTTTGAGGTGCTGGATACTCGCCTGCATGCTGGCTCCATCCATCTCTTCGACGCAGAAAAGCGTGCGGACCAGTATGTCGACTACGACGACATCCGCGCCCGGATTTCGGAGGGCGCTTTGGTCCTGCATCGGAAAGGAATGCCGCGCGTCAGCATTGCCGCCCAGTACGACAATCCAGAATTGCACGACCAAATCCGCCTCCTTACCTATGTTCTACGGCGCATTGATGAAATCTGTGAGCAACGCGGTCTTTCATTTAATGCGGCCATTCCGCTCGCTCGCGATGCCTATGCAAAGGAGCGGGTGGGTCGACTGCTGGTCCGACCGCTTCCGTCGCGCGCCACCCTGTACAGGGCTCGCAATAATCAACAGCTCGGCCTGCCGGTTCTCAAGGGCGATGAAAATAAAGGCAATGCAACGGCCAGGTATTCAGTAGAGCTTGTCGAATTCGTCCACGAGGTTATCAAGGACCGGTTTCTGGTCACGGAATCCAGGTGGACTGTCCTCGACCTGACGAATTACATCAACCGTAAAGCTCGTCGCATTGGCCTGCATGTTGCCACGCACTCAATCAGCCGCAAGTTCGTGTGCGCCAGGATTGGTGAGCTGACCCCCGATGCCGACTACGACCGGATGGACCCCCTCAAGCGGGTCGCCGGCAAATCATTCGCAAAGAATCGTATCCGTGCGGCGTTCCCATTCGCCCGTGTTGAGCAGGATGCTGTGCACCTGCCATTCGTTGTAATCACCCCCCATGGCACCGCCCGGACCATCTATCTGGTCCTCGCAATTGATGTCTGTACAGGGTATCCGGTGGGATGGCGACTGGTCATTGGTTCGCCGCGCGAAATGGACTCTCTGTTGTGCCTCGAAATGTACCTGACGCCTGCCAAGGCTGCCCGTTTTAAGGAACTCGGCATTGCTCATGCGCTGAATGTTTATGGCACGCCTGCACAGGTCATCTTCGACAATGGCCCGGAGACCAAGGGCGGACGAATCGTCCGCCTTGAGCGGTTAGGAATGGACGTCAAGCATTGCAAAGCTAAGGAAGCACAAGGCAAGCCATTCATCGAGCGCCTGAACCGGTCGCTCAAGGAAGCACTGCAACGTCTCCCGGGATGCACACGCTTTGAAGGAAAAGATGGGGTGCGTGACCCGGAGGCGCTGGGCGACGAGTTGATGACCATCGATGCGCTCGAGAAGTGGATTGTCAGGTGGCTGTATGAGGACTGGGTCAACAGCCCGCTCGACCGGCTGCGCTGGGACGAAATGCTCGTCGATTCGGTAAAGGGAAAGACGCCGCGTGAGCGTCTGACATACCAGACCGAAGGATTGGGACAGCCCATCACCATGCCGCCGCCGCGACGCGAATGGATGGCTGCGCTTTTCGAACACAAGCCGTGCGTGTTGAGCGCGAAGACGGGTATCTCGCTTGAGCATGGATTCAGATACGGCGGCGATGCCAAGTCGTACCTGCTCGACAAGTATGGCGACCATGCGCAACTCCACATGGTCTACAACCCCGACGATTTTCGCCAAGTGTACGTGTACGAGGGCGATGACTTTCCGCTTGTCACGCTAACACACGAACACGTCCGGGACGACACGCCTGCGTGGACCTTTGCGGAAGCCAAGGCCCGACTCGATTCGGGCATGAAGGACTGGACAACTCCGGACGAAAAGCGCCAGTTCGAGCAGGACATGGACGAGGCGGTCACCGGAAGCACGAAAGCCAGCAAGCGCAAGACCCGCGGCAAGCGGGAGGAAAACAAGGAAACCGTGCGCCGCGCCAAAGACAACTCGGCGGTCCAGCGGGCCATCGACCGACCGCTTTCAGCGGCGGCGCCGTTCGGGCCCGCGCCTTCGACCAATCCATCGTCGCCGACCGGAGGCCTTCAGTCCGAAGACATCTCGTACGACGACGCACCTTTGATGAACATTGTGAACAGAACCACTGGAGAAAAACTGCTGTGACGCCAGCTCAACAACTGCGCCGGGACATCGAGACTTGCGAGCTTCCGCATCCGATGTTCATGGAGCACCTTGATACACTCAAACAGCGCATCGATGACACCCTCGCCGGGTTTGCGCCTAAAATCGTTCGCGTTCCTGGCCCGAGCCGGGCGGGCAAATCATCGCTCATCGCCAGTCTTTCTCGTGATTACCCCGGGAAACGCATCGACGGACGGCGCCATGTGCCCGTACTCGTTGTCGAGGTGCCTCCAGGCGCAACGGCGAAAACTCTTCCTAAAAGCGTGCTCCGGGCTTTGGGCATTCAGGTCCCCGGCAGCATGACGGCGGGCGCGATGTTCGACATGATGGTGACGCAGCTGCGCCTGGCCGGCACAAGAGTAGTGATTTTCGACGAGATTTCGCACCTCGTCGATGACGGGGCACGGGTGCCTCCGCGCGCAGCAAGTGACTGGCTCAAGAGTCTTTCGGACACACTCAGCATGACGCTGATTCTCTTCGGAATTCCGAAACTTGAGCGGCTCTTTTCGGCAAATGAGCAACTGCGTAACCGCGCTTGTCCCGCACTAAACTTTCTGCCGTACGACGCAACCGACGCTGACCAGATGACCGCCTACGCCTCGTGCGTCGTAAATTACGCTCGCCTGTTTTCGGCGGCGGGCTATCCCATTGACGTTCCTACGCGCGTGCTGACGCAGCAATGCTATTTACTCACTGGTGGCCTGATTGGGCTGCTCGCTGACTTCATGCGGGAGCTGGCCCGCGTCATGCGAAATGAAGCGCCGCGCGCAGTTACATATGCGGACTGCCAGAAGGCGATTAAATCCGTCAACCACGGCGGGTCACCTCACAGGCTGTCTTTCGAGGATGCTGGCATCGACGGCTCGGGTGTGGAACCGGCGGCGCTGAAGCAGGCGTACGTTCATGTGCTGACCAGTAACGCATCGTCAGTGCCAGTTCGCAAAAAATCAGGAGGTAAACAATGAGCCTCGTTCTTACCTACGCGCCCAAGGACGACGAGTCCGGAATGGGTTACTACCGACGCCTTGCCGCAGACAATGCACTTTTCAACTGGCGCGACCTCGCGATTACGGCGGGTGTCGAGCGTAATCGTCGCGCCTTGCTTACACGCACAGACGATGTGGCCCGTAACCTCGACCTTGAACTGGCGTGGACCGAATTTACCCTGCAACAGGAAAATTTCTGTCAGGGTTGGGGACGTCTGCACCGCGGGCAATCTGACGCTGTGTGCCCGGCGTGTCTAGCTGAATCGCCGCACCTGCGACAGCACTGGGGACATGCGTATGTCACGGCATGTGCGCATCATCGATTCCTGCTGGTCGACCAATGTGACGCCTGTGGCAAGCACCTGTCGCCGGAGCGGCTCTACATTGGTTTGTGTTCGTGCGGCCACGACCTGAGCAACCTGCCCCGTGTGCCGGCGACACGGGCGCAGCATTGGCTGTCGACGCTGATTGCGAGTAACGGACAGCAGTCGGGCAGCGTGAAGCCGCCTGTACGCGGCGTGGACATCAATGTGCTGGTGAAGGTCGTCCGAACGTTGTGCCAATACGCAGACCCGACGCGCCCAGGTTTGCCGCGCGGCGCGGCCTTGCCAAAATTCGTTACCGAAGCGGTCGAATTTCTCTCGCCGCTTGAATCCTTGCTCTCTGACTGGCCAACGGGTTTCTGCAATCACGTCGAGCAGCGCATTGCCTCCGGCCGCAAAGACGCGGGTACGCTGAACACGTTGCTCGGCGACTGGTACGTTAGTCTTCGAAAGGCCTGCCAGGGCACGGCGCTCGAGCCGTTGCTCGAAATCATTATCGACGTCGCGGCCCGGAAATCCGACTGTGTCCTTGGCTTGGATTCAGCCAAAGGAATTGCTGAGGATGCGAGTGGATACATGCGCGCGCCGGATGCGGCAAAGGCTATCGGCGTTAGCGTCTCACGTCTTCACGACTCCATTGCCGCGGGCGAGTGTGAGCACCGCGCACGACGCACCGGCACGCGTGGCCAGTTGTTCGAAATTCCGTGCGGCGAGGTTGAGCGCATCCAGAGACAACGTGCCGGGTGGATTTCCGACGTCGTCGCCTGCGAACTGGCGGGCGTTACACCCGTGGTGCTTGAGCGCATGAAAGCGGCCTGCGTAATCCAGTCAGATATTCGCTGGCGCGAAGACCTGATGAAGGGCGGTCCGGTCAACCGCCAATCCGTCCTCGATTTACATGAGTGCGTGGGACGGTTGTCCCAACACGCTGCGGTCATTGACGGTGCAACGTGCACATGGGCGGCGCTAACCTGCCGGCGTATGGGGGAGCACAAGGCTATCGAATCGCTGATGCTAGCCATCGCGAGCGGCAAGGTCAAAGCCGTCGCGCGTGGTCGGACACCGGGCGAAATGGCCTTCCTGAGGTCGGATGTGTCGCAGTATTTCGGCACACCGCTGCTCGAGGCCGGCATGTCAATTCAGCAGTTGGCCAAAGCGACCGGGTGGAAGTGGGAATCCATCCAGAACTGGGCGGACAAAGGACTGCTCGCGTCGGAGCTGATTCAGCGACGTGGTCAGCCTTGCCACGTCGTGCTGCCGCACCAGTTGCTGGAATTCCGGCAACGCTATGTCCCGCTCGCGGACCTGGCCCGAGCCATGGGTACCAAGTCTTCGGCGCTTTCTCGCTTGCTGCCTGGCATCGAACTGGTTGGCGCTAAACGGCTTCCTGACGGCGCCACGCGCGGCGGGCTGATTCGTATCGCCGACCTTGGCCGGCTGGCAGTTATCGGCGCGAGAGCCGGACACGACCTGTTCGTGCCCGCTCCTGCCTCATCGCATGAAGTCACGGTACATGGCGATTGAGGAACGAAATGGCGCAGAGGCAGCAGCACATTCTCGGGCGACTGTACAGACCACCGACTGATGGAACGCGTCAGGTATGCGCACTCTCGCGGTCAGACGCGGAAAAGCTCCCGCGGCTTGTATCGACTGCCGTCATTTCAATCACCGCGCCGGTACGTCTGGCCGCCAATATTGGTGAATTCGGTCACGTCCTGCGTCTGAGCTCCGCCGACGTCGACTTCATGAACCCAGACCTATCGGACCGAGCGAGGAGCAAACTCGCCGATGTCTTTACGCAGGAGCAAGCACGGGCCATTCGAGTTTTCCTGGAAACGCCGCCAGAAGGACTCGCTTCGGTGGTCGTTCATTGTGAGCGGCTACTCGAGTTCGTGCAGCGTAGCCATCGCGCTGCTTCAGCTCTATGGATATGCCGTACAGCTTCGGCACTTCTCCGATGCCAACGTATTGGTCGCTCGCATGATGTTGGGAGAGGGCCCTTGACATCGAATGCCGAAATAATCTCGTCGATGATATGCGTCAACATGGCCTTTGTTCGCACGGTCCGGCATTTTCCATCATGAAAGAGCTCCTCAACTTTGCGCTTGAAAATCCGGCCCTTCTGGTCATCCCGGCGTGTGGACTCGTGGCTTCGCTGGTGCTTATCCGCATCAAGAGGCGGTACATCCAGGAAGGGAAATTATTCTGTCGTTCGTCCGCCTCAGCACGTGATATGCCTCCGGCAGGAGAAACCGCAATGCCGCTCGACGAGGCCAGCGGCGGCGCGCTCAAAGAAAGCGGGCAGGTGCCTGGAGGCTCGACAAACCCGGAAGGACCATTCGCAGAACAGGTGTGGTACGCCGGTCTCGTCATCCTGACGAATCGCACTGTACGGGTGGCATCTCTGCTGGAACACCTACACGACAACAACCTCGACGCAGAGGGTGCGACTGCCCACATTCGAACCTTGCTGGCTCAATGGCGTGCGCTTAAGGCAGCCATCGACGTGTCATCGGTACCAGCGCGCGTTCGAGAGTGCGTCACGAAGGCCGACGGCGTTGCCCGTGAGTTATCGGCGCAGGTGGATGCGTCGCAACACGGTGGCGCGTATCTCGCATTGGCCCATCGTTTCTTCGTCGCGGTCAGGAAGATTGACTCAGCGGCGAATGGAGCTCGCTGAAATGGCGACCGCAAGATTCGATTGGAGCGCTGCTATGAACTCACACGCAGAAAGCCCACCCGGTTTCGAGCAACTCGGTGTATGCACGATGGAACCGACATTGCGCGCTGCTGCTTTTACAATGAGTGCGACTACAGGTACTTGTCAGGTTCCATTCGCCGCCATGTTCAGCCTTTCAGGGCCAGCCAAGGGGGCGCCGTTGCTGCCTGCATCGACCAGAGGGCTGGACCACGGATGTCGCGGTTGCTTGCCTGCTTTCCAGAATGGCTCAGCCAAAAAACAGATGCATATTTCTTCGCTTCGGGTGGTGAGGCTGAGCCCAGCCCTCCCTGCAGGTTTGCTCGGGATGCGCCTTCACTCAGCCACCGCCACCCCGCTTCGGTATGGAGCCGGCCTCGCCCGACAGACTTTTCGCCTCGCGCCTCTATCTTCGCCAGCGCGTCGAGCTTCTCACGGCTTCCCCCCAGTGCTCGATGTCCCTCACGCCCTGGCGGTCAGCACCTCGCCAGCGTGAGCGGCAAGAAACGACATCACCGAAGCCCATCGTTGGATGGGGCGGCCCCGACTATCCGGCGGCATTGCGCGCGGCGGATGGTATGTGCGTCCTTGCATTTAAGTATATGTATCCTCGGTGAGCATGAACGCGATTGCTTCCCGTCGAGACCAGAATCCAGGCGCTCATTGGTCGGCTGCGCCCTCTGGTGACAGACTCACTGCTCAAACCGTGAGTAACTTTGCGTGCTTAAATAATGGTGGATTTTGCTGCGAAGGCCGTCCGCATTTATCTCTGGGGCTCATCGCTGATGCCGTCCGGCCGCTACAACGGCATGCAACGAGTCAGTGGATGGCACAGCGTCGCTCATACATATTGGCCCGACGACTGCACGACGAGGGCCGCGACTTTGCCCGGGATGCTTGGGACAACATCATCTCTCTGGCCGTTTCGTCGATTTAATCCGTTAAGTCGGCCGATTGCCATTCGGCAAACAACATCCTTTCGACCTCGAGCATGGTCGTTTCATGCGCTTGAAGCAGGTCGCCGAGATGCTTCTGGTCAAGCAACTCGACAAAGTTTAAATTCGCATTCTCCTGTGCCTGTGAATTGAAGAATTGATTTGTGACGCAGACCTTTTCGAAAGACACGCTCGGATGCCGACGCCGGTAGAACGCTTCGCCCGCGACGACCTCCTTGACGGCGTCCCATCCTAGTTTCGTGCCGTCAATTCCGCTGGTCTTCGCCTGAATGAGCTGGCCTCGATTGCCGTCGATGGCGACGACGTCGACGCCGTTATCGTTCGTTCCCGGCGTCCGATAGCAGTCGTACCCACGCTTGTTCCAAAGCGCGCCAACAAGGCACTCGAAATGCTGCCAGCCCATACGCAGCGCAATATCCAGAGTGATTCGTTCATCCAGGTCGTTGCTCTGCGAATGCGGCACGACGTCTGCGATATTGAAGTCGCCCGGCGACACGTCCCCGGCGCCGTTGAGCATGTCCTCTGATAGCCCTCTCTTGTGAGCAAGCAACTGGTCGAGCTTAACGTCGAAAGTCGTGAAATCGTCCGCGCAAACAGTTGGATAGTAGACGTAGACCGGCTTTTTCTGATTGATGCGGTACGCGCGGTCAGTAGCCTGGTCCTCCTTGGCCGGATTCCACGTGCGCGAGTAATGAATTACGTGGTTCGCCGCCTGGATGTTCACGCCGAATCCGACAGCGACTGGCGAAAGCACAAGAACACCGAAGCCGGGCGCGTCCTGAAAGGCCTTGATTCTCTTTTGCCGACTTGCGACGTGACTCGACGACGCACTGGTGTCTCCATTAATAATGTCGGGGCGAAAGCCGAGGTCGGCTTCGATGTAGTGCTGCAGAAGTCGCTGAATCTCGCGGAACTCGCAAAAGAGGATTGCCTTTTCGCCGTTCGCTCTGATTTCGGTAAGCTGCTTGAGTAGCCAATCAAGCTTTGGGGATTTCGCGCGATAGTCGCCCAATGGCTCCGGCTTGAACACGCTCAGACCATGCGCTCTTGGGTCGGTACATACCAGCCTGAGATAGTGCAGCAACCCGAGATGATTTTTGAATGGCGTCGTATGGTTGGGCTCTTTGCGTCGTTTGAAGCCATCCACCGCCTTCGCGTAAAGGTTGCGCTGAACGCCGGATATTGAGAGCCGCCGACAATCTTCGACGACGATTTTTGGAGGCAAGCCCGTATCGACCTCGGTCTTCAGGCGGCGGAGAATCTGCGGTGAGATGCGAGCTCGCAATTCGTCGACGCGAGACTTTTCTTCGTCAGTCTTCGCCTCAATCGGCTTCCGGTAGCGCTCGCCGAAATCATTCAAGGCACCCAGCAAGCCCGGCTGGACGTAGTCGAAGAGACACCACATATCAGCCAGTGTGTTCTCGACCGGCGTTCCCGTACATGCAATTCTGAACGCAACATTCTGCTTCTTGGCAGCCCGGGTCACCATTGCGGCCGGGTTCTTGATACGTTGCGCCTCATCGCAAACCATCAACGACCACTTCTGCGCCGCGAACGAGAACTCCAGGTCCCGCAATGTTTCGTACGTCGTCAATACAACCTTGGCATCGCCAATCCAGTTGGGCTTCAAAAACTTGACCAGGCCATCCTCGGTCTGCAGTCGCTGGTCTATCTGGCCACGCGGTACCCGAAACTCGGCAAGACTGTCGCCATACGCAGTCAACAGGGGCAATGCGCCAGGCTGAAAGAACTTGTCAGCCTCCTCGGCCCAGTTTTCCAGAAGCGAGACCGGTGCAACCACCAGCATTGGATTTATGGTGGGCTCCTGCTCCAGCAACCAGGCCATGAGCGCCAGCAACTGGAAGGTCTTGCCGAGGCCCATGTCGTCCGCGAGGATTGCTCCGCGAACCTGGTAGTCGGTCTGCAAACTGAACAGGTGCTGCATCCAGGCGAGGCCCGTCTGTTGGTGCGGCAGCATGGCGAACCCGGGCCGAATGCTTAGAGGGAGCTTGGGGCAAGCGGGGACCGCCTGCAGCGCCTCACGGCGCAGTTCTTCGTATTCGAGCGCCTGAATGTTTGCGCGCAGAACAAGCTGCTTCTTGGGTCCGCGTTCGTTGGGTAGTTTGCGTACATTTGCCGGGTCAAACGACTTGCCCGATTCCAAATCTGAAAAGACACTCTCAAACGTTGAGATGATTTCTTTGGCGTCGGACACCGAAATAGGGTCCTTGAGCCAAGGGACGACGAGCTGCGCCACACCTTTCCCGTCGGCCGCCTCTACCTCGTTCTTGAGTTTTTCAATGGTCAGCTTGTTGGTGGGCACGGCCACCGGCTCGCCACCGTCCTTCGGCTGATAAACAATGACGGGCAGGATGTTCTCGGGAAACCATCCCTCACCTTCGTTCCTCTTCGCGATGTACGGCGAGTGGTATGGCTTTTCCACGCCAATGGATTCGATGCGCGCAGAGTAGCCTCCCAAGTCGTGGACCTGAGCGTATGAGACCGTCGTCGGAGGCGTACGACGTTGCGCCAGTGCGGCCGACAATTCTTTGAGTTGCTGCTCCGAATCTCCCTGCAGAGCAAGGTCGTAGCCGTGCCAGGCAAGCAGTTGGTGGCCAAGCGCCAGGGACCTGGAGAGGGCAGCGACGAACGCGGAAAGTTCGTCGTCGTCAAGCCAATGCGTCTTCGAGGACGTTGGTCCACTCGCCGACGCCGTTTCGATAAGCAGGCCGACGCGCAGTGGATAGCCTGCGGCGCTACGCTCGAACGTCGGTACGAACCGCTCGTAATCAAGGCCAGCGTCTTCACGAGCGCGCTCAAACTGCGACTCTTCAATGACATCGTTGGCGTCGGCGCCCAGCGCGGCATAAGGATTGAGCAGGAACGCCTGAGCGCGTGAGCCTGCCACGCGTCGCCCAGGTAACCGCTTGATTTCGCGAAGCACAGCCTTTACTTTCGGCGTGACCAGAACCTGGACGATTCCCTCCCGGGTGGTGATGTCATACCGGTCGCGAATTTCCCGCACTCTGTCAAAAGCATCGAGCCAATCGTCAGGCGCTCCTTCGAAACCTGGCTCGATTTCAATCACATGGTCATCTACCACGTCGGCCGACCTTCTAAGTCCGATGTTTAGCTTTTCCGGACTTAGCACTACCGACCGATAGAGGAAATCATCAAGTCGTGCTTCCGCTTCGAGTGCGAGCTTGCGAATCCGTCCCCAACCCTGGCGGTTGCCCAAATCACAGCGGTCCTCATCAGCGCGTCGCGAGAACGCGACCACGGCATTGAAAAGCTTCCATTGCGCTGGGCGCATCAGCGCCTCTGCGGTGCCCTCCGCCATGATGGGTCCGGTGATGGTGCCGCGGAATTCGCGACCGCCATCGACATGCCATCCATCTATCGCAATAGCGAACTCGCGGTCAGCCAATGAGTGGACGCTGCGCAGGGAAGGGCGGGTATCGGTGAACGCAGGGATTCGAAGCACGTCACGCAACTGTGCGTAGTCGGGTCGCTCGAGAGTGGCATACAGCGACTCCCAGTCGAGCAAAAAGCCGTCTTCGACCGTGCTGACCAGACCGTCATCTGCGAGTTGCGTGAGGTAGGCCTGTATGAGAGTTCCGTCGACGGAAGCGCCGGATTTTTCAACTCGACGAGTCAGAACGACGCCCTTGTCAGACCAGCGCCGATTCCAGGATGCAACGTCTCGCTCTTTTGCTTGCCTGAATAGCTTGAACACGGTTTTGCCTTATCTCCACCAACCCTTGCCCGGCTTCACCTGGAAGCCCCACCCCGTCAAAATCCGATTAACGCTCTCATCACCGTCGTCTCCTCGGACCCACAAATTTCCGCCGAGTGATGTCCTGTCATCGATTTCCAGGCCATATGTCGCGGCGAACCTTCGGAGCGCAACATGTGAGTAGGATTCGTGCGTCTCAGTTCGGGTTTGCGACGAGCGAGCGTTCTCGCGAGGGGAGAAGAAACTCGTCGGCTTCGCACGTTCGTTTGCGGCCTGGGTTCTGACTGAAGCACCTGACGTCTCGACTGAGGGAAGAATCTGAAAACTCTCCCGCAGCGTTGCTTCGAACATATCCTCCCATCGATTCCAGCCATGAATGCCATCCCCATGCTTTAGCCAGAGCATGCGGTTCGATTGCTTGAGCGAATTGCGTTCGTTTTTCCCGAGCTTCAACGTCTGGTTCGTATTGAAGGGCAGCGAGCGACTGGCGTCATAGCCGTAAAACGCGTTTCCGAGGCCACTGAATTCCACGGCGACCAACTTGCCCATCGTCATAATAAAAGCGTTGTTGGCACCGGAGGCGTCGAGTTCGCGAGTCAGGCCCTTCATTTTCCTACGCAGGGCGACGAGGTCCGGTTCACGCGAATTACGAGCGGTCGAGCCTAATGCGAACTCGATGTCGTCGATGGATTTGACATAGCGCTTCCAGAACTCCATTCGGCGACGGTCGGCGAGCCCATCCTCTGCCAGCTTCGTAAAGAACGTCTCGATAAATTCGAGCTTCAACCAGTCGGAGACCATCGCTCGAGCCGCGGGCGCCACGCCACCCCATCGTGTTGCATTCGAAGGCAGCCACGGATTGCCCCACCAGGAAACAGTATGGTCGCGAAGTCTCGGATGTAGCGGGCTACCGGAGACCCGGGCGTATCGGTCAAGGACCAGTATCGTTCCCCGGTCGCGGAGCACTTCGTTGTGGGCCAGCAGACCGAGCAAGCGAGGTAGCAGGCTCACAAACTCGTCGTCATCGAGCTTCGTCGCTCCCTCAACCTGCGTCAGAACGAGCTGGCGCAGAAACCACGACTCCTTTCCGATTTGGAGCTGCTCACAAATTCGGTCGATATGCGATTCGTCGCCGCGCAGCAGCTGGCCCACATAGGGGCTGCAGGGGGCTTCGTTGAAAAGCTGCCGATTTTCAATTGCCGTGTCGACCCATGCGGGGCTCGGCCTGCTGTCGCGTATCTCGCGGTTACGGTCGTGAAGGTAGTCTCGCAGAGTCAGCCAGTTCTTCTTTCCGGCGGCCGCTGTTTCGGGCGCGTCCGCGTCATAAGTGAAGTAGCTCTTTGCGAGTCCTTGATAGCAGCGCCTGTATGAAGCAGTTTTGGCTATGTAGCCGTCAACGCTGTCGAGGACGCGCTGCAAGCGTGGTCGGTCCTCCATCACGCACTCGCCTTGGGGGCGATGCGGAATGCATAAACCAAACGACAGCAAATATGCATCTCGGAATGTGGGCACTTCCTGGCAATGCCAGTACCGCCGGACCGCATCCAGCTGGTGGTCATGCACGGGTTCCCGGCCGCCACCTGATTTCGCACGCGTTTTCAGCTTTTCGAGAAGTGCATCGATTTCAGCGTTCGAGCGAATGGGTTGCGTCTCTTCGCTGAGGGACGACTGCAGTAAAGACGCCAGGTAGTTCAGTGCGTTCATCGCAGCGCGCAGTCGCCGAAGTTCCCCGATTGCGCCGGGACCGAAGGTCTCTCTTCGCCAACACCCAGGAACTCGAGACGCATCTCGACGCGGCGACTCTCCTCGTCGGTCTCCTTCGAGTCATTGAATGAATATCCGCCGACAAGAAACAGATTTCGCACGTCCTGCTTCTGGTCTTCTTGAAGCTGACTCGCACCAACGGTCGCAAACATGCTGCATAACACGCGCTCGCTACGCTGAAGGCTGAGGTTAAGGTTGCTCAGGTATGTGCCCGTTCTGTCCGTGTAGCCTTCGACAACCACGCGCTTGAGTACGCGCTTGCCAAGGTTGTCGTTCGCCAGTGTCAGGATTTCGGGAACGAACTGGCGCAACACCGCTTCCTGCTCGGGCGCCAGATTCGATTTCCCGAACGCGAAACGCGCCCGGTCGCCAAAATCGATGACGTGCCGGTCGCGGTCTATCTTGATACCGTTGTACCGCTTCGCAGCAGTTTGAAACCGGTCGAGAATAAGTTCTATGTCCTTGCGATGCTGCTCTTCGCGCGTTTCCTTCTCCGTTACATTCTTCGTCACGGCGAGCAATGCCACCCCCATGACCACGAGAAAGAGCACCATCAGCGCGGTCATCAAGTCAGCAAAGGAAATCCAGAACGGCTTCTCCGCCTCGTCACGGCTTCCTCGCTTGACGACGATTTGACTTCCAAACATCGTCTACCTCCTCGCCGGCGTCAGGGTTCCCATGGCGGCAAGCGTCACCTCCAGCTCCCCGACTGCGGACGAAAGCAATCCGACTGCTGAAGTCAGTTTTGTATGGAACTCGGCATTCGCTTTATCCAGCGTGCGTTTCACTTCAGTCGCGAAGGCGCCGTGCGCGTCTGCGAGAACGCGGCTTACGCCAGCGAGGTATTCGTCGGCCTGCTTTTGCGCCGCGCCGAGATGGCCGGCGGAAGTCTCGATTCGATTGAGAATGTCGCCAGTCAACGTGGCCTCTTTTCGTGCGGATTCGACGGTGGCGCGCAACTCCGTGACAAGTTGGCCGATGCTGTCGCGGTGAGCGCGATAGTCGCCCAGAAGTTCCTGGATGGCTCCCGCACCGCTCGTCAGGTTCCCAGCCGTCGCGGCGAGTTTGGTCGAAACGTCGGCGGTTTGACCCATGACGCCGGCGACGCGCTCGCCCGCCGTGGCGAAGTTTCGCGATGCCGCGCCTAATGCTTCCGCGCCAGCGTTCATGCGGTCTACCGATGACGTCGTGGACTGGGTCAAGGCAGATACGCTTTGGGCCATTTGCGTCGTTGCGATGCCCAGTTCCTTGACAACGGCATCGACCGATTCGGACATTGCTGTAACCGCACCGGTCGCGCGCTCAGACATGGCGCTCTCGCGTGCCCGATTGTTTTCAAAAACATCTCTCTGCGCGCCGCTCAACGTGGTCAGCATCTCTCCGACGTGCGTGCCCAGCGTTTCCAGCGTCGTCTGCAATTTCTGGTTTGTCTCCGATTGAGATGTCGCGGTCAATAGGCGCAGCTGCTCGACGAACGCAGCCGATTGCGCGTTCATCGCCTCCTGTCTCGATTCCATCTTTTCGATGGCCTCCGCCATGCGCTGCGCCATTGCATCCGTCGAACGTTGACTCGAAGCTTCGATGTTCGCGACCAGGGTGTGCAATGTGGTAACAGCCTGCTGAATGCTCTGGGCCGTCTGTTGATTGAGCTCAGTGAGGCCTGTAATCTGGCCTCCGAACAAGTCATTCAACCGCTGGCTGAAACTTGTCATCACATCCTGCAGCATCCGCCCAGCGCTTGCGCTCTGGTCACCGCTGGCGCTTTTAACGGTCGCTGCAATTTCATCAAGCGGACCTTTGAGACCCTGCTGGATGCTATCGGCAATAACCTGCCCAAGAGCGGCATTATTCTGGCGACCCGCCTCGGCGACCAGCGCGTATTGTTCTTTGCTGGCTTCTATTTGCGCGCGAGTCAACTCGCGCAGCAGCTCCCCCATCTCCTTGACGAGAGCGTCCTTCAATATTTTGGATTGGCTCGCCGACTCCTCCGATGCCTTAACCAGGCGCGCCAGGTATTCTTCGCCAGCCCCAGCCTCAAAGCGTGCGTCAATCGCATGTACGATTTCTTCGGTACGTCGATACAGCGAGGCGAGGAGGAGCTTTTCGAAGAGCGTGGTTAGCATCGCCGCAGCGATTGCCGAGGCGGACACAAGAAACGCCTCTCCCACAGAATGCATGAGTGATTCAAGACTACCGCGCACAGTGGCAGCGTTATCGCTTATCTGAAACGCGTGAAGGCCTTCTATCAGGCCGCTGAACGTTCCGATGATACCGATACCAGTAAAAATTCCGGGAACATGCTTAAAAAATTCGGTTCGCAAACGGCTGTCGACGACAACCTGGCTGTTGAAATACAACTCGGCGGGCACAGTGGCGCGTACGGCGCGCACGACCATCTGTCCGTCGCGCTCTTCACGCTGAACGTGCAACGATTCGGCATACTCGTTCCATAGGTGGGCGAGCCGGCGGTCACCAGCGAATACCGCATCAAACTGTGAAGGGTAATTTCCGTCGTCGAAGCTTCCAATGCGACGCTGGATAGAGCGCAACCGAAACAGATGCCCTATCGCTGGGCCGAAGAAAAACGCGATGACAACAACGACAAGGGCTGCCAAAAAGGCGCCCGTGACAAGTGCGGGCGTCGGTACGCCAGCAAGTAACGACTGGATGTTCAACTTCGGTCTCCCCGGTGAAGGGCTTGTTCTGTTAGCGTGTTTTCCTCGGCGCATCCCTCTCCAGACGCGCTTCGGCAGCCAACTGACGGCCTCGGTCGAAACCGACAGACGGTCACGGCTATTTGCTCAATATTACGGCATATTCTTCCGAATATTAATGGAGAGGCTTTCAAAGACTCGAACATGAACCGTTGCGTGACCGGTCAGCATCGTTTGGTGCGTTCGATTTCCCCGTAACGTTCTAAATGCAGCAATCATATCTGGCCTATTCCGCTCGGGCGGACGTGCGTATCCGGTCAGCAGGTGGACCGAAATATTGCGTTCGGCCTGACCTACTTCCAGCTTCGAAATACGTTATCGAGGAGCTGAAGCGTTTCGGACGCCCCTCCTGAGATGCCCAACCCTTTGACTCCCGGTATTGAGTGTTCGCGGGGGTTGATGCGGATGACATGAGGTCCATAGCGCTCACTGAAACGCCTGACGGTCGGCAATGCTTTCCCGGCCCCCACCTCCACAATGACGAGTTGCTCGGTTGACTCAAACCACGTTTCGAGCCGCCTCTGCTGCCTGTTTGTGTACTTGTCTACCCATCTCCAGTCGCCAAACATCAGGATGTTCGGTCGTGCAAGCCCGCCGCAGTGAGGGCACCTGGGCATCTCGTTTTCGAGCAGACAACTCGTTTCGTTTACGACGGGGTTGAAGTCGTCCGCTGACCATGCGTCATCGGTACAAGCTTCAACGCACTGGAGCAAATGGATGCTTCCATGGCATTCCACGATGCGTTCAACATCGAAGCCCGCTTTCTGGAATTGGCCGTCAACGTTACTCGTGAACACGAACGCACCGCGCTTCATTGTCGATGCCCACTTCCGAAGGATGCCGAAACCGGCGTGCGGCACCGTTGCACGATACAGCGCGAGTCTGTGCCCATAGAATCCCCAACTCAAATGCGGGTGGCTCACAAAACCAGCGGGGTTGGCGATGTCCTCGAACGAAAATCCCTGACGCCGCAGCGCCGGATAGGCGCGCCAGAACCCGTCTGTTCCGCGGAAGTCGGGAAGGCCGGAATCTACGCCCATGCCGGCCCCGGCGGTGATGAGCATTCCGTCAGCGTCGCGAATCCAGCTGGCTGCTTGCCTTACTTCCTCGCTGTTCTCCACGTGCTATCCCCGTCTCTTCGCTCGGCCTGTGCGTACGCCAAAACTGTACCCGGAGTTTGCAGCAACTCCGCCTAAGCGTTTAGCCAGAAAACATGCTGGCAAGACCTGCAACGCCTAACTCTGAACTGCAAAGCTCGCATGAAGTTAAGCAGTTCGGGGATTGCGTGATTGTAGAATTCTCTCGCCGCCAAAGGCTCCTCTATTTTTCGACAAATGCAGCAACACTGCGTAGCACCTGCTTCGCATCGCCACGCATAAGCGCTTGTAACGGCGTGGAATCTCCGAGCGCCATGTTCGGGGTCGTCAGATATTTCCACTTAGCCCAGCCGGTGAGGTCACCCAGCCGTTGCACAACTTTCGCCAGAGCCTTGCGGTCGAGCTCGTTGACAAGGAAGAACGCCGGAAAGTACGTGTCGGTGCCGATGTCAACGCTGAAGATTCGGCCGGCGGTCAGGTCCTTGGTCAGCCTCTGCTCTGACAGGCCTGAGGCTGCGAGGAAATCTGACAGGTGCAGAAGCCTTCCCTTGGCGATGAGGACGTAACGGGTCGGCCGGCCACGCTTCGAACTGCGGCCGGTTTCACTCGACGCCGGCTGACTTTGACCATGAATCGAGTTGACGTCCAGGTCTAAGGCCGTGGAAAGGCCGGCAACTCGCATTAGACGGATTTTGAAAAGTCTCCCGAGCTCGGCATCTGGAAGGTCAAGGAGCGCCCGAGCAGCTGTCGGGTCAAACAAGACTGCCGCCACGGCGGCCATACGCAAAACCTGCTCGGCCCTGGCATCGTGATGCGGACGATTGTCGCTTTCGTCACCTGTCATCTTCGTTCCTTTGTAGAACGACTATTTCTTATCGGTCAACGTCCTACGTAGCGGCAGGTTGTACACGTGCGCAACTCGCCCCTTTTCACGTCCGGGCGATAACGGCGGTGCCCAAACCGTCGGCAGCGTCGACGCCGATATATCCAGGTCGATGAGTAGGGGGAAGTGCTGGAGAAGACACGTTGCCACCGATTGCACAAGACCAGGAATCGTGACCGCCTCCGCGTTCGCGAGCATCTCTAAAAAGTCCCGTGTATCGAGCACCGCTTTGGTCCGCTCGGACGGCGTTGTCATCACGGCTTCTCCGCAAGGAACGCGGTCGTGACATCTGTGTACGACGTTATGTCGTTGACCCTGCACCATCGTTCCCAGATGTATCGACTGTCCTCGGAGCAACCACGAGGTCCGATCAGCTGATACACGCGACCAGATGAAGTTACGCCTCGCAACACGGTTGGGTCGAATTCCTGAATCGCGGTGCTGACTCGCCCGGTGCAATCGCGAACGTCGCAACCAACAAAATGCCTGGAGCCATGTTGTGTCTCCAGGATTTGCCAGTCGGACAGTGACATCTCAGGCTCTGCACTTATGCCGGGAACGCTCCAGACAGGCATGACTATCTCCGATTTCGTTCGGCTACGACAGACGCAACTCTCCGGACAGTCGTCTGCTCCACGGCCTACTTAGGCAACAAACGCCTCGCGGGAACGTCCGTCGGGCTGGCGACACGACTCTGCCGACAGTCGCGCCCTTCCGCTATCAATTTTTCGTGCGTTTTCACACGCGAAGCGGGCAAGCCGAAATATAGTCGGGCATCGAAGAAAAGCAAGAAAATTCCGTCCCAACCGTCGATTCACCGAATCGATGCGCCAGCTAATGCAGCGTCATTCAAGTCCCTGCCGTCCAAAAAAAATTGAAGATTCGGGAAACGGCAAACAGCGGCGCATTGGAAGAACAGGGTAGTGGAAAGCGTTCCACCGACAATCTGTCCCCATAACGTGTCGGCTCCCACCTGCACGCCGATGTCGGCAAGGCGTTGTGAAAGTCTGACGCCGTCTAACCATGGCTGGGTCGCCAGTTCTGTTTCAATCACCAAGGCGGCGCGAGCCTCCCAGGTCGTTTTGCCTTGAAGAGCCGCAGCCCAGTGTTGCGGGTATTCATTGTTTGCCGCTGCCAGCGTTTGCAGGAAGAAGGTAAAGCGAAAGGTGCCTCGCTGGATTTTGCCCTCTACCGAGCGCGCGGATTCGGCAAGACCCATGCTGGTCAGTGCGTCAGCGAGTTGTGCATAGCTCATATCCCGACGCGCCAGCGCGACGCGGATGGCGCGCGATGCGAGCTTGGCCCACATCGCATCGACGGTCTCAGTTTTCGTAGGGTTTCGCGTAGGCATATAGCATAGAATGCGTGTAAAAACGCATGCAAACATTTTGACGGCTTCAGCCGAATTTCACAACCGCGCCACGGCATAAATGGTGGTAACGACGATGGCGACCGACGCATCGTCAACCTTGGAAAGGGTTTACCGCGCAACACGCTATTTGCCAAGACGAGCCGGTGTTCGACGTGGCTTTGCAATGGTAAGGCCGCGGGCCGACGGCGAGCGTCGTTGACTCGGCCTGAGCGAAGTTTTCTCACCGCGTAATTTGTCATGGTTGAATCTTTTGCGCTGCACTGAAGACGTTTCGGACGAGAGCTAGATTGTCGTCGGTTGCATGCGCGGCGACTCAACTTCGGCGCATCGGGCCTGCCATCCCGTCCCAACGCGCGCGGGCTATGAGCGGACGAACGTCGAATTGTCGTTCGTCCTGTCCGAATCCTGTGCGATTCCAGGCATGGGCGTGGGTGACTTGTCCGAAAAGTGCGCGATTCACCTCCAGATTTGTCCGAGAATCGTAGGTTTCCAGACCACCGGCGACGGGCACCGTCTTCGCTCACGAGATTCCGATTTCTCAAAACTTCTCAAGATGTTTGAGACACTCCGTGTTCGACGAGATACGTGATGCTGGCAGTTGCCTGCCTGCCAAACATACCGCGAACTCACATGCCATACGTCCATCAAGACTTCGAACGCGAAAAGCTGTACGAGGAAATCTGGTCCGAACCGGTCAGCAAGGTATCGAAGAGGTATGAAATCTCGGACGTGGGACTTCGCAAGATTTGCGTAAGCCTGGATATCCCCGTCCCTCCTCGTGGCTATTGGGAAAAACTTGCCGCCGGCAAGGCTGTGAAAAAGCCAACGCTCCCGCCTACCAAGGGAGCGACGACATACAGACGTACTGTATTCAAGAATCCGCAGGACGACGAGCTGTCACTGCGCACCCAGGCTCGAATCGATGAGGATGCCACTCGTGCGCCGGACGTGCCGACCATCAGCGTGCGCACTTCCATCGACGAATGTCTGCCGCTTGTCAAACGGATGGCGAAAAAACTAGAAGGTAAGCATCGCGATTCGCGAGCATGGCCGTGTTGCGACGGTGCCGGACTGATGCGGGTCGCCGTGTCCCAGCAGAACTCACTGCGAGCACTTCTCGTGCTGAACATGCTTCTCGAGACAATGGCGGGCGCAGGATATACGCTTTCCTCAGGCGGCAAAGAAGAAGACGCGGCTTACGTGAAGCTGCTTGATAACAAGCTAACGTTTCGCGTGAGGGAGCGAAGTCGCCAGGAAAATATTCCTTTAACCCGGGAGCAACTCGCAGAAAACAAACGCGTCGGATACAGCCTGAACAGCCAGACCTACGTCTATCATCCCACAAACGAACTGGAGATATCGGCCTTCGATGTTGGAAGCAACTATGCAACAGCGACCACTGCAGATAGCCGGAATGCCCTGGTCGAAACGAAGATTCACGGATTCGTTGGCAAGCTTCGGCATCTGATTATTCGCAGTTCCGTACAGGCCGAGATGCGAGTCGAGGAACGAGCAGCCGCTGCTGTCCAAGAAGCTGAGCGCGCGAGGTTGGCTGCGATTCGCCGTTCCGCGGTTCAGCAACTCAAGCGTGTCGAAGAATGGGCGTTGAAGCTTGAGCGAGCGAACCGCCTGCGAGCGTTGGCAATGGAATTCGAAGTCAAGAAGCTGAAATCGCTCGACGATGCCGTCGACGCCACATGGCTGCGCCGCGCCGCAGACTGGTTAGACCCAACTGTCGAATGCCAGTGGGACGACATGGACAATGCTCCAGCGGGATACGGTGAATTCTAGCGAGCGGCCGCCGGCGACAGCTAGCCAGGAGCAATGCGGCGTTCACCACGCCTGATGAGCATTCTCGGTTGCAGGGATACAGACAGAGGCCTGTCTCGCAGCGCGTTGAAGGCAATCCGAGCTGGCCGCAGGGAGGTCTACGTTTGACTGAAGAGCTCTGAATCGCTAACGCCGCGACACCCGCGCTAATGAGTGTCGTGCTCCGCTCCGTCGGTCAGCCCCAAACACGAGCTGCCACCTATGAATACGCGCATAGGTGTCAGGGAGCATCTCGCATCGCCCAATCAGCGATTAAGTCCACGCAGCGTTCGACGCCCGGTTCCCCGGGTGAGAATTGACTAATTGTGCCTACCTCGTGCTCGAACAGAAATGAGTCTGCGTCCAGGTGGGGCACGTCCGCCTCTGCCGGTAATAGCAGCACAGAGAAGTTCGGCTTCTGCTGTCTGACCCGCAGGGAGTCGTGGTAGATGTGAGCCGACTCCATAGCTTCGAGGACGTTATCTCTTTTACTTCGATATTTGGCGTCGAGCACGAGGAAATCTAATCTGGCCGCGCTTTGGACGACGATGACGATATCAGGAATGCGAAAGCGCGAGAGGCTCCAGCCGACGCGCTTGGCGGGAGGAGCGCCAGCGGTGAAGTTTGCCTGGAAATGGGCTTCAATTCGAATCCCGCTACTCAGTTCCAATTCGTAGGATTCGGCGGCGCTGACAACGCCGTGCCTGATGGCTTTCCAGCCGAAGTGGTCAAGCCTCTCGGCGAGCTTCGAGAGTATGTGGACGAAACACCACGTCTCGTAGACGCCCCACGTTGGGCTGACGTGCAGATGGTCTAGGGTGCGCGCGCCCTCCACGCCGCGAAGGAGTGCTCGCGTACCGTGCCTGTAGGCACGACTGTAAGCCGGTTGCGCGGAAATCTGCGTCAAGCTGGCTGCTGACGTCTCCAGTCGGGACACACTGCAGAAGGGTTCTCTCGTTAATAGAACCTTGGTCTCCTTCAGAAGATGGCGAAGAAAGTGCTCCCGTCTTGGACGTCGAGACTCCTCTTCCTGGAGCTCTCCGCCAAGCCCGCCTTGCACCACCGTATCGAGCAACGTCGACACCTGCGCCGCCAATCTTGTCACCAGCGCTTTCAGCGCACGATTGGAAGGCGTGTCAAAGGTCTGCACGGCCGTCGATGTTGCGACATGCAGTAACTCGAGGGACGGAGACTCCGACGTCTGTCCGGCGACAGCGGCGGCTATCAGGGGCTCACGCAAAGCAAGTGGATGCAGGCGTTTAACGCGAGCGAGCGAAACTCGGCGTTCTGCCTGAAGAAGAGACCTGTGCGGGGCACGGCATATTTCCCAGACTTCGCGAAGGAAGCCCGGAGCATAGAGTCTTAGCCGGGCCAATCCGACGAGGCTATCAAGCTTGTTCCTTCCTGGGCTGTCGTCAAAGGCCAGGGCAGCACTCGAGCTTCCTAGAAGGAGGGACGCCCGAAATTTCTGAATCTCGCCGACCATTGCGTTGAACTGCTCGTCGGCGACCTTTTCAGACGACGGACCAACGGAGGCAAAATACTCAGCTTCGCTTGCGTCTGAAGATGTCACGACAATCTGGACGCGTCCGGCGAAGAATGCCGCGGTCCATTCATACCGGCCATGCTCACCCTGTGAAACTTCCACGTCGTCTATAAATACTCGCCCATTGTTGACTCCAGCGACCTCCAAGATGCACTTTTCGCCTTCCCGCAACCCAAAGACGGTGTCGCCCGGACCGTACGTCGCTGACGTGTCCCACGCGCAGGGCAAATGAACAATTAAGCGTGGCCCGGTACCGCCTTGCCTGACGGATGTCATCGCCAGAATCTCGCTGCGCCTGTTTCCTTCAGGTCCGCAATTAGCGTCGATATTTTTTCCGCACAACGCGTGAGGTCGCGTTTGAGCAGAACTGCGTGCACAGAACCGAGCGCGAGATGAAACCGCTCTGTGCTCTCGCCGCGCAGCTTGGGAAGTATTTTCGCGTAGACAACCGCGTCAAGCGCATTGGATTCTGTGTCGCCCGCGTCAATGGCCAGTCGCAGGTATCTCAACACATCTTCTATCGTTCGCCACCCGAAGTGGAGCCTGACCGGCGCGAGTGCCTTGCTCAAATCTCCGAGCAGATTCCTCGCGGATGTCTGTAACTCGGCCGGTAGCTCGAATTTGTCCCATCCTGGGAAATCGTCAACGCTCACGTTCCAGAATTCCAGCGTAAATGCACGGTCAAGTACTTTGTCAGATAGCCCATGCGTAGTCTCATCCATGTTAAGCGTTCCGATGATGGCGAGATTAGGCGGGTATTGGACCCGACGAGGAACATCGGTTATATCTTCCGGCATTTCATGCAGGTCAATCCATCCTCGCGTTTCCATTGTCGACAACAGTGGAGCCAGATACTGCTCCGGATGTGACAGGTTCATTTCGTCGAGGATGACGACGTATGGGCGTTCGGGGTCGCGCGCTGCGCGAAGTAGCAACTCGAGAAACGGGGCTGAGCAATATTGCTGGCTCAACGGACTGACGTATCCGAAAAGCGGAGTCGGGTCGAACCAACCCGGTTGTACGGGAACGATGCGCACACGTTCGGTTTGACCATCCTCGGCTCCGCAGGCAGCGAGGCCATAGTTCCAGGCGAGTTGCGTTTTTCCAGAGCCCGATATCCCCGTCAGTACCGCGAAGTGGCGCACGGGATTTGACCATAATCCGACGTGCAGTTGCCGAACCAAATCTGTCGGTAAAAGCAGTCGACCTTGATTGATGAGTTCAAGTCGTTGTAAGACCTCAACAAAAAGAGGCGCTTCGGCAGTTGCGCTAACAGCATCGAGCGTCGGCGGTACTGGCAAATCGAAGATTTGCAGTGCTTCGGGGGACCATGTGATTTTATTCGCCCACGTTGTTCCGCGGTCCGTAAGAGAACATTTGCGCGTGGGGCTCTGTTGAATAACTTCGAGACTCGTCAGCCATGCAATTATTGAGCGCGGCATAAAATCCGACGTCCAGCCCGGGTTCACCCGTTTCAGGCTCTCCGTCAGGTCCACAAGAGCGATGGGCCCGTGTGCGAGGGCCTTTATGACATGGTCGATGCCGAGAATCTTGGTTAGCAGGTGGTCGGCAAATTCGTCCGGGTCCCTGGTCTCCAGCAGATTGAGGCCGCGAGCATTCAGGCGGTACACGTCACCGTCTCTGACGCACAAATCGAACTCCCTAGCGACCGTATTAATGACCGTGCCAAGGCTATTTTCCGATAGGTCTGGGTTACTTCGTCGGACCTCGTCGGCGAACTCCTCTCGGGTCAGGCCGTCCTGCAGCACTTGCACAAATTCCAGGAGCGTTCCGAAGTTGCCCTTGATGGCCGTCAATCCTTTCCGTCTGAGAGATGCCGGTAATGGGTGTAGTCCGTCCGTCGAGGAAGCGATTTCGCCCGTAGACAACGGCTCAGTGACCGATTCTGGCTCATCTGCGATATGTTCATAGAGAAACCACGGCAACGAAAGTCGGTCGAGTTCACCGGTTGGATTGTCAGAAGCGACAGGTCCGAGAAGTGCGTCGAGGCGGCGTTTAATCGCGATATGTGCATGGACTGGATGGTCGCTTGAGGCCCCGCCCAGCGCCCGGTGAAGGAATTTGAGCGCACCGACATCCGCCAGCGTTGTGAAATATTCGGGGAATTTTGCGCACATTACACGATTAAGCTTCAGACGTGCGACGCGTCCGCACTTTTCCCCTAGTCGACGCACAAGCTCTTTATATAGAGTAGTTAGCTGCGCCTCGGCCTGCGTCGGGTCTTCTGGCAGAGGCTCGGTGAACGCTTGGCTGAACCACTGGCGGAACTCCGGGTCATCGAGCGCCGGTGCGACTTTCACGCTCCCCATTCCTGTGGAGGACACTGACTCGTCGCTCCACAACTCATCCAGAAAATCGCGGTTCGCAAAGTCGGCGCGCGTCGCAGCCTTCACTCGGCCGAGGTGAGCCTTAAGCCTCGGATACCACGACTTCGCAGCAGCGGTAGCCGGCGCCATACAGGCTGTGATTGCTTCGGTTAAAGCGGTGTCGGATGTCAGGTCGCGGTTTTTATCTTTCAATTGCGTAGGTTTCCGATTAGTTCAGCATATTCATTGAACATTCGCATCATATTGCTCGCACGGACCAATTGTACTGATGACACGAATTGGCCGTTCGACCGTCGGTCGGTTGCCGTGGCGTCTCCGTAGCCGAGCGGCTCGACGCTCACTTTAGGCAGCACATCCTTAGTGGTCTGCGTTGAAGGTCTGAGGGGATTTGGCACGTCCGCGGCAACAGTAAAGTAGGTAAAATGCGCTGTTCCATCAAGTCTTCGAAGAATCCCTCGATGTCGTCACAGACCTGTCCATTTTGCGAGATTCCGACTGGCCGCATCGTGGGTCAAAACCGACATGCCATGTGGATTCTGGATGGGTTTCCCATCTCACCTGGACATAGTCTTGTCATTCCCAAGCGCCACGTTCGTTCATTCTTCGAGGTGAGCGCTGAAGAGCGTGATGACCTTCTTACCCTTCTGGACCACGCCAAGGGATATGCACTCGCGTCCCTCCATCCGGACGGATTCAACATTGGCATCAACGACGGTCCGGCTGCCGGACAAACCGTGCCTCACCTGCACATTCATCTAATACCTCGTTTCACAGGCGATGTAGCAGACCCGCGCGGCGGCATTCGGTGGGTATTACCTGCAAAGGCCGACTACTGGAGCCAACGCGATTGAGTTTCAACGCACCTCCACCATCGCCGGAAGTGCAGTTAGCTTTCCTCGCGAAGCTTCAACGACTGTTCGCCGAGGGCGACTTCACCGCGACGTATAAATTCGCGCTTCTGATTTCATTCGCAGAATTGGCGGTCGAGCACGGCGCCGACGACGGGGCCGAACTCACATTGACGACCCGTCAAATTTCAGAGCGGTTCGTCTATCTCTACTGGCAACATTCGACCCCGTATGGAACTGGTCGTGTGGGCAGCCAGCCCGGTGTTCTGGTTCAAAATCTTGGGGTCCAAGCCGCGATTCTGAACGCAATCTCAGAATTCAGAGCAGGCACCTCAGCATCATCAGCGCTACAAGCATCCCGCTTACCGAGCTATGGGCCACTGTTGTCGAAGGTAGCATCCGTAGTGTCCGCGCAGCCATTGACGTACCTTCAAAACTTTGCCGGGGTGACTGACCCGTTCCTGTATGAGCGGCAGTCAAGAGGCTCGGTGACGCTGAAGCCGGGCGTCAGCTATTGCCTGCGTCGCTTTTATACCCTCGTGGAGCAGATGGCGCGGACTCGATGGGTCGCGCACATAAAGGCAAATCGCCGTAATCACCCCATTCTTGGGAACGCTGACGACCTTGAGGATTTTCTCTTCTCGTCTTCGCGGCAGTCGCTCGCCGTCATCAGCACCCAATTGCGCAAGCTGGATGGTTCACGTTGCTTCTACTGCGGGGAAGGACTCACGAACGTAGACGTCGACCACTTCGTCCCATTCTCGCTTTACTCAAGGGACCTAGCCAACAACTTCGTCTTGGCTCATCCAGTTTGTAATCGCAGCAAGTCTGACTCTCTCGCGGCGAGACCACACCTGGAGCGCTGGCTCGAACGTCTTGTACTCAAAGAGCAGCAGCTCGCCGAAATCGGACTGCTCGCTGGCGTTTCAGGTGACAAAGAGATTGTCCAGCGTGTAGCCACGTGGAGTTACAAGGTAGCGAACGACACTGGCGGTCGTGCATGGTTGTCCCCGACGACCTATGAGAATGTCGATTCGCGCTACCTGAGCCTCTTGTCGGGGCATTGACCAGAGCAGAGTTTGACTCGTTGCGAATCGCCAATGCCCGGCCATACGCTTTTGAACTTGAGCGCTCGCAGAACCATCGCTCAAGCGGTGCTCAGGAGTGCGTTCGCAACTGAGCCGTCATCGACACCCAGCAGCCAGAGCTTTGACCCGCCAACGGGCACCTCCAGATACAGCCCGCCACCGTCCCAGAGGCGCTGGATTTTGCTCCAGGCCTTGCATTCCTGCTGGCGATGTCCGTGAGAGCGTCTCGGGGGATAGGGGGCAGCGGTCCGATGCCCCTATGCTGCCCCCACCCGCGCTGGATTGCCACCAGATGTGGCTGGACGACGCTCAACGTAAAAAGGCCGAAATCCTTATCAGATAAAGAGTTCCGGCCTTTACTGTACTCAGGATTAAATTTGGTGGAGCGGAGGAGGCGCGAACTCCCGACCTTCGCATTGCGAACGCGACGCTCTCCCAGCTGAGCTACCGCCCCATGACGCGACAATACTAGCACGGCTGCAAATGAATTTGCCATGCGGTCAGCCCGCCCGAAAGAGTTTTGCATCGTTCGCGCGCTGAATATCGGCGCAAACGTCGGAGTTCAAACGAGAGATTTTTGTCAACTGGCGTTGACGGACCTCGATTCATTTGGACGTTGCGGGGCGCTGAATTCGCGACAAGGCGTTAGGGGACCGCGCTGAATTGCTGCTGGTGCAAAGAAATCGTTGCAATGATTGATTCGAACTCCACCATCAGGTTCTGATGGTGCTGCGCAACGTACTGCCGTGCAGCTTCGTTCTCAAGGTGCTTGGCGAGATATCCTTTCGCGACCACCAGATTCAACACGTCCGGGCTATAGGTCTGTTCCACGAGCTTGTACTCATGACTTCAATCTGGGAGACGGGGGGCCATCCGGATTTCTCCGGGCTGTTGCCGCGCGTTTACGCTACTCCCCCTAGACGGTCGCGCTCAGCCACGCCAAAGTGGAAGTCCTGCGTATCAAAGCGATGACTCTCAAGCTCGATGGGGCTCTGGTCGGCGAGGTGGATGCGAGGTTGCCCGAAATCCAGATGTGTCAACAGGTGGTAGTCCGGCATCGATGCGTTCGTCGGGTGGAGCCGAACGGCAACGTTGATGTCCGGCAGAAGGCGCGTCAAAACGCACCTTCGCTCAACATGTACGCCTCAACTTCTGAGCGGTTCTTCAGAGCAATCTGCTGCGCCTCCGGTTTGGCTTCGCCTTCAAGGTCTAGTCGCAGATGTCGCAGAGCGTAGAAGAGAAACGCCTGTCTGCAATGGAACTCGACTTGCCCGTCCTCCATTCCAAAATCAAGTTCAATGGCAAGTCTGTGCGACGTGCTCAGTTCGGGATGCGGAATCAATACCAAAGGCACTATGGTGTGCCACTTCACATCATCGTCCGGACTTGCGGCGGCCGGCTCAAAGCTGTCAACTTCCAGCATGCGCGCAACAACAAAGTCCAGAAACTGGTTGCGCATATGGCAGTAGGCGCGTGCGTGCCAGCGGAAGCCATCGTGGGCAAGGGCATGCGGAGAAATCGTACGTGGGGAAGGCTGTGGGCGCGTCATCGATTGGTACAACACGCGTATTGCACAGCGCTCGCGAATGGCTCGAAGAAGCGCGACTAATACATCGACGCGGATGGTTCGACCAGGATGTGGCACTGTTGCGACCGGAGGCGCCCAAGTGATGAAGCCGCTTTCCTCTGAGTCCAGCCCGGAAGCGTGCGACAACAACTCGTTGAGATAGCGACCAGAGTCGCTCGACGGGTACAGCGGCTTAAAGTCGGCAGACGCTATATAGACCCGGGAGCTGCGGTCGTAATTTAAGTTAGTCGGCGCCAGTTCCGTATATTTAGCGATGTCTAGCGACGCTTGAGGCACGGAAATGCCAAAGAATTCTGTCAGGTCACTGCGGTTGAGACGGCCATCCCACCGAAGTCGAAAGTCAATGAATTCCAGGCGACGGTCCTGGCTCCACCGACCAGGGGCGCGGCTACTGGATGACCCTGTTGGGTCCGATGTGGTGGGCAAGCGTTCGGGCATCATCAGAATTCTCTCACGAGTAGTAAAAATATGTATGAATAAAAACTAGACTCGTATAAAAACTAGTCGTATAGTGGCTCCAGCAGATTGCCTCGGAGGTCCAAGTGGATAGCGTCACTGGTTACCGTTTCGTTGGGAGATGGGCGTGAAGGCGCTTCGGGGCGCAGCGGCCCTGCGCAATCTGCGCGAGCAACCCCTTTGGCGCCTGTTGGCAGCCACCAAGGCACCCGTGATAATTGCCTTGCTCCAGTCGCTTTTCGCGGGTACTGACAAAGCGTTACCAAGTTCGGTGCTTCATGAGCGCCTCGGTCGTGACATCGATTCGCTTCGCTCAACCGGCGAAGACCTCCCCCAGACACCCCAGGCGTACGTCTCCGAGTGGCTCAATCAAGGCTGGTTGACGCGCCGGTTTCCCATCGGGGCTCCCGAAGAAGAGTACGAATTGTCGGCCGAAGCGCTTACTTCGGTGCGCTTTGTCACGGGACTCTTGACGCCAAGAACGACCGCCACAGAGAGTCGGCTTTCAGTGGTCATTCACCAACTGTCGCGACTGGCTGAAGAGACCAATACCAACCCCGAAGCACGCTTGGCAGCGCTGCGCGCTGAACACGAGCGTATCGACACGGCCATCGCTGATGTCGAGCGTGGCGGCGCGAAGGTTCTGCCCCCGGACCGTGCCATCGAGAGCGCGCGCGAAGTCATCGCTTTGGCCCAAGAGCTTGCCGCCGACTTCCGAAGCGTCCGAGACGAGTTCGAGCGATTGAACCGGGGGCTGCGGCAGAGCCTGATGGAGAACGAAGGTAGCCGCGGCGACGTGCTTGAACAGCTTTTTGCTGGCGTTGACCTTATCGGCGAGAGCGATGCTGGTCGCACCTTCAACGCGTTTTGGCGTTTGCTGACAGACAGCGAGCAAGCCGCCACCCTTAGAGAGTCGTTGGACGAAGTGACGAGCCGGCCCTTTGCGCGACAGTTGGAATCGCACGAACGCAAATTCCTGCATGGGCTAACGGGCGCTCTATTGAACGAAGGACGAGGGGTACACGACGTGTTGCAGCACTTTGCACGGAGCCTCAAGAGCTTCGTGCAGAGCCGCGAGTTTCTTGAGCACCGGCGCCTGCACGGCCTACTGAAAGAAGCAACGCAGGCAGCGCTCACCGCCAAGAATGCAGTTCGCCCTAATGAGCAGATTGGTTTCGAGCTCATGCAGTCTAGCGGTCGCATCCGGTCAGTATCACAGTGGGTGCTCTATGACCCCACGCAACGAGTGACCGATTCGTCAATGCGGGTTGCGGAACCCTCTGAGCTGGACCTGGAAACCGTGAGCGAGCTCGTGCGACAGTCGGAAATCGACTTTCGAACGCTCAAAGCCCACTTGCGGACCATTCTCGAGCGCCAGTCGCAGGTCACCATTGGTCAAACACTGGCCGAGTTTCCAGCGGAACAAGGTCTTGGCAGCGTCGTTGGCTATGTGGCGTTGGGTGCCAAGCACGGCGAGGTCACGGAAGGCACCGAGCTCGTCTCATGGGAAGGCGACGACGCGACCCAGCGTCGCGCCAAGATTCCGACCATCTATTTCTTGAGGGAGCGCTATCTTGAACTCGTTGACTGACCCCACCGACGAAAGCGTGGCCGACGAGCTCGCGCCCGATGCGCCAGTTGCTGACACTGCGACGTTCCGAGGCGACACCGGTTCGCTTCCAATTGATACCAGGAGGGTACTGGTGCAACTGCTTCTGGGCCCTTCCGTGGACGCCCGGCGCCAGTCAAAGCTCTGGCCAGTGCTGCTTCGCGATGAAGCCGTCGTCCGCTCTCGCATGCATGAGCTCTTTCTCGAGGTCGTCATTGACCACGAACAGCGAGTCGCGTTCACGCGGCAGGTCGTCTCCGAGGACATCGATGTCCCCATCCTTCTTCGCAAGGCATCGCTCACCTTCCTGGATACAGCGTTGCTGCTCTTCTTGCGACAGCGCCTGACCCAGGCCGACGCGCAGGGCGAACGGGCTGTCGTGTCGCGCGATGACATGCAAGAACACCTGTCGGTGTTCGAACGGGGGAACAACCCCGACCACGCAAAATTTGAGAAGCAAATCGTCAACGCCGTCGACAAGGCCAAGAAGCTCAGCCTGCTGCAATTCGTTCGTGGCTCTGGTGAGAGGTACGAAGTCTCACCGACGCTCAAGCTCCTCTTCTCGGCCGAAGAAATTCAAGACCTGACACGAACTTATGCCGCTCTGGCGTCCTCGCATTACGCGATAAACACGGACGAGGGCAACACCGCTGAAGACGATGCATCGGCCAGCAGTGCCGAAAACGAGGAGGACTCGCTATGAACGTCGACCAGCCCGTGTTGTTGGACGGCAGCGGTGACCAGTTCCGCCTTACGCGCATACAGACGTTCAACTGGGGAACCTTCTCCAACGTCTTCGACTTCCCAATCCCCAAGGAAGGCTACCTCTTCGTGGGGCCGTCTGGTTCGGGGAAGTCGACGGTTCTGGACGCTCACGCGGCGCTGCTGACGCCACCGAAGTGGTTGGACTTCAACGTTGCAGCGCGTGAAGCAGAGCGGCATGGGCGCGACCGCAGCGCCATGACCTACCTCAGGGGTGCTTGGGCGCAGCAAACGGGAGACGGTGGCGAATACGTTTCACAATACCTTCGCAGCGGCACGACCTGGTCCGCCATTGCAGAGACCTACCGCGATGGACAAGGTCGGGTGGTCGTGCTCGCTCAAGTCCTATGGGTCAAGGGCAACACCACGGCGTCAAGCGACGCCAAGCGGCTGTACCTCACCCTCGAGCGTGAGTTCGAGATTCAGGAGCTGGAGTTCTTCGCCAAGAACGAGTTCGACACCCGCCGCTTCAAACACGACCTGCTCGATGCGAAGGTGTACACCGAATTCAGCGCATATCAGGAGCGCTTTCGTCGTATGCTGGACATCGACAACGAGCGCGCCCTCCGCCTTCTGCATAAGACGCAGTCGGCGAAGAATCTCGGCGACCTCAACGTGTTCCTGCGGGACTTCATGCTGGATGAGCCTGAGACGTTCGGCATCGCCACCAGCCTAATCAACGAGTTCGGGGAACTGAACGAGGCACACCACGAGGTAGTGGCTGCCCGCAACCAAATCCAGATGCTCAAGCCGGCGCGGGAAGAGCACATGGAGCTTGAACATGGCAACAACGACCGCAACGGGCTGCAGGCAATCCAGACTGCCATTGACCAGTATCGAGAGCACCGTCGCAAGGTCCTCGTGGACGAGCGGATTGCAGAGCTGGAGGTCGATGGGGAAGCATCGCGGCAGGAAGTCCAACGTCTCTCGCAGATTGCCGATGACGAGTCCGTCAAGCTGACGGACCTACAACGTCAGAAGCTCAAAATGGGGGCCGATGTCTTGGTCCGTCTCGAAGAAAATATCAAGGCGGCGGAGGCAGATAAACTCGTCCGGATGAACAAGCGTGACCAGGCGGCAGTCGCGTGCAAAGTCATGGGATGGGCGATGCCTGACAGCGTGGTCTGGTTCGTCCAGCGAGTCGAAGCTGCCAAACAGCGTGTCCTCAGGGCTCACGACCTGACGAAGGAAGTAGAGGACCGTAAGGACCAGCTCAAGGCAGACCATCGGCAGGTCAGCGAAGAATTCACCACGGCGGTGGCCGAGGTTAAAGCCCTGGAGCGTCAAAGGTCCAACCTTCCGGCACGGCTCGTGGACTTGCGTGAGCGCATGGCCCGCGACCTTTCGATACCCGAGGCGAAGCTGCCTTTCGCGGGCGAACTGGTGGAAGTGCGTTCTGATTCGAGCGAATGGCGGGGTGCCATTGAGCGCGTCCTCGGCGGTTTCGCGCGCTCCATCCTCGTCGATGAGAAGCTCTACCCGGCGGTCTCGGCGTACCTGAACGAGCGCAACATTGGCGAGCGACTGGTGTACTTTCGGACTGTCCAGCAGACATCCGGACGCACGCCCGGTCCCAATTCTCTAGTGCGAAAGCTCAACTTCGCGCAGGGAAGCTTTGGTGAATGGGTGCGGGAAGAGCTAAAGCACTCATACGACCTTGAATGCACCGATACGCTACAGGCGTTCCGCAATGCCCCTCGTGCCGTCACCCGTGAGGGCTTGGTCAAGCACAACACGGTGCGGCACGAGAAGAACGACCGCCACTCGGTCAACGACCGCAGCCAGTGGGTACTGGGCTTCGACAATAAGGACAAGCTCACTCTGTACAAAAACAAGGCAGCGGAGCTCGGCGGACGCATCGCTGAACTGCGGATGGCTCTGGACAAGATTGGGGATGAAGAAGTCCTCCAGCAACAACAGCTCTTGCAGTGCCAGAACCTGTCGAACCTGACGTGGAACGACGTCGACGTCGGCGCACTTCTGGCCCGCATTGACGACTTGACGACACGCCTCAATGCGGAGCGGGACGCCAGGCCGGACCTTGCCATCCTGGATGACCGCATCAAGACGCAGGAGGACGTTCACTCCAGGGCCGTTGGCAAGAAGAACGAAGAGGATGCCAAAGGTCGCTCCATCAAGTGCGACATCGAGAAGCTAAATGTCAAGCTGGCCGAGCTGGCTCGTTTGTGGCCCGCCTCTGACAGGCCACCGGCCTTCGCCGCCCAAATCGCAGCTCGGTATGCGGCCACCGGTAAAGAGGCTACTCTCGATAACCTTGACCAGGTGAACGGGCAGGTGGACCGCGGCCTCAGCAATGAATTGCGTGCGATTGAGAGTCGCTTGGGCGAGTTGCGTAATGCTATCGTCCAGCGCTTCGTAGAGTTCAACCGCTTGTGGCCTTCGGTTGCTGGTGGTCTGGACGCTACGCTGGCCAGCGCCGACGACTATCTGGCAAAGCTCAAGCGGCTGGAAGATGACAACCTTCCAGCGTTCGAAGACCGATTCTTTGGGTTGCTACGCGAGCAGAGCGACCAGAACCTGACTCTCCTGGCTACCAAGCTCGACGAGGAGCGCTCGGCAATTCGCTCGCGCATGGAACTGGTCAATGAGAGCCTGGAGACAGCGCCGTTCAACCCGGGAACGCACCTCGTCATCGAAACGACCGACAAGTCGCTCGAGGATGTGCGGCTCTTCCGCGCGAGCTTGAAGGAGTCGCTCAGCCACTCGTTCTCGAACGACCGCGACCTGGCCGAAGAGCGCTTCAAGACGTTGGCTGCCTTGGTTAAGCGCCTCGCCAGCCAAGAAACTGTGGACAAGAACTGGCGAAATCTGGTGCTCGACGTCAGGCAGCACGTGGAGT
Source organism: Paraburkholderia sp. 31.1 (assembly GCF_014397645.1). Lineage (NCBI taxonomy): Bacteria > Pseudomonadati > Pseudomonadota > Betaproteobacteria > Burkholderiales > Burkholderiaceae > Paraburkholderia > Paraburkholderia sp. 31.1. Next base: position 42,658 of record NZ_VZQN01000051.1, read on the forward strand.
TCGTTGCTCGCGAGCTTGACGAGGACGACGTCGAGGTGGAGGTCTACCGCAGCGGCGCAGGTAAGTCGGGCGGACAGCGCCAGAAGCTGGCTGCTACCTGCCTGGCGGCCGCCCTGCGCTATCAGCTTGGCGGCCAGGACCGTGCGCTTCCGAGCTACTCCACCGTGGTGCTCGACGAAGCTTTCGATAAAGCCGATGCAGAGTTCACTGCGATGGCGATGAACATCTTCAAGGCGTTCGGGTTCCAGATGATTGTGGCCACCCCTCTGAAATCCGTGATGACACTGGAACCTTTCATCGGGGGAGCATGCTTCGTGCATATAAAGGACCGCAAGAAATCTGCCGTCATACCCATCGAGTACGACAGCGAGTCCAATCGCTTGAAGTTGACTCAGGACGTACGCAATGCCGAAGAAACTGCTGTCTCCTGAGTCGGCGCGCGACTTCCTTGTTCGTCGCTTCAATAACCAGCACGAGAACTGGCTTGCTGGGGAGGGAGCTTGGCCGCTGGTCGTCGCGCTGGGTGCTCCCACCGACAAAGACATCGCCGAGGATGCTTCGGCGGTCCGCACATGGGCTTTCGCTTGGCAGTCGAGAAGCGGTCCGGGTGAAGTTATCTTTGAAGAGCGGCAATTCGCGCGGTTTGGCAGGCATCGCCTTCCTGTAAGCCTGAGCTTCGCGAATGCGACTGCCGTTGCGACTGCCGTGGGTCAGGCCAGGCGCTGGGAAACGGCAACTGAGCGCTACCAGCAGATGCTGAATCGCTGGCCAGTGCTCGCACAAAGCAAGGTCTTGGCATCGAAGTTCGATGTGCTAGCCGACTACACTCCGGAAGACTTCGAGCGGCTGGTAACGCTCTTGACATGGCTGGAAGCGAATCCCGATTCCGGACTCTACCTCCGACAACTTCCTGTCGAAGGGCTCGACACGAAGTGGTTGGAGAAGCGAACCGGCCTGGTGGCGGGGCTCCTTCGGTCGTTGCGCGAAGTCACTGTCGACGACAGCGACTTCCATGCCTTGTGCGGCCTGAGGAAGCCTGCGCACAGGGTCCGAATCCGACTTCTATGCCCAGCCTTGCGCGAACGAGTCGGCGGCCTCTGTGACATCGAGGCACCTATAGGTGAACTTGCGACGCTGCCTATTGAGCCCAAGGCAGTGGTTATCGTCGAGAATCTTGAGACGGGCGTAGCACTCCCGGACGTTCCAGGTACCGTGGCAATCATGCGCCTTGGTAATGCGGTGAGCGCGTTGCATGTCCTGCGATGGTTGCGAGGGCCGGAGATTGTCTACTGGGGTGACATCGACACTCACGGCTTTGCAATCCTAGACCGCGCCCGCAGAGTCATGCCTCAGCTTCGGTCGGTACTTATGGACGAAGCGACACTGGTTTCGCACCGCCCGCTTTGGGTGGAGGAATCTTCGCTGTGTGCCAATGTCCCCTTTGATGAGCTGACGGCCGAAGAGCGGCACGTGTACGACAACCTACGCGCTGGTACTTGGGGGCAGCGCCTCCGTCTTGAGCAAGAGCGCCTGTACTGGGCTACGTCGATAGAGACGCTAGTGCGGGCCCTCGAGGGTCAGACTAACGTCGAGGAAGGCGTAGGGCCATCCGTTTCTCCGCACGGGACTTGCCGCGCGGTGCAGTCAACCGATGGTTAGCGACGGCCCCAAGCACAGGGCAGACAATGCCCGTGTAGTAAATCGTCCGCACGGGTAACGCGCACTCAACTCAACTCAAAGCGGCCAGACGAAAGCCCCGGGCCTCCCCTTGTGCCGGAACTCCCACAATAGAGCAGTTAAAAATACGAAGACCAATGACAGCAATCGTGAAACGCGGCATCACTGAAGACTACTGGGGCCTCATGAGCGAGGACCGAAAGCTCGGCTGGGAACTGTTCACGAGGTCCTTGGCCATAGTTGCAGCTTGGTTCGTGGTGAAGACGGGCGTCACGGCCATCGATTGTGTTATCGCGGCCTTTGCAGGATTCACGCCGCTCTTTGTTATCCGGAGTCAACGGTCTTTTAGGAAATACAGCAAGAACGTCCGTAAGCGTCTCCTTGGGGCAATTGTCTTTCTTGGCGGAACCGGCGCGGCCGTCCTCGGGTTGCTCTACTTTGGCATCGCACTCCTTAGTAGCGTAGTTCAGACCTACGCGACCGAAGTAGCACCCTTCCGTCATCGCGCTGACCCGCTCGTGACTAACTTCGTGCTTGCGCTGCTGCTTTTCACCACCCCCGTCGCCGGCGTGAAGGCGTGGCGTAGCCTCAAGATGAGTGAGCTCGTCTTTGATTTACCAAAGCGTTCGCTGAAGCGACTGGTACTTCAACGGAAATACGTGGCTGACACCTTCGTCACTTTTGCTCATTTCGAACTGAGCGCCCAAGTCGCCGGCTTCGCGTACGCGTCGATATGTGCACAAATCATCAAGGTCTACTTGAGTGTATTTGTCCCGAAATAGCCCACCCGCTGGCCATGGCAGTTTCGATACTCGGACGGCGCGGCTCGTGTTGCCAATCCGCCAACCCATGAATCTGCGAACCCACGGATGAAATCGAATACCAGACAAACTTGATTTGGGCCATCCGAGACCTTTGCAGCAAAAGGAATGGCGACGTCGTCAGAACTCGAAACCTTAGCATTAAGCCGACGAGCAATTCGAAGCAGAGTCTCCATGACGCAGACGGCCTCTTGTCGGTGCGTGCCGACTTCATGAGGAGGAAATCATGGTCAAGCGCGGCGGTGGCGGAAAAGGTGCCGGCGTCGGAAACAATCCAGGCGGAGGACGAAGCGGAAGCCCAGAGGCGCTTTCGAGTGGGAGTAGCCGACCACCGACGGGCTTTCAGGGCGGAAACTGGCCAAGTAAGACACGCAGTCCGTCGGGCGGCGGACGTGGCAATGCACCGCTATCCGGCACCAAATAAGAATGGCGAAAATTTGTGGTGTTGTTGTCTGCCTCACACGACGCCGACCATAACCGACTGCTTGGTACCCGAGGTTTCTTTATGGCAAAAGGCGCCTGTTGCACGCTTCGCAGCACCCCCGGATTATCAACCTCACCGCTAAAGTCTACTTGCAGGCCAAACCGGTCAAACGGGATGGTGATGGATAGCGTCGCGTCTGTTGCCACGGACCTGTCCATCGAAGAGTGGCGCAGGCGAATCGCACAAGTCGGCGCATCGGATGAGGATGTTTATGCCTATGTTGTGCGCTCTGTTCGACCAGCCAACGGCGAGTACGTGCAGACGGGCAGTGCACCTAATTTCCAAGGTGGGCTCATCACGCTCTGCACCTGCAAGCACGGTATGCGTGCGACGCTGACCCCAGAGCAATGGGAGCGGGGTGTCTGGGTCGCTGGCCTGACCAGTTGGGACCAAGCATTCGGGAAACAGCAGTCACTCGTCTATTTCATGCGGGTAGGCGAAGCCTATGCGTCGCAGGCAGAATTGGTCCAGGCCTTCCGTCAGTCAGGCAGGTCAGAGGTGGTTGATGCCAAAGATTCGACCCGACATCGGCTTGGAGACCTGATGATTCCAGCTTCTGACATGGTCGCCGGGAACGACAGATATTTGCCCGCAGCATATTTATCGCCCATGGTGGGCCATTCCCACCGGAGTACGGCCGAGGACGCTGGATGGGAGGACGACGTCAACTACGTTGGCGTCGGCGGCGGGCAAAGCGTAATGCTGGTGGGTGACCGGAACTTCAGTTTCGTGTGGACCCGACCGTTGGTGCGCCGGCGCCGTCCAGGGCCAACACGACCGTATCGAAAGTGGACTCTGACCTCTATCCTCGACGACCTGGAGGCGGTGCAGAAATGAATGTTGTTTTGCTGCGTGTTGGCGTGGATTCTGGCTCAGGCGGCATCCAGGGCCCTCTATTTGACGACGGCTCCTTCGAACTCATCCCCATCCCTGATGGTTCCGGCGTCGGATTGCGAACCTACGGAAACACACTGGGAATCAAGGGCTTGCCCTATTCAGCCTACTTTCCGACAAGCCGGTGGAATACGGTCGAAAGCCTGGCGATGCATGTCGACCCGGAGTTCGAGTCTTTCACGTACGGAGACCCGACTCCGCCCAAGGCCGGACTGCGTCGACTCCAGAAGGGGGATTTGTTGGCGTTCTATGCCGGCCTATCGGGCTGGGACCATGAGCGCGCACCAGCGCTCTACATCGTGGGTTACTTCGTCGTGGAGTGGGCAGGGCTTGCCATTGACTTACCTGAAAACGAGGTGCGCCGACGTTGCGGTGGCAACTTTCACGTCATGCATGGTGAACTGTTCAAGAAGCAGAAAGACCGTCTGGTATTGGTACAGGGAGGCCCGGGGAGCCGGCTTTTGAAGAAAGCTCTCTGTATCAGTGCAATGTCGACAAATATCGCTGGCCAGCCTATTAAGGTGCTATCTCAAGAGGCTCAGGACATTTTCGGTGACTTTAACGGGAAGATTTCCATCCAGCGCAGCCCCCTCGTTGGGTGCTGGCTACCCATATTGAGAAGGCAAAAGCCTACCTCGAAGCGCAACCATAACTGCGACGCGCGGTAGTTCAGCGCATTGCTATGCGCAAAAGCGATACCGAGGTGGCAGTCCTGGGCGCTGACGCTCTTGTTCACATGATGGGGGATGGTGATGGGAGAACTTCGTGAAGAAGACTCAGGTTGGTGAGGCAGGTGCGGCCGTGAGGAAGTGAATCTCACGCGATGCCTCCCAAAATCTCACCCGATGCCGCCCACGCCCCGCAGAGTCTTATCTGGCGTGGCCAAAAATCTCACCATATGGGTCTCGCTACAGGTGTGTGTGTAGGTAGACGCATAACCTGAGAAAAACGGGCCCGTAAGTTGAGAAACTTATGGGTCTTTTTATTAATAGTCAGGCTGATGAACAATACGTCGACGTGCTGATACTGCTTGAGCTTTTCTTCCTGCTCGCGGAGTCGACGACATTCAGGCCAAACAGCTGTTGGTGGCTTTCTTCGCGTTTTTGCTCCTCTCCCGCTCAGGAATCAACCTGGGGGCGGCGAAGTGAAATGGGCGCTACGCTCGCGCGCCGACCGCGCTCGGTGATTCCGAACGGCTAAAGCGACTCGAATCCTCGACTTTCTGGACATGCGCGACCCGGCGAATCGATAAAGTGCCTGCCGTCTGCCGTCTGCCGTCTGCCGTCTGCCGTCTGCCGTCTGCCGTCTGCCGTCTGCCGTCACCGTCTGTCGTATCACGACAATTCTGTCATTTGCATTGCATTCCTGCCCGGACCGCCTATAACGCTGCATAAATAACTCTGTCCGTACTCATGGGAGACGGCCATGTTCGCAAGTGTGAGAGGCTTGCCGTTCCTTTTGCTAGTCCTTGTGCTCCTTTGCATTCCGCGCGTCCCCTACGCGCAGGTGGCGCGAATGGAAGTCATTCCATTCGAGTCGATGACGCTCACAGACGAGCAATTTCTGGCCGGAAGCGAAGACGGCAAGCGCGTGACGATAGCCGGTGAATTGCGGCTGCCTCGATCCGGGACCGACAGGCTGCCCGCCGTCATACTGCTGCACCCGTCTGGGGGTATCGGCGGCCAGATAGCGGACTGGGAGCAGTGGTTCCTGTCGTTGGGCGTTGCCACTTTCGTTGTCGACAGTTTCACGAGCCGAGGCATAGAAAACACAATCAATGACCAGAGTCAGCTTGGCAGACTCGCCCAGACAGAAGACGCGTATCGCGCGCTCAGCCTTATTTCCAAAAACCCTCATGTCGACGCGAGCCGCGTGATGCTAATGGGCTTTTCCCGTGGAGGGCAAGACACGCTCTACGCGAGCATGGTGCGCTTCCAGAAAGCGCATGCCGATGCGTCGACTCCAGGATTTGCAGGGCGGCCTCAAATCTGAAGTGCAACACCTGTTTCGTATAAGGTGTTGCGATGCACGAAAGAACTCAGTACCAGCAACTTCAGCCTGAAGAGCGCCTGACCATTGCAAGTCTGCATCTGCAGGGTTCG